>CAXTRN010000137.1:0-1844 GCA_964246645.1 uncultured Acidobacteriaceae bacterium
ATCTATCCCCCCACAATCCTTCCCCGGTGAGCCCCCCCACCCCCGTGGCGTGCCGTCCGTCGGAACTTCGGGATGAACCGGCTGTTTCCTTGCAGCGTCAGCAAGGATAGTATGCTGGGCGAGCGAGAAGGAAGCTCGCTGTTTGAGACTGTTCAAGATCGTTGAGACCGCTTGAGACTGATGGACGTAACCCACATACCGCAATTGCTTGATTTTGCAGAAGCCTCGTTGGACGCGGCCTTCGCGGCGGTGCTTGCCGAGGCCCGTGCCGCGATAGCGGCTGCGGTTGAACCGGAAGCCTTTCGGCTGGAATGGCTGGGACGCAAGCAGGGCCGTTTGAAAGCCATCGCCGATAGCTGGCTGAAGGCAGCGCCCCCGGAAGGGAAGCGGCTGATCGGGCAACGCTTCAACGCGCTGAAAGAAGAGATCGAGGCGCTCGTTGCCGCAGGCGCACAGCCGCGGGTCGCACCCCCGGTTGCGGGCGAGGTGCTCGATTGGTCACTGCCCGGCACGGCCCCTCGTCTCGGCGCCGAGCACCCGCTCATCCGCACCATGGCTGAAATTGTGGCGGTGTTCGAGCAGCTCGGCTACTCGGTTGCCTTGGGACCGGAGGTGGAATCGGATTTTTACAACTTCGAATCCCTCAATTTTCCGCCTAACCACCCCGCGCGCGACACGCAAGACACACTGGTGGTGGCCGAGCAGGACGCGAAACCATTGCGCGACCGGCTCTTGATGCGCACGCACACCTCGCCTGTGCAGATTCGGTCCATGCTCGCCCAGGCCCCGCCCTTGCGTGGGGTGATCCCCGGCAAGGTGCACCGCAACGATGCCGCCGACGCGACGCACTCGCCCGTCTTTCACCAGGTGGAAGGCCTGTGCGTGGACACGAACATCACCTTTTCCGACCTGAAAGGAACGCTCGATCATGCGATGAAGGCGCTCTTCGGTTCAGCGGTCAAAACGCGGTTTTTCCCCTCTTTTTTTCCGTTCACGGAGCCCAGCGCCGATGTGCAGATTTCCTGTCCGTTTTGCAACGGTCGGGGCTGCCGCAAGTGCAAGCACTCCGGCTGGATTGAGTTGTTGGGCTGCGGCATGGTCGACCCCCATGTGTTTGCGGCGGTGGACCGGCAAAGGATCGCGCTCGGCCGCGAGCCGATGTACGACACGCGCCACATCGCCGGCTTTGCCTTCGGCATGGGCGTCGACCGCATCGCTATGATGCGCTACGGCATTGCCGACATCGGCCTGTTGTACGGAGGCGATCTGCGATTTTTGGAACAGTTCGTGTAAATTGACAAAATTAGCGAAATTAACAAGAAATGTTAACTTTGCTAACTTTGTGACAAATGCCCCGATGGAGCGCGTGCGCGAGGCGGCGAAAGCTGCGGGCACTGTGATCATCGTCATTTATTGATGAGATCCAGTTTCTCCAAGGGAAGTGCAGTTTGCTGCGCTGATCGCCTCCCAATATTGGTGCACGCAGCGAAAAACTGCCGCTCGGGATTACGGGTCCGGAACTGCCGCCGCCGCACGCGGAATAAGCATTTCCCGCGCGCAGCGCAGCAATGGGAGCCGCATAAACTTCTTCGGCGCATCGGACTTACATACAATGAAGCGGATGGCCTCGTTGCCAAAACTTCGCGGTCGAGTGCACCTTGGCTCCTGAAGTTTGGTTCCGCGCCCCCCTTGGGCAGGAATTTGTGCTGCCGGCGTATCGAGCCTTTCGCGGCGGGCAGCAAAGCCGCGGTTGCTGTCCGTCGGGCGTGTACCTGCAGCGAGGCACGGCCAGTAATTGAGACTTGTGGAGTTTGAGCTTTGGATATTTTGACGAAGTGGCTGCG
>CAXTRN010000137.1:1944-9958 GCA_964246645.1 uncultured Acidobacteriaceae bacterium
CAGTAATTGAGACTTGTGGAGTTTGAGCTTTGGATATTTTGACGAAGTGGCTGCGCAGTTACCTGCCCGCGCTGCCGGTCGAGGACGCACAACTGGCCGAGGACCTGACCCTGCGCGGCATTGCGGTCGAAGGCATCTTTCCCGCATCGTGCGGTGGCTCGCGGTTTGAAATGGACATCACCACCAATCGGGTCGACGCGATGAACCACTACGGCGTCGCGCGCGAAGCGGCGGCGATCTATGACGTGCCGCTACCGAACCTGCCGCTGCCGGCGATCAGGGCGGCTCCCGGTGATCCCTTCCCTGTGCAGATCGACGCCCCGGATCTTTGCGGGCGTTTTACGGCACGGGTGATCCGCGGGGTTTCCGTGATGCCTGCTTCGGGGCAGATCGCGGACTTTTTTGCGGTGCTTGGGCAGAAGCCCATCTCCGGACCGGTGGATGCGACCAACTTTGGCTGGCTCGCGATGGGGCAGCCCACCCATGTCTTCGATCTGGACACCCTTGAAGGCGGGATCGCGGTGCGGCGCGCCCATGCGGGTGAGCGGCTGCGGCTGCTCGATGGCACCGAACGCACGCTGACCCCCGATGACCTGGTGGTCGCCGATGAACGGAAAGCGCTCGGCCTGGCGGGCGTGATGGGCGGTTGGGATTCACGGGTGACGGAGGCGACGAAAAACATCCTGGTCGAGGCCGCATGGTTCGACCCCGCAGCCATCCGCGCCAGTTCGCGACGCCATGGCTTGCACACAGACGCTTCGCACCGCTTTGAGCGTGGAGCGGACTTCGATGCCGCGGCGCTTGCCAACGATTTTGTAACCGGGCTTGTGCTCGAGCAGGCCGGCGGCACCGTGACCGGCCCCTTGACCGACGTCGTGGTGCCGGCCATCGCGGAAAAAACCGCCGGCCGCGACCGGATTGTTTTGCGCGTCCCTGAAGTGCAGCGGCTGCTCGGTACAACGCTGGAAGATGCGGTGATGGGGAGCGGCGAGCGCCTCTCCGGGCTGAATGAGGCCATGGTGAGCCAGTACCTGACCGCTCTTGGGTGTGTGCTGGAGCCCCTTGGCGAAACCACCGGGGAGTTTGCTGTGCGGCTGCCCAGCTGGCGGCTGGACCTGCAGCGCGAGATCGATCTCATCGAAGAAATTGCCCGCGTTTACGGCTACAACCGTTTCGCGAACACGCTGCCTGCCTGGGCAGGCGAGGTGAAGGAGCAGCCCCATCGGCGGCAGGAAGAAGCCATCCGCACCACGCTGCGCGCGCTGGGGTACACGGAGGCGATCTCTTCCACCTTTGTGTCAGCGGCCGAAGCTGATTTTTTCCTCCCCGGTCATCTCGGTGGCGCTGTGGCGCTGGGCAACCCGCTGAGCGAGGAGGCCGGCATGCTGCGGCCGTCGCTGCTGCCCGGCATGGCAGGCATGCTGGCGCGCAACCTTGCCCGGGGCGTTTCAGCGGGGCGTTTGTTCGAGCTGGGCACGGTGTTTACTGGGTCGCCGACCGAGGTGTTTGAGCAGCCTGCCCTGGTGTTGGGCGCCATGGGGGGTGCGGCAGCGGGTCCTTTGTACCGTGCTGCGGATGCGCTCTTTTTTGAGATGAAAGGCGTGCTTGAAGCGCTTTTTTCTCGCTTCAGCGGCGATCTGCGTTTCGAGCCCGGCACCGCGGAAAATCCGTTGCCGCGGTGGGTGGAGCCCGGCCGGGGCGCGCGCGCCACCCTGAACGGCAAAGCTGTGGCGGTGTTTGGCACGCTGTGTGCCGCGGAACGGGAAGCGCGCAAGCTTCGGGAATCCGCTCAGTTTGCAGCCATTGATGCAGCGCTGCTGTTTTGCACGCCCTTGCGCCAGCCCGCCTTGCGCGAGCTTTCCCGTTTTCAGCCGGTCGAGCGTGACCTTTCCTTTATCTTCCCGGATGCGGTCTCTTGGGCGGCCGTCGAGGGCGCGGTGCACGCACTCATGATTCCGGAACTGCAGCGGCTCGTGCCGCTGGAAATCTTTCGCGACCCCAAAGGCAAAGCCGTGGCAGCCGGCAGCTATTCCTTGTTGACGCGCCTCCTGTTTCAATCGCCGGAGCGCACGCTTACCGACGAAGACCTCAGCGGCTGGTCCGCGCGGGTGGTCGCCGCATGGACGGGGCTGGGCGGCGTTCAGCGCGCCCCAGAGTGAGCCAGAGTGAGTCAGACTGATGCGGGAGTGAGCCAGCGTGAGCCGGAGTGCCCCGGCCTTTCATCCTTGCGCGATCGATGGCAGGCCACCTGAGTCCCAGCGACTCAGGACGCACTTTGGGTTTCATAGGGTTACTGCGGTTCTCTGAGGCATTCGCGCTGGTTCGGTCGGCTGTATGGTCGTGCGAATCCACCGACGGAATGGCTATACTGCAACGGGATTCCCAAACTGGATTCGCAAGACAGCGTTTCGGGATGGAACTGGGGAAACGGCTGGAGGACGCACGTGGACAGCGAGGGTGGAGGCGACTCCGCGCAAACCGAGGAAAAAGCGACGCCGGGCGGTTCGGGCCTCGGCTCCGGCATCAGTGCGGATGAATTTCAAGCGCTCGAAGGCAAGGTGCTGCAGGCGGTCGAGATGATTCGGCGGGAGCGCGATGCGCGCTCGGCGGTGGAAGCCGAACGCAATGTCGCCCAGGCCCAGATTGCCCTCCTGCAGGAGCGGTTGGCTGCGCTGGAAGAAGCCACCAGCACAGCGCAAACGGAGTTGAAGGGCCTTCACAGCGAGCGCGAAGCCGTGCGCAGCCGTGTGGAGCGCATGCTCGCCCAGATGGATGAGCTTTTACCCGATGGATGAGCTATTAAGCTTTTGAATAGATAGACGGATGAGCTTTTACAGGTTGCAGCTTTTGTAAGACTGGCCGGTACGCGGATGCCGGAGTGGGGATAGGTAGGGAAAGCGTGGCAGAGCAAGGAAACGTAGGTAAAACCGCGGCCGAACTGTCGCGGGCAGAGTTGGCAGCGCGCGAAGCCGGTGCGGTGGTGGTGGAAATTTACGACCAGGTATACCAGTTGCGCGGCACCGATCCCGCGTACATCGAGCGCTTGGCGGCGCTGGTCGATAAGAAGATGCGAGCCGTTTCCGCCCACGGCGCCACGGTCGATTCGTTGCGTGTCGCCGTTTTGGCGGCGTTAAATATCGCGGATGAACTGGTTGCGTTGCGGGCGCACTTCGACACGCTGAACGGCAGCCTGAACCAGGCACAAAGCAACGTGCGCACCCGCACGGGCTCGCTTGCGGGCATGCTCGATGAGGTGCTCGCGGAACGTAAAGCCGGCTAGGGGAAGCTTTTTTGCTCCAAGCGACTCCGTTTGAGGGCTGACGAAGGGGTTCCTGGAGGGCTGACCAAGCTGCCCTACAGTCGGTTGCGGGGCGCGGGAGCCGATCGCCTTCCGTTCGGACCACTGTGGCTGGTTCCCGAATCGGGACGATCTCCGTGTCCCAAGTTAGGACACAGGCGATTTTTCGCTTGCTCTGCTTGCCGCCTCGCTACGATGATGAGCTATCTCCCTTGAGGCTCCTCATGCGATCCCGTGCGTTCTTCTTTGTGTTCCTTGCGGCTTCACTTCTGCTGTCCGTTGCTCCATTGCCTGGGCAGGACCACACCGTACCGGCGGCTGGCGCGCCTGCGTACGCTTCCGATCCGCGCTTCACCGAAGCGATGTCGCAGGCGAAGCAGTTCATCGGCCATCGTCAATTTACTTACGCAGCAGACAGCTACAAAAAAGCCAACAAACTCGCCGGAGGCCAATGCCTGGACTGCCTTAAGGGAATGTACGCGGCTGCCCTGGGGAGCGCCGAATACAAGGACGCCGCCAATGCCGCGTCCGCCATGGAAGAGATGGCGACAACGCCGGACGGCAAATCAGCCGCGGAGTACCGGCACGCAATGGCCATCTACGACGGTGCCGGCAGCAAACCCAAGCCGGATAAGCTGCAAGCCACACATGGTTTGTTGCAGGAAGCCCTTAGTAATTACCCGAAAAACGCCCCGGCGCTGTTTTTGGATGGCAAGGTTCTCGCCCAGCTCGGCAAGATGGACGAAGCGAAAACAAAGTTCGCGCAATGCGTGCAATGTATCAGCGCGAACGATCCGTCCCGGCTGCGCGCGGAGCACTTCGCCGCCGATCCCGAGCTTTCGCTGCACAACATGGCGCCATCCTTTGAGGTGACCGCGCTCGACGGCTCACGATTCAACCTGGACGCCATGGGCGGACGTGTGGTGTTGATCGATTTCTGGGCAACATGGTGCGGCCCCTGCAATCGCGAGATTCCGCATATGCAAGCCATGGCAAAGAAGTTTGCCGGGCAGCCTTTGGTGATGATCAGCGTGAGCCTCGACAAGGACGAGGCAAAGTGGAAGGCGTTTGTTGCGCAGCACAACATGACGTGGGCGCAGTACCGCGATGCCGATGGCCGCCTTGGCTCTAATTTCGGCGTGACGACAATTCCTCGCTACTTCACAATCGATTCTGATGGCGTGCTCACCTCCGTGTTGATCGACGAAGGTTCCGACGTCGAAGGAAAGCTGAAAAAGCTGCTTGCCAAGGCAAGTGAAGCGCAGAAAGAAACGGCCACTACCGGCATACGGGCACCGCTGCCGGGACTGGGAAATGAGTAGACCTGGTAAAAGGCATATAGAGCACAAAGTATGTTCAGCGACCGCATCTATGCATGTGGCCTTAGGGCGTGTGATCTCAGGCATATGGCCTCAGGTTGTCATCTCAGGACATCTACCTTGCTATAAAAGCGTCCCATGCGCAGGGGGATCGCAGAATGGACAAGGTAGAGATTGCGGACGATCAGGTAGTGCCCATGGAGGCGATCGCGCCGGGGCTGCAAGGGCTGAAGATCACGTTTGTGAACGTCTTCGGAGTGACGCACGAGGACGGGACGTGGACGCTGATCGACGCGGCGGTTCCGTTTTCAGCAAGCCGCATCCGGCACTGGGCAGAGAGCACCTTTGGACGGGCGCCGAATGCCCTCGTGCTGACGCATGGGCACTTTGACCACGCCGGGGCAGCCAAAGAACTCGCCGAAGCCTGGGATGTGCCGGTGTATGCGCATCCTTTGGAGTTTCCCTACCTCACCGGGGACAAAGAATACCCGGCACCGGACTGGAAGGCCGGCGGCGGGGTGATGCCGCTGCTTTCGCCGACGCTGCCGCGCGGTCCCATCGATCTTGGTTCACGGCTGAAGCCCCTGCCGGGCGAAGGCGCGGAGTTGCGCCTGGCCGAGTTGCCCGGCTGGACGCTGCTGCACACGCCCGGGCACACCCCCGGCCATGTCAGTTTTTTCCGTAAAGGTGACGGGACCCTGCTGGTGGGAGACGCCTTTTGCACGACCAAGCCGGAAAGTTTCTTTGCCGCCACCTTTTCTCAACCGGCCGAGTTGCATGGGCCGCCCGCGTATTTCACCTCGGATTGGAGTGCGGCCAAGCACTCTGTGCGCAAGCTGGCGGAACTGCACCCAGCAACCGTGGCACCGGGACATGGCAAGCCGCTGGCTGGCGATGGGGTAGCCGCTGCACTTACAAAACTGGCCAATGATTTTGAGCGCATCGCCGTGCCGGAAGACGTAAAGGCCGGAGCGCCCGGAGGTGCAACGATTGGGTGAGGTGCCGGCCCTTGCGCATCCGCGCCGTGCCCGGTAGCATCCGATGAAGAGGGACCGGCCTGCAAAGCAGGTAAGGTGATCCACGCTGGTTGAACCAACATTCATTGAACAGGGATCTCGCTCGTAGATATGGCTCGGTGTGCAGCGTCCGCCAGTCCGGAATGCCTAAAGAGCCACGGCTGGGTCCCGCCGTCTTAGGACGGGTTCACCGGCGCTTCGCTTTACGGCCCCGTGGGTCGGTCTTTTCTGCACTTTTCCTTTCTTTCTCCTCATGACATCTTTCGCCGCCAATGCCGTGGTTTTGCTTTGGTCTGGTTTAGCCTCGTTTGCTTTCGCGTGGTCCGGTACTGCACGGTCCGGTCCGCCGTGGCAAGGTCTGCGGCTGGGCATGCTGCGTGTGACGGCCTATGGCCTGTGCGCCGCGGCTGGAATGGTTGCCGGCATGATGCTGGCTCGCCGACTCGCTCGTCAGCAAGCAATGGATCGAACCGATTCACCGCTCTCCCGGCGATCGCTCGGCCCTTTGAAGTCGTTCGATTCCCCTATCGCCTTCAGCCCTCCTGATCCGGAGGCCGTGTGGGATGCGGGGCTGGTCGCCATTCTCAGTTGCTTTGCAGCGTCCAGGCTGTTGTTGATTCTTCGTGATCCCATCACCTTTGGGCACTATCCGCTGTTGGTGCTGGCCTTGCCTTCGCTTACCTATGGCGGTCTTGCGGTGGCGGCGATGCTGGTCTGGCTGTATCTGCGGCGCAAGCATCTCGCGCTGCTGCCGATGCTGGATATTTTCGCTGCGCCGGCTGCGGTTTTCGCCGCTGGTCTGGAGATAGGCCATTGGCTGGAAGGCTCGGAGGCAGGCATGCCCACCACGCTGCCCTGGGGCGCGCATGAGCCCTGGGTCTCCAATCTGCCGGTGCATCCCGTGGCGTTGTACGGCGCGGTGGCGGCGTTGGTCCTGGCCGGTGCGCTCTGGTTTGCCGCACGGCCCCGAAAGCGGGTGCGGCGCGGTGCGAGCCTCTCGGTGCCGGGCCGAGTCGCGGCAGGGGCGATGATTGCGGGTGGCGGGTTGGCCTTCGGGCTGAGCTTTTGTACGCAGCCGCTGCCGTATCAGGTGACGCTATGGCTTGAACCTGGTCAATGGATTGCACTCGGCGCCATGCTGGGCGGTGCGCTCCTGTGGACCCTTCTCCCGCAAACGCCGCCGCCATCGGCAGCCGACCTTGGAGCTCCGGCTTTGACGCAGCAATTACCCGCAGCGCTGGCCCCGGCGCAGCGGTCACCCGCAGCTCCGATAGCGTTGCAGCACGCGGAGGTGCGCTGATGCCTTCAAAGAACATGATTCCCAAGGGCAAGCGCCGCCAAACGGTGAAGCCGGCTTACCGCGCCCATCGCCAGGCAGAACGGGATGCGGAGGAGGCCGCGGCCGCGCAAAACTTCGCGAGCGGAGACGTTTCGTCTTCCATGTCCGGCCAGTTTGAGGCGGCGACGCCGCTTGTGGGGTCCGCTGCCGCCCACCAGCCAGAAAACCGACGGTTCCCAGAGGAGCTGCCGGAATTCGAGATCGAGGACGAGGTCCGTAGTTTTGCCGCGAGCGCGGCGGCACACGGCAAGCGGCTCGATGCGTACCTCGCCAAGGCACTGCCGGAGATCAGCCGCGCCCGGGTGCAACTGCTCATTGAAAATGGGCAGGTACGCGTAAACGGCATTGTGGAAAAGGCGAGCCTGAAGCTGGCCGGCGGTGAACGACTAGAGATTGACGGCGAGCCGCAACCTCTGCCGTTGCGCGCCGAACCCGAGGACATCCCGCTCGTTATCGCGTATGAGGACGAGGATCTCGCCGTTATCGACAAGCCCGCCGGGATGACCGTGCATGCCGGAGCCGGCAATGCGGAACACAATCGCGGCACCCTGGTCAACGCGCTTTTGTTTCACTTCGGCAAGCAGCTTTCCGCTTCGGGTGGAGCCTTGCGTCCAGGGATTGTGCATCGGTTGGACAAAGAAACGAGCGGGCTGTTGCTGGTAGCGAAGAACGATCGCACGCACGCCCAGCTGAGCGAAATGTTCGCTGCTCGCGAGGTCGAAAAGACGTATCTGGCGCTTGTGCATGGCACGTTGGCCAAAGCCGAGGGCACCGTGACCCTGCCGGTGGGCCGTGATCCCGTGCGGCGAATTCGCATGACCACGCGGCTGGGGATAGACGCCGGCGCGCGCGCGGCCACGAGTCATTGGCGCGTGCTGGAGCACATCGGCAGCGTCCAACAACCTGGGCTCCTGGGCAACTTCACCTTTGTGGAGGTGCGCATCGAGACCGGGCGCACGCACCAGATCCGCGTGCACATGGCCGCGCTCGGCCATCCGGTGGTGGGCGACACGCTCTATGGCGCTCCTGCACGGCTGCGCGC
>CAXTRN010000138.1:0-9919 GCA_964246645.1 uncultured Acidobacteriaceae bacterium
TTGCCTCGACGGTTCTTTTTAAGTATGAGGTCAAAAAGGAGAGCAGCATGGCGATCACAACGAAAGACTTACCGCAGCTCATCGCTACTGCGTAACTCTCCAGCGCGCCCAGGCTATCTGCCGTGTAACGCAATCTCGTCGCAAGCAGGTGCATGCTTTCTGTCTCGGCCGCGGTAAACAGGGGCAGCCCGAACGAGCCGATACCCAAGAGGGATCATGCTCCGTCACGGCGTAATCACCACAATGAGGTTAGCCGACTGTTTATCCTGCGTAAGCGGATTTGTGGCTGTGACGGGGACCGTGTAGGTTCCGGGAGCGAGGGAGCTAAAAGGAGCCTTGACCGTGGTGCATCCGACCACGCCGACGAGAAAAATACTTGCCGACAGGGTCAGAAGGCTCAGGGCGATACGGCGGCGGCGGTGAGTGGGAAGCCAAAGCAGAGCAAGCCCAGCGAGGGCCGCCGGACTGAGCGTCGCGAGAGCCAGTGTCCGGTTGTCAGCCCGGCTTCGATCCATAGCAACCAGCGCTGTGCCGATGGAAAGCGTAGACGTACCGCTTTTTCCGGCAGAAAGCGGAATGCTTACAGGGCCGAAGCTCGCGGACATACCGGAAGGGAGCGTTCCGTAGCTGAGGGTCAGCGTGCCGGTGTAGGCGCCCAGGCTGGTCAGCGTGACGGTGGTTGAGCCGTTCTTGCCCGCTTCAAACGACAGTGAACCTGGCGAGAGGGCAAGAGTGAACGAGGACGGCAGGATCACCTCGGACGTGCTTCCACTCGATCCACTCAGGTTAGCGTCGCCGGAATACGTGGCGGTGATCGTGTGCGTGCCGACCGCGAGCGAGTTGGTGGTGAAGGTGGCAGTACCGCTACCGATGATCGCTGATCCGAGAACGGTGCCGCCGTCGAGGAACTGAACGGTGCCCGTACTCTGGAGAACTCCGGGCGGGATGGGTTGACCGGTGACCGGGCTGGCCGTCGGAGAGGGAACACCTTGAATGACGGCTCGCAGACTCACCTGCTGTGAGCTAAAGGCGGGATCGGGCTGCGCGGTGATCGTTGTTGTGGAGGGCGCGGGTGTGACAACGTATGGCTCCGAAGGCGAAATGCTGGCCAGGAAGTTGGCATCACCCCTGTAGGCCGCCGTGAAGGGACAGCTCCCGACGGGTTCAGCGATTTCACTGCCTGTGGGAGTGGTGAAGGAGGCTGAGCCTTTAGCATCCAGAGTCACAAGGGTGGTTGCGCCCCGGCAAAAGGTGAAGAGGACTGTTCCTGTAGGAACAAGGCCTGTGCTGGTTGCGGGTGTCACATGCGTTGTGAAGATTACCGGCTGACCATAGGTGGACGGATTCGGAGAAACGCTTGCGGTCGTTGCCGTGGCGATCTGGCTGACCGGAATCGTTACGGCGGGTGTTTCATTCAGCAGTACGGTAAAGGAATTCCCGAGTTCGTTGTAATCGCCGTTGGCCGCGAGCAGATCCGGCAGTCCGTTGCGATCCAGGTCGGCAATCAGCAGAGAAGCCAGTCCCGTGCCTGCAACGAAGTTTGATTCGGCACTGAAGGTGCGATTCGCCATGCCAAGAAACACACCGATCGCGTTGCCAAAGCGTTCGTTGTAGAGGTTCCCGTCGTCATCGGCGATCGCGTCCGCCCTTCCATCCCCGTCCACATCCGCCGCGAAGAAGTCCACGTATGAATGCACCGAAACCGGGCTCGCCACTGCGGCGGTAAAGCCGTTCGCGTCAAGGCTCGTCGCCGAACCCTGGCGGTAGAAGGTGAAAATCTGCGTGGGATCTTGAGACTGCGCGTAGGCAGGCCCAGTGGAAACAAGTACGGCGATGTCGAGCCGACTGTCTCCATCAAAGTCTCCAATGGCGGGGGAGCCCGGCGAGCGGTTTTGTGCTCCAGCGACGGCGGGTATGTTGTAGAAGACTGCCGGGTTGAAGGTGCCGTCGCCACGGCCGGTTGCCACCGCCAGGTTGTTGGTCGTTGTATAGACCAGGTCGGGCAGCCCATCCCCATTCAGGTCGGCGAACGCAACCCTATGTGAACCTTGCTCTCCGCTGATCTGGGTCAGCGCAGTCAGGGCCGTACGGAAGGTGTCGTCGCCATTTGAAAGATTGACGCTGAGTGTTGTGCCGTCAGACGAAGCGATGTCGTCTTTGCCGTCCCCATTAAGGTCAGCTACCGCAGCTTGTGTTGTCACGGTGACGGCCGCATTGATTACCGCGATCGGAACGCCGAAGCTGCCGTTTCCATGGCCGAAAAATAGGTAGGGTTGGGAGGTATAAACCGCAGGTGTACCGTTGGTGAGGATGTCCTGGTGTCCGTCTCCGTTAAAGTCGCCGTGAACGACTGTGGCGGTGTCGGAATCGTTGCGCGTGTACATTACGGTTCCAGGGATCGACGTGGATGCTGCAAAGGTGCCGTTGCCGCGGCCCAGGCTTAGCTGTAGCTGGAGGTCTCCGCTTGTGACCACGTCAGGAATGCTGTCTTCATTAAGTCCGCCAACGTGGCATGGCTGACGACGTAGCCGGCTTCATATACGCTGCCGGAGATGAACGTTCCATCCGCCTGGCCGTACGTGATAAAGAGACCACCGGGGCCGATGGCGACGAAATCCTGATGCCCGTCACCGTTGAGATCGATGAGTTGATTGGAACCGAACACGACGTCGCCGATGAAATTCTGCGCAACCGGGTAGTGCACCGGCTTGGCAAAGTGCAAGCCCGGTAGGCCCATGATGACGGTCAGCCCATCGTAACCCCGGGCGAGGATATCAGGAATACCGTCACCATTCAGGTCCAGGCAGGCATAAGCACCGAGGTAGCTTCCGTAACCAGTTTTATTGACGCCGCCTGAACCGTCCGTGTAATCCACGGTCGCCATGGGAGTAGCCGCGAAGGTTCCGTCGGCGTTGCCATGGAACACTTGAAGTACACCAGCCGTACCACCGACCAGATCGAGGTGCCCATCGCCATCGAGGTCAGCAAGAACACCATAACTGCTTGAAAACGTAGTCGGTGTTTGGAAGGTACCGTCGCCGTTGCCTTGGTAAATCTGCACGCTCCCGTAGATGCCCTGGGCGACCATGTCCGGGTTGCCGTCACCATTCAGGTCGGCCAATGTAATCTGCAACGCCGCCGACCCACTATAGACCGTCGGAGAGACCACCAAGTTGCCTGCTCCATCGCCTAGCAAGGGCAAGATGCGGTTAGTGTCTGGATCGGTCAAGATGATGTCAAGATGACCATCGTGGTTGATGTCCCCAACCGCCGCCGGAAGGAGATCGGAGTAGGCCGAACCGGAGGGAAGAGTCACGATCGCAGGCGCTCCGAAGGTGCCATCTCCGTTACCCAGCAGGACGGCAACCTGCACCGACGTGTAGACGACTCCGAAGCCCATGCAGATAAGGTCCAGCTTTTTGTCCGCGTTAAGGTCCGCAAGGGTGCATTTCGCATTGATCGTCGCGGGGAGCGCAATGACCGGAGCCGGAATAAAGGCGCCACCACGACTTTGGAGCAGAGGATGGAGGCTTGCGTTGCCAAACACATCGTACCCGTACAGCAGGTCGGGAAGCCCATCGCCATTGATATCCCCGGCGACCACACTCGAAGGATCGGTCGACGTGAACACCCGGCTTGGATTGCGAAAGTTCTGGGCGGGGGATGCAAGGGACGCGAACAGAAGAATGGCAGCGAATTGCAGGAAGCGCATCGTGGACCTTTATGCCGGCTTGGAAAGTACGGGCAGAATACAGCAAATCGCCATACTCACGGTATCCCCACAAAGGAAGCGAAGAACAGTCTCGATTATTGAAATCCGTACCGGCTCAGCGTGGCGCTGTATGTCTTGGCGAAGAGAACGGCGAACCCAGGCCAGCCGTGAGGCCGCACCCAGGGGGAGTCAAACTCCACTTCGATCAGCAAGGAAGCATGCGCAAACTCACTTGCTCTTGGGGCCTAAGAGTTGTTCATCGAGAAACTGGATTTGTCGTTCGTAAGCGTCTTTACGATGCGCGGGTTGCGTGAAGCCATGGCCCTCGTTGGGGTACGTTACGTAGCTCACAGGCTTTCCAGCCTGTTTAAGCGCGGCAACAAACTCCTGTGACTCCTGCGGCGGTACCTGCGGGTCCTGTTCGCCATGCAGCACCAGCAGCGGCGTGTTGATTTGTTGCACCCGCGATAGCACATTCGCCCTTTTGTACACTGCCGGTTTTTGCGTGGGAGTTCCGCCCATCTTGGTTTCCCATCGTATGCGTGAGTTGCGGTTGGTGTACTGCAGGAACAACGCGCGGTCCACCACACCGAACATTTCGATGCCGGCAGCGAAGGTGCCGGGCAATTTGGCAACAGCGTTGGCCACCACGGTGCCACCATGGCTGCCGCCACCGATCGCCACACGCTTGGGATCTGCGATGCCCTGAGCAACCAGATACTGCACCGAACTGGCGATGTCGTCGATTTCACCACCGCCGGAATCTTCGACGTTGCTGTTGCGGAAGCGTTCGCCATACCCCGTCGATCCGCGGAAGTTCGGCTCGAAGACGACAAAGCCGTGGTCGGCAAGGAACAACGCCCACGGGTCCAGGCTCAACATCACCTGCGCTTCCGGGCCGCCATGTGCCCAGATCACGGCAGGATAACGCTCCCTGGGATCGAAGTGTGCGGGCTTGAACAGAATGCCTGAGAGTGCAAGGCCGTCTTTGCCTTTGAAATGTGCCACCTCCGGTGTGATTCCCAACTCTTCAAACTTCGACGGTGTCACGGGTGCTAACGAGTGTGGCGCTGCAGTGTTAGCTTCTACGGAAGCAACAAAGGGAACACCGGCATGTAGCGCTGTCGCATGCGTGAAGTACAGCAGATGGCTGTCAGGCGACCACTGCGGCGTACTTTCAATGCCTGGTAAATCCGTCAAACGATGCGGCGTTCCGCCCTTCGCAGGAACGAGCCAGAGGTGACGCTCCTCGGGCAGAACGCGGTTGGAAGTAAACACAATCCAGTGCCCATCAGGAGAGTACAGCGGGCTTTCATCTTCGCCGGTACCGCGGGTCAGTGCCTGCGGCTTGCCCCCGGTCGCAGGGATGAGCCAAAGCTTGTCCCAGCCGGAGTCCTGGAGCACAACCGCCAACGTGCGGCTGTCCGGAGACCATGCCGCGGTGTTTACTGCCCATGCCCCGCCGGGGTCGTTCCCCGCGGTGTACACCGTGCGTATGGTGCCGGGTGCACCGGTGGAGGAATCAAAGGCGAGCACGTTGAGCTTACCGGAAAAGTATGGACGCGAGCGCTCCGTGTAGGAGATCGATTCCCCATCGGGAGACCAGGCGGGTTCGGGATCGAAGCGATCCGATGAAACCGCATCGCCACGATCCGGCGCCACAGTTGTTTGTGGAATCACATCTGCACCCGTGTAGAGTTCGGTCGCCGCCAGCAGATGTTCAGCGGTGCCGTCGCTCTGCACCACATAAAGTTCGTTGAAGCCCTTGCGGCCTGATTGATACAGGATCCATCGGCCATCCGGACTCCACAACGGACGGTGGTCCGTCGCACCACGCGGATCGCCCGGGCCGGCAGGATCATGTGTGAGTTGACGGACGCTGTGAGTTGCGATCGCGACGGTCCAGATATTGCCATGGCTCACAAACGCCAATTGTTTGCCGTCGTGTGACCAGCTAAACTCCGACGCGTTCTGCGGCACGTCGTTCAAAGGTGTCGAAGCACCGCCTTCGACAGGACGCAGCACCAACTGCCCATGCTCGGTCGAGGCGAAGGTAAGGCCGTTCGGTGAGAGCAGCCCCGCACCTGCGCCTCGCGTCCCACCGGCGTTTAACAGATCATCTATAGTGAGGTGCTGTGCGCTTGCCATGGACGTCGGCAAGGCAAGCAGGACTGCAAGAACAGTAGTTCTCATACTTTCTCCAAACGACAAGCTGCGTTCGCCTTTGTTGTTATGTTGCAAGGCTAGAAGATGAACTTGCCGAAGCCCACCAGCACGCGTCCTGAGACGATCGCACCCTGGCCCGTGCCGTAGATGCTGGTGGGCGAGCTGACCGTAGACGTGATGAGACCGAAACCCGCAGAGCTGACATCGCCGTTCGGCACGGCGAGATTTGTGTGATTCATCAGGTTGTACGCATCGGCGCCAAGCTCGAAGTAAGCGCTCTCGGTCACAGGAATCTTTTTGCTCAACTGTGTAGCAATCGAAAAGAAGCCGGGGCCGCGAAAGCTGTTTGGCTCCGTGTTGCCGAAGTCACGTTGGCCGTTCGTATGAGTGGCCGTGACAACGCCTGCAAACTGCGTCGTGGAAAGGCACGATGTGCGTACCGAGCTTTTGCCACAATGTGTACCGATGGCTCGGCTGTCCAGCGTATCTGCCAGGATGCTGCCGCTGCCAAATGTCGTGATGCCGAAGCTGGTCGCAATCTTGCTATCCGTTATCGAGAAAGGCCGTCCACTGTAGCGGTATAGCTTGCCGCCCACTGTCCAGCCACCGGCGGTCGCATTCAACAGCTTGTTGGCAAGTCGTGGCTCTGTGTAGACAAGATCAGCTTCGAGGTTGTGACGCGTGTCGAAGTTCGTGGGGCCGTAGGCGCCCGCACTGAAATTCCCGCCTCCATTAGCGGCCAACGGATTGGTGCTTGCGTTTCCGCCGGAGTTAGGCCCAAGCGCGAAGTTTGCCGGATTAAAAATTGTGCCGAATTGCAGGGCCTTGCTCCAGGTGTAACTCACCTCGCCCTGAAGTCCGTGCGCCATGGCGTGGCGCTCCGTGGCGGTGACACCCTGATAGTTGTTGAAGCCGGCATTTGAAACCTGCGTGACAGTGGAAAAGCGCGGATCCGGGATGCTTGTCGGCAGGCCGGCAAATCCTGTCGGGTACAGCGCGGCGTTGTTCACGTAAGCGTTAGCCGCAGCGTTCGTCAGTGGCTCATCATACCCGTGGTTGCCATTGTACGAGAGGCTGAAAAGATCCCCGCGGGAAAGGGGTTGTTCCAATTCCAAACTCCACTCCACCACACGTATGGTGTGGAAGTCGTTCGGGTTCACATAGAGCGTGGGCGTCGCAAATGACGTGCCTGCGGGAACCGCGGCGCGGAGCTGTGGCAGCGTGTCGCCCTGCGCAAAACCTGTTTGGAATGCGATGTCGGAGGCAAAGGCCGCCGTTTGTGAGCTGCTCAGCGTGCCATTTGTGCCCACGGTGCCGCTGCCCACCACGGGCGTGAACTTGTTCGGCGCATTGCCATACACGTTCGCAGTGATGTTGCCGGCGATGGTGTTCGCAAACAGGCCGGCACCGCCACGCAGCACCGTTTTGCTTTCTCCGCGCGGTGACCAAGCGAAAGCCGCGCGTGGCTCGGTGACGATACCGTCGAAATCAGCAAAGTTCTTATGTTGCCCGCTCAGAATCGTGCTGTTGTACGGCACGTTCAAGCCCGCCTGGTAGCCGCCAGAAAGGAAGGCTGTGTTGGCACGCGAAAAGCAATTCTCTTTGCACGACGGATTGCCTTGCAGCTCAAAGCGGACGCCATAGGTGAGGTTAAATCGAGGCGTCAGCTTCCACTCATCCTGCCCGTAAAAGTCCAGTGAGTTCAACCGCGTGTGCACTGTATTGCGCACCGGAAAGGACTGGGTAAAGTTGCTCCCTTTCCCGGTGCTGTTCACGAGACCCGTAGCGAAGTCCGTGACATCCGCAAAAGCGTAGGTACCGATCACAGAACCGCTGGCGACGTTGGCATCGGAGATGCGGTTATTGCGATCGTTGATGCCGGCCTGGAGTGTGTGTTTGCCCTTGCTCCAGGAGATGTCATCGATGATGCCCAGCTGCTGGCCCCGTCGGCCTGTGGTGAACACAGGCCCTGTGGTGGGGAAGAGACCTCCGTTGGCCCCGCCGTCACTGAAGCTTACCGCAACTGGCAGTGCAGCAGCTGCCGCGGTGTTATCCGGATTGCCGCTGCGAATGGAATACCAGTTTCCATTGAAAATGAAGTTGTTCACCAGCGCGGACGTGATGGCGTAAGTGTAGTTCAGCTGTGGGATGACCCACGGCTGAATGCTGTGCTGATTGAAGAGCAGGCTTACAGGGCTGGTGCTGGTAGCCTGCGTGCCGGCGTCCCGGCTCATGCGGAAGTACACCTTCTGCTTGTCATTGATGTTGTAGTCCAGACGCCCGGAGAGAAAGGTCTCGGTGTTGATACTGGAAGCGGTCGTGCCAAATGCCACCGCGCATGGCACTGCCACGCCGAACTGCTGTCCGCTGCTGCCGCTCACATAGGTTCCGGAAAAGGTCTGCTTGCCGCACCCGAGATGTCCGCTGCTGTCCTGCAGAGGGAGTGTGCCGTTGGTCACCGGCACAGCACGGCCCACACCCGGCGCGTTGTTGTAAAGACCGAAAAGAGCGTTATAGATGCCGAGCGACGTAGAAGGCACATGCGCCAGAATGTATTGTTGCAGCTGCGGCGATGGCAGCGAAACGATACCGCTCGAGGGCAGGGCATAGCGCAGCCCTTCAGTGTTCACAAAAAAGTACATGCGCTTTCGCCAGATCGGACCACCGATCGATGCGGCATACTGGTTTGCGACGGAGCGAGCCCGTGGCGTATGGCTTAGCTTGTTGAAGTAATCATTCGCATTCAGGAAACTGCCGTTGTAGTTCTCAACGAGATTTCCATGGAACTGATTGGTTCCGGACTTGCTGATGTAGTTCACTTGCGCGCCGGCCTCGCGGCCATACTGCGCGCTGTAGGCGTTCGTAACGACGGCAGCTTCGGCGACGTCATTCGCACCCAGCGTGTTGTTGCTGGCTCCTGACTTGTTGTTGAGGTTGTAGGGCTCCACAATGTCGGCGCCATTCATCGTAAACAGCACAGAATTGAAGGGCAGACCGCTCACGTTGAAGTTCGCATTGCCTCCACCCACGTTGAGTCGGATGCCGGGGGTGCTGAACGCAATGTTGGTAATGTCGCCGCCGTTAACGGGCGTGTTCTGGATGTATTGCTCACTGAAATCCGTGACCTGATTGGCGTTCTCGGTTTGCAACAGCGCACTTGTGTCGCTGACTTCCACGCTCTGCTGCACGGCCTCCACGCCCAGCGTGAGTTGCACGGCCTGTTCTTGCCCCACCAGCAGGTGCACTCTCGTTTCGGCGTGCGCCAATCCAGGCGCGTCCGCACTCACAACGTAATCGCCCGGCTTCAAGAAAGGGAAGCGGTATTCCCCGGTCGAACCGGCCTTTGCCGTCTGATCTGTGTCGGTAGCGGTGAGCCGAATGTGCACCGTTGCGTTGGGCACAATCGCCCCTGACGCATCAATCACCTGACCCACAACCGTAGCGCTGGTCAATGTTTGTGCTTTGGTTTGAAGACCAACGAAAAGAAGGGCAGGCGCAAGCAGCGCCTTTTGGCGAGCCGAGAAAGAATTCACTTTTTGTCCTTGTGCAGGGCGACGATGGCGCGGATGAGGTGACTCGGCTGGCGTTCTGCATAGGCAGAACGCGGGTCAAGTCAGGAGATCGGGGATCCGGGGTCGCGTCACAGAATTCGCAGCACTCATCACGTAAGCACAGCAGAGCTACCTGATAAGAAGCGTCACTGTTCGCGCAGTGCTATGCCTGACATCGACAACAACACAGGCACTGGAAACGATCGCCAGCGACGGAAGCGGAACAGATCAGCATCCTGTGTGTCATGGGAAGAATCTATCATAAGAGGCCTCGCAGCAAGTGGCCACGACCCGCTATTGAAGTCGGATGTGTGCCGTTGGACGCGCTGGAACGCCGGACGAAGCTGGTCGGTGGGTCCGAGCGTTTCTCCTGCAAAGGCATTCAAAGCCGCTTTCTTGCCCGCGCTCAGTACTGGCGGATCACATGGAAGCCTGATGCAGCGCCGGATGGCGGCTAGTTTATGGATCGCAACCCAGACGGCTCCGGGCC
>CAXTRN010000139.1:0-9897 GCA_964246645.1 uncultured Acidobacteriaceae bacterium
AGAACCGAAGGCCTGAAGCATATAACCGAAGCCTTGGAGCTCTTTTACCTGTAGCGACACGGTGTCATCTCGACCGGAGCGCAGAGCGCGAAGTGGAGAGACCTGCAGTGTTGCGGCCTGAACAGCAGATTCGCTGGGCAATGCCGGAAAAGCAGGAACGCCTACACACCATAAGCCATCGCTCTAACGCTAGCGGAACTGCAGGTCTCTCCAATCCGCAGGACAGTGAAGATGTCCTGCTCCGGTCGAGATGACGTGGTATGGTTGGGTGCAAGAAGAAGAAATATGGGTGGGTGCAACAGGAGCCCCAGAGCTGTTCACCCCAGAGGAGGCAGCCTGCGCTTAGGCTGAAGGCCCGACACATCCTAACCTGGGGCAAAGCCCCAGGTAGCAGGCCAACCTTACATAAAGGGCTGAAGGCCCGATGGATAGACACCGGTCTCGCGATACCGTTCAACCATCCAGGCAAGCCCGGAGCCAACCAGCTCCGGCTTCGCTTGCCTCCATTACTGCCGCAGCGACACCATCGTGACGCCCTGCCCGCCCTCGTTGTAGGCCGGCTCTTCCACGCCCGTCACATGCGGGTGCTTGCGCAGGAAATCACGCAGCGTTCGCCGCAGAATCCCCATGCCGACCCCATGCACCACACGAATGTGCGGCAATCCGGCCAAAAAGGCACGTTCCACAAACCGGTCCACTTCAGCTTCCGCCTCATCGGCCGTGCGCCCGATGACATTGATCTCCGACGTCATAAAGTCCGAATCGCCGCCCGCCACCGTCACGCCCCCGCGCCGCCGGCTCAGGCTCTCCGCCGAAGGCTCCTTCACCCGCGTCAACTCGGCGATGTCGGAGCGCGGCACCCGTGTTTTCATCGTCCCAAAGCTTACTTCCAGCGTCTTCGGATCGAGTACGCGCACCACCACGCCTTCCCGGTTCAGGCTCTTCAGCCGCACCAGATCGCCGGCCCGCGGCTCGCGGTCGCGTTCCGTCCGCCGCTTTGCCCCGCCACCCCCGCCGGCTGCCGGCTCCGCATGCGCTTCGACCGTGGATTGGAATTGCTCTGAGAATTCCCGCCGCAAGCGCGCCACGCGCAACGCCGAATCTTTTGCAATCTTCTGCGCAATCGTCTTGTCATCGATCGCCCGCACCGTATCCCGCAGCTGCGCTTCAAACTCCTTGATCAACCCGGAAAGCTGCCGTTCCAACTCACGGGTGCGCGCCTGCTGTTCTTTGCGCCCTTCGGCTTGCACAAATGCCCGTTCGCGTTCGAGCTTGCGGCCGGTTTCCGCGTTTTCTGCCCGTTCCTGGCCCGCTGCGGTCAGCTGCGCATGCAGCTCGTCCAGAAAGCGCCCAATGTCGATCTGCTGCGAGCTCATCTGTGCCCGCGCGTCCGCCACAATCTCCGGGGCCCACCCCAAGCGCGCGGCAATATTCAACCCCGCCGAGGCACCCGGAACGCCTAACCGCAAATCGTAGGTCGGCGAAAGCGTCGCCTCATCGAAGCCGACTGCGGCGTTCAACACCCCGTCATGCTGCGCCGCATACACCTTCAGGGCCGTTAAATGCGTCGTGACGATCGACCATGCATGGAGCCGCAAAAAGTGCCCCGTCACCGCTACCGCCAGCGCCGCACCTTCTTCCGGATCGGTCGCCGACCCCAGTTCATCCAGCAGCACCAGCGACTGCGCATCCGCCTGCCGTGCAATGCGGTCGACGTTGGTGACATGGGCAGAAAACGTCGACAGGTTGGTTTCCAGCGATTGCGCATCGCCGATATCGGCATACACCGCCGTAAACAGCGGCAAGCGCGCCGCCGCCGCCGGCACCGGCAGCCCGGCCTGGGCCATCAGCGCGAGCAATCCCGCCGTCTTCAGCGCAACCGTCTTTCCACCCGTATTCGGACCCGAAATAATCATTTGCCGCTTAGCCGCCGGCAACGCAATCGTCAGCGGCACAATCCGGGCATCCTGCTCGCGCAACCGGATTTCCAGCAGCGGATGCCGCGCCGCCACCAACTCCAACTCGCCCCCATCCGCAAACCTCGGGTGCCCCACATCTTGCCCTTGCGAAGTAGGCAGCAGAGGCGAAGTGGAGGACGGCAATGAATCCGCGGCTCCTTCCCCAATAACGAAATCCGCAAGCACCGCACTCGCAAACACCGGCCGCACACAATCCATCTCTTCCGCGAACCGTGCCGCCGCCGCATGCGCATCGGCCTGGCCCAGGATCTCCGCGCCCAGCAGCAGCGCTTCACTTTGCCCGGCCACTGCCCGCGTCATCGCCAACAGGATTCGATGGATCTCCGCTTGCTCCTCATCGAGCAGCCGTGCCATCTCGTTGTTGCCCTCGATCGTGTCCATCGGCTCCACAAACACCGTCTGGCCCGATGAGCTCGATCCATGCACCACGCCCGGCACACGCCGTTTCGCCTCCACCTTCACCGGAATCACAAACCGGTCGCCGCGCACCGTGATCAACGCATCCTGCACCGCGCCATCGGCGCTCAGCCGCTCCAGCGCCCGCCGCAGGCTCGCCTCGATCAACTGGTGCTGCCGGCCGAGCGCCCGCCGCAGCCGCGCCAGCTCCGGCGACGCATCGTCGGCCAACGATCCATCCGGCTCCAGCTTGCCGACGAGGGACCGCAGCAGCGGCACGAGATCATAGCCGAGCAACGGCGCTGAAAGCGCCTCGATTCCCGGCCACGCCCCCTTCACCGCGTCCGGCGGCGCCAGCACCAACTGCCGCCAGGCCTCCACTCGCTCCGCATGCGCCAAGACGCGCAACAGTTCCTCCGCCTCCAGCGCTGCCCCTGGAATGCGTGCCTTTTCCAGCATCCCGGCCACATCGAACACTCCGCGAAACGTAAATGCGACGCCGCCGGCAAACAAAACACGCATCTCGGCCACCCGGCCCTGCTGCGCTTCAATCCATTCGAGGTCCGCCACCGGCTCCAACGCTCGCACCCGCGCCTGCCCCAGCGCCGACTGCGCCCGGCCCGCCACCCGCTCGCGCAACGCTTCCCACTGCAGCGCCGCGCCACCCCGCTCCGTCAAGATTTTTAATACTTCCGGCAAACTCATCACTTCATTAGAAGCCACGAAACCCTGAACGGACCATCGCTCCTCACGCCACCGCACCCATTTCGCTTCATCCGCTTACACCGCTCAAACCCGCAAACGCCGCAAATTCATTGCAGCGACATAAACTGGCTTATCGTTACAGCGATATAAACCGGCTTATCGCTGCACCTTCAAGGCGAACTGGATAATCCGCGGCGCTTGCGCCTCCGTGATCTGCCCAAACGCTGGGGAGTTCAGGTCGTCCACAGGCAGAATCAGGTTGACATGATTGGTGACATTGAAGGCTTCGGCCCGGAACTGCACCTTGGTTTTTTCACTCAGTGCAAAGCTCTTGTTCAACGACGCATCGAGGCTGCCGAAGGAAGGGCCGTCGACGCTGTTCCGCTGTTCATTACCAAACTGCCCGGCATTCACGATTGGATCGAGCCGTTGAAAGGCCGATCGGGAAACCCACTGCGAAACTCTATGCGGCGCTCCTTGATTCGGGTTGCCGGCAACATTGGGACGATCGCCGAACATGCCGGAAACGCCAGGGTGCGGCGCTTGCAGCGAAACATTCGCCGAATCGTATGCGGTAAACGGCGTGCTGGAGTTCACCGCCAACAACGCATTGAACTGCCACCCATCGAGGAGAGTTTGCGAGAAACCCTTCAGATGGCGCGCCAACGGAATCGCGTAAATCACGCTCGCCACAAAACGATGGCGCGAATCGAACAGCGACCGGCCGTATTCCCCTTTGAGGTCAAGATTATTCTGCGGAACGTCCAGCTCACCCACCGTCAGCATCGGCGCAGGCCCGGAGATGTGCAGGCTGGAAGAATCATCCAGATCCTTGGAAAACGTGTATGCGAGCGTGTAGTTCAGGTCCGGCGTACCCCGGCGCGTTACGGAAACCTGCGCCGAGTGGAAGCTCGAGTTCGCGTTTCCTTCCACCAGCCCCACAGTGCCCAACTGGCAGGTCCCGGTCGTCAGGGTGCAGCCGGAATACAAACGGCGTCGGCCGGCGTTGGCGAGCGTGGCGCCGGGCTGATAGATCGCCGGGTTCGCCTCCACCAAACGCGGCAAACGCGTTCCTTTTGCGCCCAGATACCCGATGGACACCATCTGCCCTCCGAAGCTTTGGTCGATCGTCAGATTCCAGTCCTGCGTGTACGGCGGCAACAGGTGGCGATCCACCGTGAACGTCGACGCCGGCAACGCAAACTGCCCCGGCGTGAAGGGATTGGCAACCGTCCCCAGCGGATTGGTGTAATTGATCGCCCCGGTCAGCGTCCGGACTACCGTATTCGGCAGCGCGGCACTGGTGGCGCGAAACGGCATGCCCACGCCGTTCAGCAGCTGATCGTAAAAAATGCCGTACGCCGACCGGACCACGGTGCTGCCGTTGCCGCGCGGGTCCCACGCAAAGCCAACGCGCGGCGCCCAATCCGCTTTGAACGTGGGGGCGATCGTATCGGGCACGCCGGCATCTCCCGGAAACAGCAAGCCCCGCGGCGCGTTGGGATGAACAGTGGATTGCAGCCCCGGGGCAAACGCCATCATGCGGTTACGCAGGTCACGGAACGGCGTCGTGATCTCGTAACGCGCGCCGTAGTGCAGCGTCAGTTTCGGGCTCACCCGGTATTCGTCCTGGGCATACGCGCCGAGCTCCCATCCTCGCAGCGCGCGCGTGAAGTCGCCACCGGCCTGCGTAAAGATATCCGGCCTGCCCAGCAGAAAATTGGCCAGCGCGTTATTGGTAAAGCCCTGAACGGTGAACGTAAAAGCTCCCGACGCGAAGTTTGCCTGGTAGCCGTTCAGCTGCGTGCGGCGAAACTGAGCCCCGTAGCTGGTTACGTGTTTGCCTTGCGTGTGGGCCAGGTTGCCGCTCACGGCATAGTCGTTTTCCGTGCTGTCCCGCGGGTTGATGATCGGGTCTCCCACATTCGAATAGCCTTCCGTGATCACCAGCGGCGCGCCTGTCGCTTCCGCCCGCGTGGCGGCATACCCAAAGCCGAACGCTTGCGGCGAAAAGCCCGAAAACCGCTTATCCAGCAGAATGTGATTCTGAAAAAAGCTCACATTCGCCGTCAACACCGTTTTTGGGGAAAACGTGTGCGTTTCCGTAAGCCCACCCAGATGCGTGTTGGTGTAGTTGCCCACAGGAAACCCCGGAACATCTGCACCCAGTTCCGAATACGGATTGAAATTGAAGAGCGTCGAATACGTGTACCGTGCGCTCAAAACGTCTGCGCTGCCGAGCAGCCAATCGCCCTTCGCCCCACCCTGGTCGCTGGTGTACCGGCTCATGTTTGTCGTTTGGGCAAGGTGCGGGTTTTCCGCTGTATTTGGAACGGGGAAAAACTGCAAATAGCGGGCGGTGATCGGGCTGATCTTGCCCTGGAGATCGTTGCCGAACGGCAGTCGCGAAGCGTTTAAAAGTATGGGCGCGTCAGCGGAAAAATCGCCGTTGCGTTCTGCCACCGTGGGTACCACCACGCCATGGGTAATGTCCTGCAAATTGCGAAAACCTTCATAGTAGACAAAGAAGTAGGCATGATTGTGAACGATGGGACCGCCCGCGGTACCCCCGAACTGGTTCTGCTTCAGCCGCTCCTTCCGCGGGGCGAAATAGTTATTCGCATCAAGTGCGTCGTTGCGGAAAAAATCGTAAAGGGTTCCATGAAATGCGTTGGTGCCGGAGCGCGTCACAATGGTGGTGATACCGCCATTGGTTCCACCGAACTCCGCCGGCGCCGTGGCGGCGAGAATGCGAAACTCGGCAATCGCATCCGCCGGTGGCCGAAACGCATATCCGGCGTCCATGCGGTTGAGGTCGCGCATGCCGTCGACAAGATAGTTGTTCGATTCAGGACGCTGCCCGTTGACCTCGTAGTTCTGGCCGGCGCGCCGGAACCCACCCTGCACCACAAGGCTCGAAGAAACCGGACGCACGCCCGGCTGCAAAATACCCAGTTGCGCGAAATTGCGGCCATTCAGCGGCAAACTGGCGATCTCGCGTTCGCTCACCACCGCTCCCTGCGCGATCTCGTTGCTTTGGAGGTGCGTCGCATCCGCAGTCACTTCGATGGTCTGCTGCGCCGAAGCGGGCACCAGCTGCACCGCAAGCTGCGACTGGTTGCCGACATCAAG
The DNA here is from genome assembly GCA_964246645.1 of uncultured Acidobacteriaceae bacterium. GTDB lineage: Bacteria > Acidobacteriota > Terriglobia > Terriglobales > Acidobacteriaceae > Granulicella. The sequence continues at coordinate 6,213 of CAXTRN010000139.1, forward strand.
ATCAATCCGTGCATCCACAGAGGTCGCAAAACCCGCGGCTCGCACCTCCACCCGGTACGCGCCCACGAACAGCTCTTGAAACGAGAACTCCCCATGGCTGTCCGAGCGCTGGGCATGCTGCTGTGCGGTGTCCGCCGACGTGATCACCACCTCCGCGCCCGGCACCACAGCCCCGGACGCATCCGTTACCACACCCCGTAACGAGGCCGTTGCGCTTTGCCCAAAAGCCGCCTGTGCGAACAGCAAGAACATCGACAGCATCAGGCCGGACACAACCCCGAGACACAGCACAACACGCTTCATCATGAAGCCTTCCTTGCATTCAGAATTCAGAAACTGGGTGGCAGCTGAAGCCTATCGGTTGCCCCGCCCGGGGCGCATCCACCAAAAGGTGGACAAAATACACATCCCTAAAAACGTACCTGGGACGTAAGCGAACATGTGAGCAGACATAGCCAAACACGCTGCCCACCCAAGCGCAACCGGTACTCAAGCCCCGCGGGCCAACACCCCGCAACATCCTAACCCTGCGCACCAGCTCCCCGCGACAACCTAAACCTGCGGTAACGCCCCAGGCACCAAATTTTGTTGTCATTCCCGCAGGGAATCCGCGTTTGCTTTTGCCCCTTTCGCTGTTCGTTGTCGTTTCCGACAGGCATCCGCTCCCTTTTTGTTGTCATTCCCGCAGGGAATCCGCGTTTGCTTTTGTCCCTCCAACCACCCGCACCCTTCCCCGTACACTAATCCCATGCCGTACCCGATCACCCGTTTTCGCCGCCTGCGCTCCACTGCCCCCCTGCGCGCGCTTGTGCGCGAAACCCGCCTCGACCCCGGCGCCCTGATTTACCCGCTGTTTGTTTGCGAAGGCGAAGGTGTTCGCCGTGAAATCAGCTCCATGCCCGGCGTCTTCAATCTTTCGGTCGACGAAGCCGTCAAGGAAGCCGAAGCCGCCGCCGCGCTCGGCCTCGGCGGTCTCCTGCTCTTCGGCATCCCCGACAGCAAAGACGAACGCGGCACCGGCGCGTACCATCCCGACGGCATCACCCAGCGCGGCCTGCGGGCCATCAAAGCCACGGCCGCCTCGAAAAACCTCGTCACCATCGCCGACGTGTGCCTGTGCGAGTACACCTCCCATGGCCATTGCGGCGTCGTGCGGCGCCAAGGTTCGAGCGACGAGGTCCGCGACCTCGAATCCGGAGCCGTCGACGCCTTTTCCGTCGACAACGACGCTTCTCTTCCCTTGCTCGCCCGCACCGCCGTTTCGCTCGCGGAGGCCGGTGCCGACATCATCGCCCCGTCCGACATGATGGACGGTCGCGTTGCCGCCCTTCGCGACGCGCTCGATCAAGCCGAAAAACAAGACGTCCCCATCATGAGCTACGCCGCCAAGTTCGCCTCCGCCTTTTATGGCCCCTTCCGCGAGGCCGCCGCCTCCGCTCCCCAATTCGGCGACCGCCGCACCTACCAGATGGAGGGTACGAACCGTCGCGAAGCCATGCGCGAAATCGAGGCCGATATCGCTGAAGGTGCCGACATGCTGCTCATGAAGCCCGGCATGCCCTACCTCGACATCCTTCGCGACGCCCGCGAGCGCTTCGACCTCCCTCTCGGCGTTTACCAGGTTTCCGGCGAATACAGCATGCTCCAGGCCGCCTTCGCCCACGGTTGGCTCGAACGCGAACGCACCCTGCTTGAAAGCCTGCTCAGCTTCCGCCGCGCCGGCGCCGACTTCATCGTCACCTACTTCGCCAAAGAAGCGGCCAGCTTGCTTGCCTGATATTGAAGTTGCTGGCCTGACATTCTCAATGGGTCCGTACCCTTACTTGAATACAATGGCCATATGGCAACATTTCACGTTTCCGAAGCGGAAGCAGCCCGCGACTTTATCGGTCTGCTCGCCCGTGTTCGCGCGGGAGAAGAAATCGTGATCGAAGCTGACCACGCGCCCATCGCCGTTCTACGACAGGCGCCGGAAAACCGCGGCCGCCTGCTCTCGGAATCGATCTCCCTCGCCGAAGCGCATGCCAAAGCACTCGGGTATGAGCCGGCGATGGATGCCGGCTTTGCGGCCGATATGGAAGAGATTATTAGCAATCGCGATTGCGGTTCTAAACCAACGTAGCAGTTGGTTTAGAGACTTTTCTCTTTGTTGTCATTCCCGAAGGGAATCCGCGGTTGTTCTTGCTGTCGCTTGTTCTTACACCATCTGCAAAGTTGCTCCAACTGAAAGTTCCGCAGTTCTTGAGCATGGACTTAACCGAAACGGAAGGTAGTTTGAAGACATTTTCGAAGCTCCCCATGCCAGCGCTGAAGGCGCGTCATATAACAGCCTGGGCCGTAGGCCTAGGTCACGGGCCGTATCAAGGAGGAGGGCTGAAGGCCCGACATATAGAAGTCTTAGCGACTGATAGAGGGGGCTTCAGCCCTCATGCATCTTTTTGTACGCCTTCATCGACCATACGCCCAGACTGGTATTGAACGCACCATTGGTATTGTGACAACCACGAGATGTCGGCGGCACTTCGCTCACCGGCATACCATTCGGAAGTGCCATGACGATGTCCCGGACACATCTCAAGCCTGGTTACCCGCTTCTAGATTGTCAACAATCTTGGCATGTTCATCGAAGAATGCGGAGATGGCTCCTAATTCTTTTTCTTGGATGGATTCCATTTGGCGTCATTTGCCTTGAACTGTTTCAGGTTCTCCCAATATGCCTGTTTCGTAAGACACCTTCAATCGACCTTACATTTATTCCACTCGCCCTTTACATGCTGACCTTCTTAGTCGTGAGCGTCCGCTTTGCAGCTTTTCGTTGTCCGAGGTGTGGTCATCGTTTTACGGCGTGGGGTCCTCTTGGGCTAGGCTCCAATACTTTTGCCCGGAAGTGCCGCAACTGTGGTCTACGCAAGTGGTCTTGCAGTGAACCACCATTACGCTCTGACCAAGTCCCTTTCGCATCTGGCATTTAGCTATTGACCAGGCTTCTCCTTAGAGCAGACGATATCCTCCATGCGCTGCACCTCGTTTCTGCTCAGCCTGTGCCTGTCCGCGACCTCGCTGCTCGCCGCCGAACAGCCCACACGCCCTGCCATCACCGGCATCGCTTTTTTCCGTACCTACACCACCCATGCCGCCGATGCCGAAAAGCTGTACGGCCCCACCATGGGATTTACGGAGTTCAAAGCTCCCGACGCCGGCGGCACCCTGGTCTTTCCGGTCAATCGTTCGCAATGGATCGAGGTGCTGCCAAACACCCCACCGCCGCAGCCTAATGCGCGCATGGCCGCCGTCGGGTTCACCACCCGCAACGCCGCGCAGCTTGAGAAATATCTGAACGCCCACGGCGTTTCCACCGCCGAACCGCTGCATGGCAATGCGTTCGCCGTCCGCGACCCCGAGGGCAACCTCGTCTACTTTGTCGAGAGCCCTTATGCCACCGCCACCGGTGCCAAAGCGCTGACCGGCATCGCTGCACAGGTCAGCACGATGCAGCCCCTGCCCGCGGCAACCAGCCGGCGCATCATCCACGTAGGTTTCATCGTGCGCGACCCCGCCAAAGAGCGGGTCTTCTGGCGCGACATTCTCGGCTTCAAACCCTATTGGCACGGTTCCGCGAAAGACGGTACCCCTGACGACTACATCAGCCAGCAGGTACCCGACGGCACCGACTGGCTGGAATACA
>CAXTRN010000140.1:0-9848 GCA_964246645.1 uncultured Acidobacteriaceae bacterium
AAAATCCGGCCCGCATCTTCTGCGATCTGCACGGGGCAGAGCTGTCGCCGGGGGTGATGGACAAAACCTTTGCCGTGACGGATGACGGCTTCTTGAAGACGATTCGGGCAGCACCCTCGGGGCCCAATGTGACCCGGGTGGTGCTGGATGTGCAGCCTGTGGCGGAATATTCCGCGTTTTTGCTGCCCAATCCGTATCGGCTGATTATCGATATTCATGGAAAAGCCGGTGCAAAAGAGCCGAATGGAAAACAGCGCGGCGAGGCCAGACAGGGCACACGGGCTGAGGACATTTCCGCAGCATCCGCCGGCCGGGCGAGCTCGGTAGGAGTGCCCGAACCCTCTGTGCCGGCGGTGGAACGCCCACCCGCACCGGCCGTTCGTTCCCCTGCATCGTCCCAGGCCGAAGGGGGCGTCGCGGGTTCCAGTCTGCCGCCGATGCCGGTGACTGACGGCAGTGCAAGTTTCGGTTTACCGCCCAAACGCACGGAGCCGGTGGGCGCGACACATGCAGCCGTGCCGGTGGCGAGGCCGCGCGTGGTGATTTCCGCAAAGCCGACGACGGCAAAACCCGTGCCGAATACGACCTCCTCGGCAACCCCTGAAAGCAGGCGCGAGGTTGCCGCTGTGAGCGAGGCGCCCGGCGTGATTGCTGCGACAGAACAGCCAACAAGCCACCCGGTCGCCGAGCACAGCCATCTTGCTGCCGATCGGAATGCCAGGCCGGGAACGCACCGGGGAAGGACGGCGGTTGCGTCCGAGGCGGACGAGAATGCCGCGCCGGCGCCGGCAGCACCCCCGACGGCAAATGGCCAAAGCACCTTGATGCGCGCACTCGGCTTAAAGATCGGCCGCATCGTCATCGATGCCGGGCATGGTGGGCATGATTCCGGGACGCTGGGCCCGGAGGGCATCGAGGAAAAGGACGTGGTGCTCGACGTGGCGCTGCGGCTAGGTAAGCTGCTGCACGACCGGCTGGGGGCCGAGGTTGTGTACACGCGTGCCGATGACACGTTTGTGCCGCTCGAAACGCGCACCGCGATCGCCAATAAGGCGCAGGCAGACCTGTTCATCAGCGTGCATGCCAACAGCTCCGCAGACCCCAGTGCGCGCGGTGTAGAGGTGTATTACCTGAACTTCACGAGCGATCCGGAAGCGATGGCCGTGGCCGGCCGTGAAAATGCGGTCAGCTCGCAGCGGGTGACGCAGTTGAGCGATCTGGTTAAGAAGATCGCCCTCAAAGACAAGATTGACGAAAGCCGCGAACTGGCTGCCGATGTCGATCAGTCCCTTTATGCCGGCCTGCGGCGGGGCAATGCCGGATTAAAGGATCGCGGGGTAAAGAAGGCGCCGTTCGTTGTGCTAATCGGCGCGAACATGCCGTCCATTTTGGCCGAAATCAGCTTTGTGACCAATCCGGACGATGCCGCGCAACTGGACCGGCCGGAGTACCGGGAGCGCGTGGCGGAAAGCCTGTACGGCGGCATTGCGCGCTATGCGAGCGGGATCAACGGGGATGGCAAATCGAAGCCGCGGTCTACCGAGCGGGCGGAGCGGTAGTGCATCCGCGGCAGGATTGCGGCTGCAGGGTCGCTGGCCCTAGCATCGCCGGGCACCGGCGAGCGCCCCGCATTGCCGCAGGGCCCGGCCTGGAACTTTTGCCCCTGCTGCGGTGTCCAATCGGTATGGGTTTTCGCTCCGCTTTCGCTGTTGCAACACTGGTAACCACGCTTTCGGCAACGACCCTGGGTGCACAAACAACCTCCGCGACTGTTCCGGGACGGACGTCTGTTGCGGGGAAAACGGCTGCTGCGGGGCAGGCCGCGGCTCCGGGACAGACGGGTCCGGGACAGACGGCTCCGGGACAGACGGGTCCGGGACAGACGACCGTTGCGCTGTCGCCGGCACTACTGCCTGCCAGCTTTGGCGCGTATGCCGCCAGTACAGACACGGCAAACCTTCCTGCTGCGCCGCCTTTTTCGCTTGCACAGGCAAACAAGGCCGCGCTGGAAGAGTGTGAGCCGGAACAGTCCAGTGTCAAAACATACAGCAACGGTTCCCGCCGGTTCACCGTGGAAGCCGTGGAGTTCAAGGATGCCTCCGGGGCTTTGGCAGCAGCCTCCATCGTTGGGCAGCCGAACATGCGCGAGGTGAAAAACCTGGGCACACTGGCCCTGGCCGGCGACGGCGGCGTGGTTTTTGTGACAGGGGCGGCAGCGGCTGTGGTTTTTCCCGCGACAGCGGCAGATCTGCCTATACTGCAATCGCTGGCCGCTGTGATGCCGAAGCCTGTAGGCAGCAAGGGCCTGCAACCACTTTTGCCCTCGTTGCTGCCCAACCGCGGTTTGCTGCCGGGGAGCATGCGATATGCCCTTGGGCCGCGCAGCTACATGGCCGATGGCGGCGTGCTGCCAGGCGCCGGCCTTGGCTGGGACAAAGAGGCAGAAGCGGTTACGGCCAGATACAACGACCGTCGCGGAACGGAAACCCTCACACTGCTGTTGTATCCGACACCCACCATTGCCGCCGCGCATGGGCGCGCTGTTGACGCGTTGCTGCACGGCCTGGGATCAAGTTTTGCGAACGCCAAGACCCGTCGCGAAGGCTCACTTTTGGCTGTAGCCAACGGCAGCTTTTCGCCTGAGGCCACCCAGGCTCTGGTCGAAAATACGCATCTGCGGCAGATTCTGAGCACCGATAAGGCCATGCCGACGCCCGATGTCGTTGAAACCCGAAAGACCTTCGGTTTGTTGGCCAACGTCATTCTTTTCTCCGGTGTTCTCGGGCTGGCTGCCCTTCTGCTCGCGCTGTTTCTGGGCGGCGGCCGTGCTTTGGTGCGCATTCTGCGCGGTAAACCCGCCGCAACCGAAGCCGAGTTCCTTAGCCTGCACCTGGATCCGCAAAATGCTGCACCGCAGTTTTCGTTAGGAAAACCAGGCGAGGGTTTGTAGCAAAAGTGGGGGTCACAATATCGTGCCTCCTCTTTTCAGATTTCGCAGGAACGACGCTTTCCGGTAGACTCACATCAGGAACGCCGACGTAGCTCAGTTGGTAGAGCAGCTGATTCGTAATCAGCAGGTCAACGGTTCAAGTCCGTTCGTCGGCTCCAAAAAGTCAATAACTTAAAGGCTCAGGTGGCAGGCTGATGGGAAGTGGCCTGCGACGGGGCACGGGTGATGCGCCATCCAAGCGGAGTTGCAACGCCTCTTCCATGGGTTCAGCCTGGACCATTTCATCTAGAAGTGAGTAGGCGAGCACGGTCGGTGAAATGGCCGCCTACTGTCTGGATCTCGCCGGGGCTTCCATAATGGATTGTGCTGAAGAAACCCCGATCGTAACGGGTGCTATTTGTACTGCAGGAGCCAGGTTTAGGTCTTCGAACGCTGAGCTCGATCACGGATCGCGTGCACGTCTCTGGACCACTTAACCCGTCTAGGCATTGTGGAATGCCTCCAAAGCAGCTATGTCAGGGTACCGAGATAGTTGGGTTGCCACCCAACTATGCTGCCGCGAATTTTAGAAAGGTCACCCACGGCAACGCTAACTGTCATTACAAATGCGCTGCTATGCTGATTTCTTGGAAAACAGCGTTGTTATCGACTCTGTTGCATTAACCGGAGTCAAGCGGGGCGACGCCTCACAGGAGAACGGGATGCAGAAGATGCTTGGAAAGATCGCCAGAAGCCTTTTGGGTCAACATGTTCCCCCTCAAGCATCGGGGGAAGTAAGTAATTCCGTCGCAGAAAGACGAATCTGGCCGCTGCCAACTGGCGACTCAGCAGCCTGGATCGCTAACGCACGACCAATCGACAGCTTCAGGTGCGATGCCGTTTTCATGTTGCCGTCCCAGTTCTACATGAGTCCTTCGAACGGCTTGGTTTCCCATGCGCGGGAGGCGGCTCAGATGGTGATACCGCCCATCGATCTAAAATGTCAGACGACCGATTACGTGACGACTGCGGAGGCATTTGGCCATGAAGACGCACTGATTGCGCACTACCGCCGCATTGTGGAGCTCGCAAGTAGACATGGTCAGATCAGCTGTTCGCGTGCCTTCCCGTACTTCAGTACGAAGCCCGCGCTCATCGAAGGGGGTCGTTTACTGACAGAGTTCGACTATAACGATTCCCTATATCACACCCGTAGCGTTCTGAATATATTCATCGAAGCAGGCAAAGCATCCCCACAGCTGATGCATGACGATTCGGACCAGGGCTGGCACGTACTGATTGCCGCCACCGACGCCACGACTACGCTTATCGAGTGGGAGGAAGGGCCATTCCCTCCTCCATCAGGAGGTTACGCCTTCAATGCCGATGAGCTTGCATTGCAGGCGACGGCGGCGCTTACGCGTCTGGAGACAATCCATCCCCGGCTTGTTTCCGCGCTCGGGGTCGATTATTGGGCTCGATAGGGAGCAGACGGGCATAGACGCGTCGATACCAGACGAACCAGCTTAGAATCGGGATGCTATCCTCACAGCCTCGTGTAATGGAATCGCCCAAGGAAGTGAGATGGGTCCAGACCTCCAGATTGCCGTAAACGATAGCCACAGGTTGTTAGTGTCTAGTCCAGAGATGTTCTTCTGGTGGGTAACAGGCGCTGTTTTCGTGCTTGAGACCCTCGGCTTTTTCTATGTGGCACGAACGCTAAATACCCCGTCCCCAAAAACCAAGCAAACAGCTCAGAATATTCTTTATGCTGCACCTCTTGTTTCCTTGCTCATCCAGTTTCTCGTGCTCGGTTGGACGAACACATTAGATATCCGATGGAGCGATGGTACCGCTACGATCACGAACAAAGCCTACTCGGCATCTCGAGAGCCCACGTCGTAGAGCTAACAACTGTCTCTCACGCTAGTATCGCTGTGGATCGGGAAGGGCCGACAATCGTTCTGGATCTTAAGAATGGAAAGCAAGTGCTTCCTCTTGGAATTATCGCCATGTACAAACCGAGTCAGGTAAAGGTGGTCCAAGCAATTAACAGTGGTTTGAAGGGCTATGTAGGTGCTACAGACAGTAATCACTCAAGCGAAGAACTGTTCCCCTCGTATTACAAGATGTTGCGTGAGCAAGAAGAATGGGAAGCTAAGCTGAAGGCACAAAAGCAGCAGGAACCTTCGCCACAGCCTCAGCAGAGCGGACGGACATCGAATTCCAGGTAGGCGCAAGCGATTGAATCTGCAAGCAGACCGGGCGTCACGCGCCATGGGCGGGAACAGAGTGCCACAACGCTAAAGGATTTTTGAAGGGGAAGTTGCGATTCGACGATGGAGACGGAATCTCTCACGCCGTCGCTTCCAGCGTTCACTCAGCCGGTCCGACACCAGGAAATCCGTCGCCGTCTAGGAGTCAGCGAGCTTGTAGCGCCAGTTGTCTCTCCTGCAAAGTGGCGCAGTTCTCTCACGCTATTTGGCACAAGCGGGACGTCACCGTGCCCAGGGCACCCCAAGCCCTGCTTACGGTACTTCTCTACCCATCGTTTGCGCCGTCCTCAATGGGATGCCGGCTCTGCCAGCGGACCATTCCAAATCCCCAGACTGGGAAGCGAACTGACAAGTCTCTGCAGTAGGGAATCGAAAAAGGCCTGAACCCACTTGATCCCAAATGGCTTGCAATGGGCGCAGGAGTTGCCGGTACGATGACAATCTGGGAGATCTTGGAAGGTATGACGGTCCTTAATGAGGTGACGCCATGAGGCGCTCTATATCAAATCAGCCAGCGCTTAAAAGAGCTGACGTAGAGGAGCTTCGTATGACGGAGCAGAATGCAGCCGAAGCGGAAGCTCTCTTCGAGAAGGCTGACAAGTGCGAGGAAGATGGGTTGCAAGCCGAAGCTTTTGAGTACATGCTGAAAGCGGCTGAATTGGGCAATTCAAGTGCGCAGGCAAGCCTCGGAAACTATTTTTCTGAAGGAAAAGGGATCAAGAAGTCCGACAAGAAAGCAGCATACTGGTATAGGCGCGCCTCTCGACAGGGTAATGACACCGGTGCATTCAATCTTGCGGTAGACAAGCTGAAGGCGAAGAATCTGAGGGCGGCAATAGTATGGTTTGAAAGAGCTCGCAATATGGGTTCTGGAGAGGCTGCACTGGAACTTGCCAAGATTTACCTTGGAAAGAGACGAGGCAAGGCGAAAGCGATCCATCTTTGGGAGACAACTCAGCAGATGAAGCCTTATGAGATAAGTGATGATGCCAAAGAGGAAGCGGCACTCCTCTTATCGAAAACGATAGCTATCCAGTGATCTTTTTATATCGGAATCAACCGCAGTCTGCGTCCTTGTGCAACGGCGGTGGAACAGGGCCCAACTGCACTGGCGGCTCGAAGTGTAAACCAAGTTCTTCAGGACGCTTTCAATCGTTTGGGGAATCGATGCTGGAGGTTAACAAGACTTGCAGCGAAGCCGAAGCAGCGAGGTACCGCCAGAAGATCGGCGATATCTTTTACATCCTGGTGTTCGGTCTTCTCGAACCACTCTACGAAGAGCATCCCCAGCTCAAACCGTCAGACTGGGATGATCGGAGAACCTGACGTCGCTTCAGCTCTCTTCCTGTAAAAGATCGGCCAGAAATCGCTCCGGATCGCCTACAAACCTTCTGTAAATTTTAAATGGAGCGGTTTCTTGATAGTTGATAGGAAGTATGTGGCCATCGTCGAAGGACATGATCTGCGCTCCAGGATAGCCCAGTAGTATCGGAGAGTGCGTAGACACAATGAACTGAGCGTCTGAAAATTTTTGCAATACCGCCTTGAGTAGAACAAGGAAGGCAAGTTGGCGTTGCGGCGATAGGGCTGCCTCCGGTTCATCTAAAAGGAAAAGTCCATCACGCTGGCATTTCAATTCGAAGAGAGTGAAGAAGGCTTCTCCGTGTGATCGAGAATGCAAGCTCTGTTGTCCGTAAAAAGACAAGATAGGAGCGCCGGGGTCTGCCGCTTGATCTTGATCCGATTGATCGATATGTGAGGCCACATTAAACAGGCTCTCTGCCCTAAGAAAGAATCCCGCTCCGGTTCGGCGGTCAAACGATAAGCGCAGTACCCGTACCAGGGCGTCAATCGAATGATTGCTGGTGGTGCTGTCGTTGTAGAAGTTGCGGGTGCCGCCTTCGCGGCCAAAGCCGTAATGAACAGCTACGGCTTCAAGTAGAGTCGATTTTCCAGAGCCGTTCTCGCCAACAAAGAAAGAGACACGGGAGTGAATCTCGATCTCTTCGAGAGACCGGATGGCGGGAACTGAAAATGGGTAGACCTGCCAATCTGCGACCCGATCACGAACCAACAGAATTTTCTTCAGCACCTTCGTAGTGTACGCAAGAGAGGGAGTCTGCCATGTTCGAAATCCGTTCTGCCTCAGCATCCCTGAGAACAACGCTGCTTCGCATCGGAAGTAGGGTGACACGTTACCCGGGATGGGAGCTTGGGAGTTACCTTGGGCTCCTGTGCGGGAACTTGCTTACAACAGGCGACTAAAAACAGTGTCTGTAACGGGCCGCATCAGCAGCGAGCGCACGTTCGGGTTGGGCAACCGCTGGCAGCAGAACGTCACGGTCGGCAACGGACCCTCGACGCAGTTAAGCTTTAACACCTCCAACAACCAACTCACGCAATCAGCTACGATGCGACCGCCTTCGACGACGGCGACGCCGCAAGCGGCGACCAGGAACACGCCGGGCCACTTCACCGGTACGGAATACGACCACGAATCCGGCACCTCGCATGCCCAGTTCCGCCAGTACAACTCCACCCAGGGGCCGCTGGATGAGCCCGGATCCTATGATGGCAGCTATCAGCCTGGCAATCCGCAAAGCTTGAATCGCTACAGCTATGTGTTAAATAATCCCGCAGCCTACTTTGATCCCAGTGTGGAAAACTGTATCAATGCGGCGACCGGCGCTGGAAATTTTGAGCAGGTCGACATGGGAGATGATGGATATGCTCCAGGGCAGCAAGGACGGTACACCTTGCGATGTCTATGACCAGAACGGCGATGGCTACACCCTCAACCCCAACGGGGGTATCACAGCGGGTGACGGTGAAGTGGTGAATGTTTCCGCAACGGATTCTGGCTCGTTAGACTTTTCCGACTCTATAGGAGGATATTTCTTTGGAGGCGGTAGTGGTAGTGGTGCCCCAAATAAACCGACACCGCCTACAAAGGCTACATGTGCAGGCCGCTCTTTGAACAAGAACAAGGTTGCGCTTGGCTTCGATGCAGCTGGCGTAGGGGCTGGCTTTCTGCCTGGAGGAGAACTTGTAGTTGCTGGTGCTCAGGCAGGCTTGTCTGCTCCATCCGGCATCTATAGTGCAATGCAAGGTGATGCGGTTGGAGCCTCTGGTGGTGTACTTGGCGTACCACTAACTTTCGCTACCTTCGCGTCTAAATCCCTCGGCATTGGTGTAAGGCAATTCCAGGTATCGGATCAGCCTTCAGCGCGATTGGCTTGGCCAATGACGCGTTTAGCGTCTACCAAGACTACCAAGCATGCTTGGCAGGGCACTAATGAACGAAAACAACGGCAACGAGTCCTCGGATTTGTTTACTCGAAAATGGTTACTAATCGTGATTGTCTGTGTGCTGCCCGCATTCGGTCTGTTTGCCTATTTCGGAGATCCGGGACGAGGCAGAGCTGCAGCAGGTGCTACCGCCGTCATCATGTACGCTGCCAAGGCCAACCGGGATTTAACCAACTATGTATGGTTTTGGATAACGCTGGTGGTGATCATACTCCTGCACGGCGCTCTAGTATTTCTGATTCCTTGGACCAGCAAAAGCTATCCAGGTCTGATCTTGCTGCCGGTAGCGGTTTTGGATTACGCCGTTGTGTATGGCTGCGTCAAGCTTGCTGAGAAGATCCTGAAAAGGGCATGATCGGAGGGAGGACATTGCAACAATATACGCACGACGCTGTCTGACTTTTATCGCCTCAAATAATGTGCCGACGCAGGATACTTGGAAGAAGTCTAAAAACGCTCTGAAATCATGTGCGGCGGGTTCGGCTCCGATTGCAGCAGCCGGAGGTGCTGCGGCAGCGGCGGGAACCAACGCTCTCTCTACCGCTGGCAAATTTGCTGGGATGACTCCGGGTACCTCTTTGGCATCCTCGTTCTTCCGAGCCGTTTTGCCTCAGTCGATTGAGGCGACGTGGGCTCCTACTTTAATGAACCCGCTTGCGACTTCAGGCGTTCTAGGCGGCGTGATTGGGCGGTGGGTGCCTATCCTCAGTGAAGTGACACTGATCTACAGCGCAAACAAGTACCTGAACTGCGTAGCAGATAACGGGGATGACTTCTGGTAGGAAACCGGGAGCATGACGACAGAACAAGAAGTGATCGCCTTTGTAGCCAAGAAGACCGGCAGGCCGGAAAGCAGCATAACGCCAGAGAAGACCTTCTATCAGCTCGGGATAGATGGGGACGATGCGGTTGAACTGATCGGCGAGCTGTGCAGGCGGTATAAAGTTCCGGCGAAAAGGATCGACCTGAACAGATATATCGGTCCTGAAGGGGGTGGCTTTTTCAGCCATATCCTCTATGCCTTCAGCCGAAAAGAACGAAGCACCGAAGAACGACGGGAGTTGCGAATCGGAGACCTGATCCAGACGGCTATCAATGGGCGCTGGTTTGACCAACCGACATAGAAGTACCACACCGACATATAAGCATCACATCAGGGCCGCTCTTCGGAGCGGCCTATCTTATACCCCAAGTAAACGGACCTGCAGATCTGGAGGTAACGCACCGACGTTCACTCAATATTAAGATTGGTTAAATCACACACCGGAAATATTTTGCTCCGTCAGCACAAACGAAGGTTTGTGGTAGCGTCCTGATCGCGTTCTTGAGAGCGT
>CAXTRN010000141.1:0-9820 GCA_964246645.1 uncultured Acidobacteriaceae bacterium
TTGCGCCATGTGCGGCCGACCGACCGGGTGGCTGTGGGGGGCATCGGCGGTTTGGGCCATTTGGCCGTGCAATACCTCGCGAAGTGGGGCTGCGAGGTGACTGCGATCAGCTCGACGCACGAAAAGGATGAGCAAGCCCATGGGTTCGGGGCCAGGCACTTCATCGCCACCCGCGGGACAGACGAGCTGAATCGTGCCGCGCGGTCATTTGATTTCATTCTGTCCACGGTTTCCGCGGACCTGCCGTGGGATCAGTACATGGCAGCGTTGCGGCCCAAGGGCAAGCTTTGCGTGGTGGGCATTCCGGAAAAGCCCATTTCGGTCGTCAGTTGGAGTTTGATCGGCGGCGAAAAATCGTTGGTGGGTGGCCAGCCCGGGTCACTCGATGAAACCGAAGCGATGCTGGCGTTCACGGCGCTGCACGGGATCAAGCCCATGGTGGAAACCTTTCCCATGCACGAAGCCAATGCGGCGCTTGACTACACGCGACAAGGCAAGGCACGATTTCGGGCTGTGCTGGTGGCGTAACACGCCTAGGACCGGTTGGGCTGATGCGGGGATGAAGGCTCTGCTTCTGGAGCCTTCATCTTCCGGGGCCTTCATCCCGGGCTGCTTACGGGTGGTTTTTGGTGTGGGGCATGGGGAGGGCGAACGCAGATTCTCTTCGGGAATGACAACAAAAAAGTAAGCGGGGTGCTGGCCTGCTTTTTGCTTGATCCCGCGCCATGGAAATCTCAGGCTGCTGCGCACGGGGTCAGTGCGTTTGTTTGGCACCGGTGAAGAGGGATTTGGGGCACAGGACGTGCACGCCGTCGTTTGTGTCGACGAGCTGGGTGATATCGACGTCGCAGGCAGTCGAAACCAGTGCATACGCGTCCTCGCGGGACAGGTGCGGGTGGTCGGGATTGCCTTCCGACAGGAACTGAATCATGTTGCGCACGGCCATTTCGGTGGCGGTCTTCAGATCCGCATGAAATCCCATGCTGATATAGGCTGCCGAGGTTTCGGCGCGAGGCCAAAGCAGGTGTTCCCGGGCGGCTTCGCCCTTGTGGACGATGAATTGAAAGGTGCCCGTGAGCGAGGTTTCCAACGCTGTGATGTCGACCTCGCCGTTGCCCTGGCCGGCATGGCCGTCACCGGCTTCAAAAAGCGCCCCTGCCGTGTGCACGGGGTAGAAGATGACCGAGCCCGCGGTGAGCTCCTTGTTGTCCATGTTGCCGCCGTGCATCCAGGGCGGCGCGGAGTTCCATTTGCCGGCCGACTCCGGCGGTGCGATGCCCATGGAGCCGAAGAACGGATGCAAGGGGATTGCGATGCCCGGAGCGAAGTCGGCAAGCATGCGTGTGCGGTCCAGCGGGATGATTTTGGTGCGGCCGTAGGGGAAGTCGTCCGGCAAAAAGCCGCGGCCCGCGCCGAAGCTGTTGCACGCCCAGGGCACATCGATGGCCACCTTCACGACCCGCACTTCGAGCACATCGCCCGGCTCGGCCTCAGCCACCGCGACCGGGCCGGTGAGGATGTGGCCGCCGGGACCGCGCTGGTCCTGCGGCACGCCGTCATACAGCGGCTCGAGCCAGGCCGGGATGTCGGCCGGTTTTACGCCCGCCGCTATCAGTCGCTGCGGCGGACCGCAGGTCGATGCCGCTTGCAGGATGACAGTGTCGCCGGAGTGGACGGTGAGCGCGGGTTTCGCATGCGCGGAATAAAAACCCCAGGCGACCGTGGAGGGCGTGGCGAGGAGGGTGTGGGTCGATTGTGCGGAAAGCGTTCCGGCCAAAGCGAAAGCGGCTGTGCCAAAGGCAGCCCGGGAAGACAGGATGTGGAACTTCATCCGCAAGATATAGCATGGTCGCTATCAGTGCAGGAGGCAAACCATGACACTATTAACTATTTGGGGCCGGTGTTATTCGTAGGTCACAAACCCCTCAGTCCAGCTGTCCTTATTTAGCCTTTGAGAGTGGATCTGAAAACCTTCTGGGAGGGACGAAAAACCGAGCTTACCACGAAGTCTCTCGATGGCCTTCTGAGCCTCCAATTCTGAATCGTAAACGCCAATCAGCAAGCCGTCGTCCCTTTCTTCCGGTTCATGAGAAATAAACCAAAGCAGATAAACAGTATCGGTCATTGTCACACCGTTTCATTTTAAGAGCCTCAAGAAGCGCTCCTGCTAACAACTCTGTTGCTGCTGCCGATTATCAGCAGTGGGATTCACGGATCGAAGGGTTGGTTTTGAGCATCGTGGCAAGCTACGTAGAACTGCTACTCCTCAGATGGATTTACAGACGTTGAGGGAATATCGCAAAGCGAAAGAATCAATGAGGACCCGGGACTAGACATGCAAGCCTCAATTGATCAGGCACAAAGCCCGTTTGCCTCCTGAGACCGCATTCGTAACGAGTTGCCGATCGAAAGTGGCAAACCGTCCTTCATGGGTGCGCGCCAGTGCCAGAAGATAGATGTCGGTGACCTGGGTATGGCTTGAAAGATAGCCCGACTGCATTCCCGGTGTGTCCAGCAGTGACAAACTATAAGGCCAGAACTCATGTCCCGGCAGTTGGCAGAGCAGTCGTGATGTTTCCGCCACGGCTGCCGGCGTTCCGGGTGACCTTGGATAATTGGGATGTCCCACGATGCGAATGACACCATTTTCCGTTAACGGACATGTAGCCCAGGCTTTCCGTCCTCTCGTTTCGAACCATGTCTGCGCCACACGGTTCCGTACGTGAGCGGCATCGATGTGTGCAATTAAGACGTTGACGTCCAGGAGGTAGCGCACTACAGAAGCTCATCCACCAACCGCTTCATCATTTCCGAGGTAACAGGAGGAGCTTCATGGCGATTGGGAAGCATGGGAATGCAACCTAGAGTTTTGATCTCGGGGGTGGCGGTGCGTATCGCCTTGCTGGCAAGATTCGAAACTACCTCCCCAATGCTGCGTCGTTCCCTGGTGGCGAGTTCACGTGCTGCGGACAGCACATCGTCGTCAATGGCAAGGGTTATTCTCAGGGTTAGCCTCCTTTGATGCAAGCGCATCACGCACCAGACATCATAAAAGCACGCACCTGTAATATTCGAGCGCAAATTTGTTACAAGGGAAACCGAGGGCACAATAGGGATATGACCTCGCTTCAACATGCCATGTTCGCCCCGTCGCAACGCGTCCACTTCATCGGAATCGGCGGCATCGGCATGAGTGGTATCGCTGAAATTCTGTTGACGATGGGCTACGCCGTTTCGGGCTCCGACCTGCGCGCTTCAGCGGCGACAGAGCGGCTGGAAGCGCTGGGGGCGCGCGTGTATCTGGGCCATGCGGCGGAAAATGCCGCTGCCAGCGATGTGGTGGTGACGAGCTCGGCCGTGGCGGTGGATAACCCGGAGGTGTTGGAAGCCCGCGCTCGTAAAACACCGGTGATTCCGCGTGCGGAGATGTTGGCGGAACTGATGCGCTTGAAGTATGGGATCGCGGTCGCGGGCATGCACGGGAAAACGACGACAACCACCATGATTGCCGCGGTACTGGCCGGCGGGGAGCTCGACCCGACCGTGGTGGTGGGCGGGCGCGTGGATGCGTTTGGGTCGAATGCGCGGTTGGGGCGCTCACAATATCTGGTGGCAGAGGCCGATGAAAGCGACCGCTCGTTTTTGCGCCTTTCGCCCATCATGGCTGTGGTCACCAACCTCGATCGCGAACACATGGATGCGTATCGCGACATGCGCGATGTGGAAGATGCGTTTGTGCAGTTTATGGATGAGGTGCCGTTTTACGGGGCGGTCACGGCATGTGCGGATAATGCCGCGCTGAAGGCGATCTTACCGCGCGTTACGCCGCGGGTGTACACCTATGGCGAGTCGCCCGACGCGGACTTTCGCCTGCGGCTGTTGCGCGCAGAGCCCGGCTGCCATGCCATGTTCGAGGTCAACACGCGCGGTCTGGTTTTGGGGCCGTTTCATCTGCATGTGCCGGGACGCCACAATATTTTGAACGCGACGGCGGCGGTCGCGGTGGGCGTGCAACTAGGGCTGCCACCGGAAAAGATTGCCGCGGGGCTGCAAAGCTTTCGCGGGGTGGATCGGCGCTTCCAAACCAAGGGGGAGGCACGCGGCGTGACCGTGATCGACGACTACGGGCACCACCCAACGGAGATCCGCGCCACCTTGCAGGCAGCGCGGGAGTGCGGCTATGGGCGGGTGCTGGTGTTGTTTCAGCCGCACCGCTACACGCGCACCCGCGACCTGATGGCGGAGTTCGAAACCGCATTTGGGGATGCGGATGCGGTGCAGATTCTGGAAATCTATGCCGCCAGTGAGACGCCGATCGAGGGCATCACCGGGGAGTCGCTGGCGGCGGCGATCCGCCAAGCCAGCGGCGGCCGTGTGGTGTTCGCGCCCTCGATGCGGGAAGCCGTCGAGCGGCTTGCGGCTGACGCCCGGGAAGGCGACATGGTGTTGACGCTGGGTGCCGGCAATGTGTCGCAGGCCGGGCCGATGTTGCTGGAGCGGCTCGGAAGATAAGTGTTTGTGCTGTCTGTACTGTCACAGTACACTGGAGATATGGCCGGACACGATGCTATACCTATGCCTGCGGTGGACACCTTTCCCATTGTGCACCGTATACAGATTGATGAGTTACCGGCTCATCTGTCTATGATCGAGGCGGAGTTGGAGGGTGTACATCGCATTGAGTTGCTGCGTGGCAAAACAGTGGTCGCGGAGTTGACCAAGCCTAAGCGGAGCAGCAGGAACGACGTCCTCAATCCCTCAGAGAGACCGGATTTTGCTGCACGTCTTAAGAGTATGTGGGGTGACAGGGTTTTTGAGGACTCGACCCCATCAATCCGTGCGGATCGGGATGCCGGCTACTAGCCTTAATTACCTAGATACGAGCTTCTTACTTAAAGGGTATGTCAACGAGGAAGGATCTTCGCTGGTAACCGCTTATGTGAGGGACCCACAGCAGATTCTTTTGGTAAGCGCGTTGACGGACCTGGAGATGAGCGCAGCCCTTGCAAACAAGTTAGGAGCAGAGCAAGCTCGTCAAGTGTTTTCTATTTATCGAGCGGACCGTGTCGTTGGCGTTTATGGCGAACTAACGATGACCGCTGGTGTGTGGGCGCACGCAGAGGCGGTTGCATCGCAGTATGCGAACCTGCTCCACCTGCGAGCTCTCGATACCCTGCATCTCGCAACGGCGTTGCACTACGGCGCCGAAAATATAGCCACGTACGATCAGCGTCTCGCCGCCGCCGCTGCTGCGCTTGGGTTATCTGTGGTCGGGGCACGACCCTGAAGGGGTACAACGGGGCGGTACAACAAAAAAGGCATGCCGGAACGGGAGCCGGAAAGCTATAGTGAACGCATTGGCGGTTTTCCGCGGCCTTGCTCGGGCTGTGGAATGAAGGTGATGTACAAACGCAGCTCTCTCGCAACGGCCCTCGCGGAGCCGGAGGAGATCTCTGTTTCCGCGACCGGACCGACAAGTCCGTTCGAGCCCGGACCAACGAGTCCGC
Source organism: uncultured Acidobacteriaceae bacterium (assembly GCA_964246645.1). Classification (GTDB taxonomy): domain Bacteria; phylum Acidobacteriota; class Terriglobia; order Terriglobales; family Acidobacteriaceae; genus Granulicella. Next base: position 5,508 of record CAXTRN010000141.1, read on the forward strand.
TCGAGCCCGCCCCGGCTGGGGCGCTGCATCGGGTGTACCCGCCGGGAAAGGCTGCCGCCGCATTGCCGGAGCCGGATGCCTACATCCCGCAGCGCGGTTCCTACGGCATGCGGTTGCGCGGAGGCATGCCGCACGGGGTCGCCGGCCGTGTTTTGTTGGGAAGCAGCGTGTTCGCCGCGCTCGCGTTGGTGACGCTCCTGATCGCAGGGGTGCATCGCTATTTTCTGCACGACGGGCGTTTTTTGATCACGACCTCGTCAGAGATCGCGATCGCAGGCAATGAACACATCTCCCGTGCGCAGGTTTTGAGTGTGTTTGGCGCCGACCTGGAACGCAACATCTTCAAAGTGCCGCTTGCCGAACGGAGGGCGGATCTCGAGCGTCTGCCCTGGGTGGCGCACGCGACCGTGATGCGTCTGCTGCCCAATCATCTGCGGGTGGAGATCACCGAACGCACGCCAGTGGCGTTTACGCGGCAGGGTACGCGCATCGGGCTGGTCGATGGCGATGGCGTGTTGCTGGATATGCCGCCACAGGCCGCGGGCGATCCGCACTATTCCTTTCCGGTGCTCACCGGTTTGGCCATCGACGACACGCCGGAGGTGCGGGCGGCGCGCATGGAGGTGTACCGCCGGTTCATGACCGAGTTGACGAGCGCCGGTCCCAAGGTAACCGAGTCGTTGAGCGAGGTGGATGTAACCAATCCGGAAGATGTGAAGGCGTTGGTGACCACGGGTGGGGCCGACATCCTGGTGCACTTCGGCGATGAGGCCTTTCTGGAGCGGTACAAGGCCTTTGAGCAGCACCTGCCGGAGTGGCACACGCAGTACCCGAAGCTGGCCTCGGCGGATATGCGATATGAGCGCCAGGTGGTGCTTGAAATGCAGGGAAGTGCCAATGCGCCCGCGAGCGGGGAAGCCGCACCGGCTGGGATTTTCGGTGCCGGCGGCGTGTCGGCGGCGCCGAAGGCGATGCCGGTGGCGGAACAGGCGCACAATGCGGCCCACCGCGCCGAGCCGGCCAAAACCGCCACGCGCGCGGCAGCAGACCGGCGCTTGCATGCAAAGCTCGCCGCGGCGCACCGACTGGCCAAGAGCCGGGCCCGGGCGGGACGGTGAGCAAGGACGCAAACCCGAAGCGCGTGAACGGTTACAACAGTGCATGATGGGTTAGGAAGTGCTGAGGCGGTGCTGCGATGAACCCGAAGACGAGCAACTTGATTACCGTGCTGGATGCAGGCAGTTCAAAGAGTGCCGTGCTGGTCGCGGAAGCCGGCGAAGGGCTGCGGTATCGCGGGCACGGGGTTGAGCTTTCCCGCGGCATGCGGCGCGGCATGATCGCCGACCTGGCGCCCGCGGCGGAGGTGATCGACAAGGCTGCGCTGGCTGCAGAAAAAGCGACCAAAGCGCCGATCGAGACCGCGGTGGTGGGCATCGGCGGCCCGCACATCAAGGGCATGAACTCGCAGGGCGGCATATCGATGGGTAGCCGCATGAAAGAGATCACCCGCGAGGATGTGCGCTCGGCGATTGACCGTGCGCGCTCGGTGGGGCTGGCGCCGGACCGCGAGGTGCTGCACCTTTTGCCGCAGCAGTTCATTCTGGACGACCAGGCAGGCATTCACGATCCGGTGGGCATGGTGGGTAACCGGCTCGAGGTCAACCTGCACCTGTCGACCTGTTCCGGTTCGGCGGCACAAAGTGTGGTGACGTGCGCGAACAAGGCAGGGCTTGAGGTGGTGGATACGGTGTTCGAGGGAATCGCCTCGGCGGAAGCGGTGCTGCACCCGGATGAGCGCGAATTAGGCGTTTGTTTAGCCGATATCGGGGCAAGCTCGACCGAACTGGTGGTGTATTTCGAAAGCGCGGTGGCGCACACGGCGGTGCTGCCGATCGGCGGCGATCATTTCACCAATGACCTGGCGGTGGGGCTGCACGTGGGCGTGGACGAGGCGGAGATGCTCAAACGGCAGTACGGCCATTGCGTGGTGACGGCGGTGCCGCAGTTGAACGAGATCGAGGTGGGCGGCGATCTTCGTGTGAGCGGACAGGCGGCACACACGGTGCGGCAACGGTTTTTGGCGGAGATCCTGGAGCCCCGCGCCCGCGAACTCCTGACCATGCTACGTGACAACCTGCGCGCGGGCGGTGTGCTGGAAGCCATGGGCACGGGCATCGTGTTTACCGGCGGCGGGGCGCTATTGCCGGGGTTGCTGGACCACGCGGAAAGCCTGTTGCGCGTGCCCGCGCGGATCGGGTATCCGGTACCGCTGCCGGGCATGCCGCCGGAGCTGGCACGGCCGGAGTTTTCCACCCTGATCGGAATGCTGCTCTACACCCATCGCACGCAAATCCGAAAGGCGAATGAGGAGCAGGGGTTGAAGTCAAAGATTCAGGGATTGTTCAAAGGCAGCTTTTAAAAGCAACTGCCAAGGGTGTTTTGAATTGAAACCGTACCGGTATTCGGGGAGGGCATATCTTTCGGACCGAATCTGGCCGGCGGTGTGCTCATCCTCACCTTCCTCCGTACCGCAAGTTAGGGCTTAAACGGCATGGGTAGAATGAAGATCATGTTGTTTCGCAAGCTTCTGCCGTTGTTCGCTCTTTTTGCCGTGTTTGGCTCTTTTGGCTCCAAGGCTGCCCACGCTCAGTTCGGTGTTTATGGAACAGTGACCGGGGAACAGGTGCACAACCTGACGTGTACCGACCTCGGATCGAATGCGGTGGGCGCTTGTGCGACCCCGACAACGACGGAAAAGCCCTACGGCGCGAATTTTGGGGCTTATTACGATTTCAGGAATTTTGGGCCGGCACGGTTGGGGTTTGACCTCCGTGGCGGCGTGTTGAATACCAACAAAAATACGGCAGACAACACGTCCAGCCGCGACTTTATTCGCCAATACACTGTTCTGGGTGGTGTGCGCGCGAGTTTCAACACGCCGTTTCACCTGATACGGCCCTATGGCGAGGTTGCGGTCGGCTATGCCAAGTTCGGTCCCGTGTATGCGTATAACACCTACACGGAAGCTGAGGGTCTGGTTGGCATCGATGTGCCGGTGCTGCCCATTATGGACATCCGGGCAATCGAGTTCGGCGCAGGCGGCTTGTTTGGTTCGGGCACGCACAGTTTGCAGTCCATCGGCGTCGGCCTGGTCTTCCACACGACCCGCTAGCGCTTTAGCCGTCGACGGTGTGAACCCCGCGGTCAAGCTGTGGAATCGAACTAGATACATCGGTGCGGTTTGCTGCCCCATAGCCGTTGCACAGCCCCCGACCCTTTCGTGCAGAATCAAAACACGCCTGAACGGTTCGTCGTTTCATTCCGAAGGAGAGCTCCTGATGTCGCAACAGCCCCAAGCCGGTTTCCCGACCGCCGTTCCTTCCGCTACCCCGGCCGACGACGCCCTGCGCATTCACTATCACGACGAAACGCAGCGGACCGCGCGCATCAAGGGGATCGGCGTGGGCGGCGGCGGCAACAATGCCGTCAATCGGATGATCGCGGCCAAAGTCGAAGGCGTTGAGTTCATCGCGGCGAACACGGATGCGCAGGCGCTTGAAACCTCAAATGCCCCGGTAAAGCTGCAGCTTGGCGTCAAGCTGACGGCCGGATTGGGCGCGGGCGCTAACCCGGACGTGGGGCGGCGGGCGGCGCTTGAGGATTCCGACAAGATCATCGAAGCGCTTGAAGGCGCGGACATGGTCTTCGTGACGGCCGGCCTGGGCGGCGGCACGGGTACAGGGGCGGCGCCGGTGATCGCGTCGCTGGCCAGCGAGATGGGCGCGCTAACCGTCGCGGTCGTGACGCGGCCATTCGCCTTTGAGGGCAAGCGCCGCATGATGCAGGCCGAGCGCGGCATGCAGGAACTGCTGGAATCGGTCGACACGCTGATTGTGATCCCGAACGAAAAGCTGCTGGCGGTGGCGAAAGACGCCGGGTTTTTCGAGAGTTTCCGCATCGCCGACGATGTGTTGCGGCAGGGGGTGCAAGGCATTTCGGACATCATCACGATCCCGGGGGTCATCAACCGTGATTTTGCCGACGTGAAGACCACCATGGCGGGCATGGGCTATTCGGTGATGGGCACGGCGCTGCGGGCGGGCCCGGATCGCGCCCGCGAGGCAGCCATGGCGGCCATGGCTTCACCGCTGCTGGAGTCGGGTGCGATCGACGGCGCCCGCGGCATCCTCATCAACATCACGGGCTCGAGCAGCTTGAAGCTCAACGAGGTGAATGACGCTTCGACGCTCATCCAGAACGCCGCGCATGAGGATGCAAACATCATCTTCGGCGCTGTGCTGGATGAAACCATG
>CAXTRN010000142.1:0-9690 GCA_964246645.1 uncultured Acidobacteriaceae bacterium
GGCCGGGGTCGTTCCGGGGGCGGGCGTCGGCGTCGGCATCGAGCGTACCTGGGCACCGCTGCTCGCCTACCTGCTGCTGCATGCGTTGCCGGGAACGGCAGAGACGCAGACCCTGTTTGACGACCTGCACCTGCGGTCGGCCCTGGCCGAAAGCTTCGCGGTACTTGGCCTGGAAGGCGAACAGCTGTGGCGCATGGCCGCGAAGGTGCGATTGCTGCTCGGGGGCCGGCCGCCGCTGGAAGCGCTGCGCTCGGAGGGCTTTTGGGCTGACGGCGATGTTTGCTGGCTGGCCGGCGTCAACGAAAGCGACGGCGTGACCTACGTACATAAGGAAAGCTTCGAGCAACTGCTGTGCTGGTTGCAGCTGCTTGCCCTGCTTGGGCTGGCGGGCCGATTGGGCGGGGAAGACGCGTTCCAGTCGCCAAAGGCCGAACTGGCAGAAATCGAAGGTACGCTGCGAGCCGAGTGCACGCAGTTGGCCGACGCCGGTTACAAGCTGCGCGCGTATTTGGGAGAGGCAAGCGCAACCGATAACGCGGCAGATAGCGCCATAGATGCTGTGGGCGTCGTGACGGCTACGGAATCTGTGGAATCCGAGTCTGTGAAACCCAAATCTGTGAAACCCAAATCTGTGAAACCCGAATATGTGGAATCCGAGTCTGTGAAAGGGTAGATCGCCTCGCGGGTGCCCCACCCCATCGCGCCGCGTGGGAGTGATGGGTGGGGCACTCGCTCCCAGGCGCACGCGGGAAAGCACTGAATGGAAATGATGCGGCGCTCCGGTTTGGGCCGCATCCAAGACCTATGGCAAGCCCGAGCTTTGCGCCATCGAGCGCCCAACAGCAGGATGAGCGCGACCCGGAACTAACGCCGGAGCCGTCCTCGCCGGAGTCGCCCAACGCGCCGCCGGCTCCTTTTGTTGCACGCCGGCGCGGTTTGTCGATCTGGCAGTTGTTGAAGCCGCATCAGGCACAGTTGTGGCTGGGGCTGGCGGCGATCACCGGCGAAAGCGTAGCCGATGTGCTTGGCCCGTGGCCGCTGAAGATTGTGCTCGACAATGTGATCGGGCACAAAGCCTCCCATGGCTGGCTGTTTCGTTTCATCCGGCGCACCGCGGGCACAGAGCCGCGGCAGATTCTGCTGTTTGCCTGCGTGGCCGTGCTCCTGATTGCCTTCTTGGACGCGGTTTGTACTTATGGCGAAAAATGGGTGACCACCACGGTGGGCCAATGGGTGACGCACGATCTGCGCCGCAGGCTGTACACCCAGGTGCAGCGCTTGTCGCTGGCCTACCACGATCAGTCAAAGACCGGCGACCTGATCAGCCGCGTGACCTCGGATATCGATTCCATCCAGACCTTCATCGTTTCCGGTCTGTTGAGCATTGTCGTCGATGTAGCGACCATTGTCGGCATGATCGGCGTGATGGTGTATCTGAACTGGCGGTTGATGCTGATCGCCATGGCCGTTGTGCCGGTGCTGTTTGCCATCGTGTACAGCTACACCCGGCGCGTGAAGAAGTATTCGCGCGAGGTGCGGCAGCATGAGGGCAAGATGCTTTCCGTGGTGCAGGAGGTGCTTGGCTCCATCCGTGTCGTGAAAGCCTTTGCTCGCGAAAATTACGAGATCCATCGGCTGGAAGGGGAAAGCCTCGAGACGGTGGAAGCCGCTCTGCGGGCGCGCCGCTTGAAGGCGCGGCTGGTGCCGGCGGTCAGCATCATTACGGGTATCGGGACGGCGGCTGTGCTGTACTTCGGCGGACGCGAGGCGCTCGCGACCGCGGTTGCGGGCGGCGGCACCATTGTTGTGTTCCTCAGTTACATCAAAAGCATGTACAAGCCCATGCAGGATATCTCCAAGATCATGGACTCGTATTCCAAGGCCGATGTCGGGTATGAGCGCATTCGCGAGGTCATCGAAAGCGATGGCGAGATGCGCGATGCGCCGGATAGCAGACCCGCGCCGAAGCTGCGCGGCGATATCGGCTTCGAGCACGTCAGCTTCAGCTACAGCCCGGAGCGGAAGGTACTCGACGACATCAGCCTGCAGATCAAGGCCGGCACAACGGCGGCCTTTGTGGGGCCTACCGGCTCCGGCAAATCCACGCTGGTGAATCTGATCCCGCGTTTTTATGAGCCCACTGCGGGTACGGTCCGCATCGACGGCCTGGATGTGTGCAAGCTGACGCAAAAGAGTTTGCGCGATCAGATCAGCCTTGTGCTGCAGGACACCGTCCTGTTTTCCGGCTCCATCTGGGACAACATTGCCTATGGGCGGCCCGAAGCGAGCCATGGACAGATCGTTGCCGCGGCCAGGGCCGCCAATGCGCTCGAATTCATCGAGAAGCTACCACAAAAGTTCGATACCACGGTCGGGGAGCGCGGCATTATGCTTTCCGGAGGGCAGCGCCAACGCATCGCCATTGCACGCGCGATCATTCGCAACACACCGATCCTCATCCTCGATGAGCCCAGTTCCGGGCTCGATGCGGAAAGCGAGCAGATGGTCTTCGATGCCCTGGATCGCTTGATGGAAGGCAAGACTTCGATCGTAATCGCGCACCGGCTTTCGACCATTCGCAAAGCGGAGTGCATCTTTGCCATCAAGGATGGGCGTGTTGAAGAATCAGGTACGCATGAGGAACTGATGCAGCATGAGGATGGGCTTTACCGGCATTTGCACGATGTGCAGTTCAATGTGGAAGCGTCGGCGCCGGTATGACCAGCCCCGCGAACCTGTCCAGGGCGGCAACGACGCCGGCCGCACAGCGCCGCAATGGAAGTCTGATCGCGCTTGCATGCGCGGCGATCGCCTCGCTGACGGTGCTTTCGTTTTTGCCGCTGAAAGACAAGATCGCCCTTCATACCAAGGGCCATTTGCACTTTTGGGGACACGGCGTTATTTTCGGCACCATCGCGTTTCTGGTCATCAGCGTGGGCGCGTCACGAAAGACCCGCTGGTTCCTGTTTGCCGGTCTGCTGCTGCTTGGGTGGGGCATCGAGTACATGCAGCATGTGGTGAATCAGGAAGCGCTGGAAACGACAGATGTGCTGGTTGATCTCGCCGGGGTCTGCTGTGGTTCGTTGCTCGCCCGGCTGTTGGCCGCGTATGGACAGCGGTTACGGCGAAGTTGAAGCCGCTTAGAGCGCCTTCAACTCCGCAATGCGGTGTTCGACGATACTGACGAACGTTTCGCGCTGCGCATCAGGAAAGTTGCCGGCACGGAAGGCGTCTTCGATCTGCTGATGCGTAAGCTGAGCGAGCAAGCCGCCAATCCAGCGCGCATCGGCGAGGGGGATATCATGTCCGATCCACACAAGAGCGCCACGGCGCGCGGCTTCCCCAACCAGCACAGGACCCTCAACGAATAGGAATTTACCCGGGAACGAAGGCGTTCCGAAGCTCACCGTTTTATCCGTCTTCTTGGTGATGAACTTCGACTCCTCGTAGCTCTTCAGATTGCCTTTGTCGGCCTCGTGGGTGCGGTGCTCGTCGTTGGAGGCGAAGCTGGCGCCGATGTCGTTGACAAGAAACAGCTGCCGGTCGTGCTTGGCATCGCTGTAGACGGCGTTGTTGACATCCTTTAGATCCCAATTATTGATCACGGCCATCATCACGCGCAGGCCGTTGAATTCGCGGGTATCAGTAAAGGGATTGCTCTTCCAGCGCCAATCGGCGATCTTTTCTTCGCCGCCGGGTTTGCGCGCGAAACGGGCATCGGTGATCTGTCCGTCATGTACCAGGTTGGCGCCGCGCTGCAGATGCAGGTTCGGCACGGTGGCCTGTGGCAGCAGGTAATCTTCATTAGCGAAGTAGCCGACAGCCCACAGCAGCCTGGAGGCGACGACCTCCGGCCGCGCTTCGCCACCCAGCTTGACACGCCACTTCTTGTCGTCAGCGTCCCGAATATCGAACTTCGGATTGGTGCCGTGATGATCTTCTTTCACGAAGGTAAACGGCGGTTTGGGCGCATGGTCGTCACCGCCGCGCCCATGCAGCAGGTCTTTCTGCGCAATCGGTCCGGGATCTTCCCAAAGCACGGGGTTGTGGATCTGGGCGGGGGCAAGTGGATGATCCTTGTCATCAGCCTCGGCACTGGATTTGCCGGCGCCTCCTGATTTCGAGGGCGAAGCCTTCGCCGCACCATCGTCCTGCGCCGCCAACGTTCCAGGTTGCGCCATCAAAGTCAGAAGCAGGAGGGCAAAGGCGGGACGGCCCGCACGGCGAGAGGAAAACAAAGGGACAAGCGGCACAGAACGGGAGGCAGGAACGTTCATACATCTCCGAGCGGAACGGGATAGATCCTGTAGAGCAGATTAGCCGGTTCGTGCCCGCTTCGCATAAACATCTTCGTCTGGCTTCCCCGCATCCGTAAGGACACCGGTGCCGCTACCGCGCAAGGACTCTGAGTGAAATTACTGGTTCAGCCGGAAGACGGCATTCAGCCTATCGTCGATGCCCTCAATGGCGCAAAAAAGTCCATTCAGATTTTGATCTTCCGTTTCGACCGTGCAGAGATCGAGCGGGCACTGGTCGAAGCGGCGCACCGCGGTGTTTCCGTGACGGCGCTGATTGCGCATACCAACCATGGCGGCGAAAAATACCTGCGCCGTTTCGAAATGCGATTGTTGGAACAGGGCATCACCGTCGCGCGTACGGCCGACGATCTGGTGCGCTACCACGGCAAGCTTTTCATCGTGGATGGCAAAGAACTGTATCTGCTTGCCTTCAACTACACGCATCTGGACATGGCGCTGAGCCGCTCGTTTGCGGCGGTGATCAAAGATCCCGAGGTCGTGAAGGAAGCGCAGCGTTTGTTTGAGTGCGATGTGAAGCGGGTGCCCTATGTTTCCGAAAACGACCAGCTCCTTGTGAGTCCCATCAATGCGAGGCAGCGGCTGAAGGCCTTCGTCCTCGGAGCCAAAAAGCAGCTGTTGATCTACGAAATGAAGCTTTCCGATCCGGAGTTCATTCGCCTTCTGAATGACAAGATCACGGAAGGCGTCGAGGTGCGCGTGATTTCCCGTGCGCCGGTAAAAAATGCGGCGCTGCCGGTGCGCATTTCGGGCATGCGCCTCCACGTGCGCGGCATGGTGCGCGACGGGCACGATGCATTTTTAGGCAGCATGAGCCTCCGTCGGTTGGAGCTTGGGGCGCGGCGCGAGGTGGGGGTGCTGTTCCACGACGCCAAAAGCGTAAAGCACATGATGAATGTTTTTGAGCAGGACTGGGCCGCGGCCTCGCCCGCATTCCCCACCGATCTGCTGGCGGCGGCGTTGGAGGCGCCCGCCAAACGGGTGGCCAAGGTGGTCGCCCGGCAGATGTCCGTGAAGCCGGTCGTAGAAGAGTTGCTCGACAAAATGATGGACACGGCGGGGGATAAGAACTTCGAGCCTGAACAGGTGGCGCAAACCGTGCGCGACGCTTTTCGCGAAGAAGTGCACGACGCGGTGATGGTCGCCATGCGCGAGGTTGTGATGGGGACAGCGGGCGAGACGACGATTTCTGCAGCGGAAACCAAAAAGCCATCCCCGGCAGAGCCCCCACATGGGCGCAACTCTCGCTAAAGAGATGGAGCAGCAGCCGGGAGATCCGTTGCTTTCTGCTTCAACGCGATGGTTGGTTGTGGCTTGGCACCCCAAAGATGTTTGTACGCCTCACCCCCGCGCAGCAGGTCAAGTCGCGCGATGCCTTCGGCGCGAGCGTATTCCCAAACGGCGTGCAGCAGCAGTGTGCCTGGGCTCCAAGCCGCGACGCGCGTGTTGATACCGATGAGGTAAAGGTACAGGCTGCGCACGGGCCGTCCCGGCGGATCGGCCAAGGCGTAGAGCACCCCAAGGACCTCGTTTTCTGTGTTCTTTTGTGAGCAGCGGAAGATGCGCAGCAAGCCGGCGGCAAACAGGGCCGGGATGGCCTCCCGATGGTGCGCGCGCACCCGGGGGTCAGCCAAAACTCCAGACTCGGCGCGTGCCTGCCACCGCTCGGTGTGCAAACCCACGAGTTCATCGAAGAAGACGAGCGCCTCTTCGGGTGAAGCGGCCACGGTAAAAGTGAGAGGACCATCGGCTTCGGCACGCCGACAGTAGCGGCGCACATTGGCGGCCAACTTTGCGGGGAGTGCTTCGCCGGTATCGATAAGGGAGCAGGGTTCCGCCTCGTTTTCGGTGAAGGTGTTCGGCGGAAAGCTGCGTGCCGCGGCCAGCAGTGCGGATGTTGGGCGTAGCTGCACGAAATCGAGCGTTCCCCAACTCTGCGTTTCGCGCAGCGCGCATTCGAGCGCGGTGCCGGCAAGTGCAGTGGGCGATGCGCTGGAATCGAACACGCCGTCAAGGTAGTCCGACGTCCCTGCGCCCAGGGGAAGCAACTGCGGGGCAAGCGCAGGCCAAGCACCGGTTTGCGACTGGGCTGCGGCTTTTGGGTACCCGTACAGGGGCAGCAGGCCAAGCAGGCGTTCGGGCGTGGGTTGCTCATCGAAGATGGCGACGGTGCAGAGATCGCCTTCCGGGCCAAACTGCCGCCACCAGGGCAGCAGCCACGCCGGATGCTGGAAAGGCGTCGCGGCGGTGTCGCGAGCCCACAGGTCGGCCCAAAGGGGTGCCAGCGCGCGCAGTGCAGTGTTTGTGGTGATCTGGCGCACGACCACGTTGGGCATCACGGAGGCGGCGACCTGCGCGGGAACAGCGTGAACGGGTGCCTGATCGCTTTCGCCGGCGCCAGCAGGGGCGAGAAAACGGTAGAGCGCGGCATAGGCGTCCAACATGGCCTGCAGCGCGAAACGCTTTTCGGCGACGGCACGGCAGGTTTTGCGATCGAGTTGAGGCAGCCTGGCGATGGCCTCGGCCATCTGTGCCGCGGCCTCGTCGCCCGGTTGGATTAAGAAGCCGGTCAGCCCTTCATCGATAACTTCCGGCGTCGCACCGGAGGCAATCGCAATCACCGGAATGCCGGCAGCCAGGGCTTCCATTGCCACCAGGGAACTGGTTTCGGGCGCCAGAGACGGCAGCAGCAGACAGGCCGCACGGGCCAGCAGCCGTGCTTTGGCGCTGCCCGTTACAGGACCAAGAAAGCGTGCGACCGGCTCGACCTCGCCACCCTGTACGCTGTTCTCGCTGGCGTTGTTGCTGTTTCCGTTGTTGCTGCTACTGCTGCGTACGGCGTGGTTGGTGCCGACGTGGGTCAGCCGCGGCTCGATCTGTTGCGCGAAGTAGCGTTCATGAGCCGCATAGGGGAACACCTCGCCGGCGAGCATTACGGGCACACCGGCCCGGCGCGCGGCTTCCAGCCCCGTGTGGATATTTTTCTCCTCGCAGATGCGCGCCATCATCAGCGCATATTGACCCGCGGGGCGCAGATCGGACGCAGGGGGCAACGGAACCCCGTTCGCGATGACGGTGATGCGAGTGTGCGCCGACGCAGGACAGGCGTTGCGCTGGTGCACGGAAACGCAAACGAAATGATACTGAGCCGGCAACTGCCAGATGGCTTCCGGATACCAGCCAGGGGGCAGATGCAAGGTCACCAGCACGGGGAGGTGCGCCGGGATGCGGTACCGATGAAAATCGAACCCATGCATATGCACCAGCGATACCGTATTTTCGGCCAGTGCCCGGTCGATGCTGCGCTGCTGCGCCGCCTCCACCTCGGCTCGCAGGGAGTCCGTGATGTGTCCTGCGGGCACAAGGGTCGGGTACAGCCGGCCCCCAGGCTGCGAGTCCGCATGGGCGACGACGATGGAGCGGAAGCCGAGCGCAGGCAAGGCCGCCTCGAGCGATGACAGGATGACCTCAGCCCCGCCCACCGCCGCCGGGCCAACCGGCGCGAAAGGGAAGGCCACACTCAGAACCGCCGGAAGATCAGCGTGGTACGTGACGGGGCTACTGGCTTTTTTAGAAGGCGACCTCATGCGGTAACAATCACATTCTCGGGAGTCGGACTTTCAGGGAGAGCTGAGCCTTGCCGGGCATCGTCGGGCGGCTGTGCGTTCCAAAGCTCTGCCCAGGCCTCCGCTGCGAGCTTGCGGAAGTGTTCCCCCGTCATCCCCCATGGAAAGTGTTCATACAGGAGCTTCCCATCGTGTGGGGGTCTTCTGAAATCGTAGATGGGTGCAAGACGGTAAAGCTCATGGGTGGTGCTGAATTGGGACAGGGTTTCTGCCTGACTGACGAAACAGGCTAGTCGATCTCGCTTGTTTGCCTGTTCTGCCGTGGAAAGTTTGTACGTGATGGTTGTGGACGCACCGGCATACGGCAGGAACTCTCCGGTACGCATGATGCCGTTTGAACCTGCGTGGTAAAAAGCCGCTTCGATAACAACCGGCGATGCCGCAGACGCCTCATCGGAGCTGCGCAACAGCTGGATAGCCGTGTGCACGGCAAAGGCGCACGCATCGTGGTCGGGATGTCCGCCTTCGTACGGATGGGTCAGCACCGCGTCCGGTGCAAAGGCGCGTATGGCGGCGGCCATGCTGCGGGTAAGCGCCTCCAGGTGCAGCGTGGCCGCTTGGTCGGCGACCGGTTCCATGCCGGTGAAGGGCGCGAAACCCCCGCGCGGCACCCCTGCGAGGTCGAACGCCGCCTGGAGCTCGCGTCGGCGTGCGTCCCGGTAGGCCTCAAGTGACGGGAAGCCATGATGTAGCGCATCGGCGCCGTTTAGGGGTGCGCCATCGGTGAGGGTGAGCACACGCGAACCGGCCAGTCGTTCCAACCGCGCGCCCAAGGCGAGCACCTCGTCATCGGGGTGCGCCAGCACAACCAGAAGCCTGGGCAGCGGAGAAGCATCGTCGGCAGGTGCGGTCACGGATGCAAGAACAGCTTTTGCGGCAGGTTCGGGTACCCGCAATCCGTGTTTTCTGTCTGAGGCGTCGGCTTGCACGAGGACTGGGATGCGGTTCCGCAGCGTTGCGGCAGCTTCCTTGTTGCTACTGAAAGTAAGGAAGTGCCGGAGGCTCGTTCCATTTTGGCTTCGTTCCATTGTGGGACTTCAGCACTGTTTCATGTTGAAACAGTGCTGAAGTTTTGCACGCCGCGGCCGATATACCCCTCAGCAGAAACCCGCGCCGGTCCTCACCGACATGCCGGGCCTGTTTTGGGGATAAACGATGACGGCACACACGGCACCACATGAAGAAGAAGAACGGCACAAAGAAGAACGGCACATAGACAAACGGCACAACGGCAAACGGGAAGCACACACCAGCTTGCACGCGAGCCGCTGGTTTTTACGTCTGTTCTGCCTGTTCGCAGGGCTGTTGGCATGGACAGAAGTTGCCGCGGCTCAGAGTGGCGTTTTCACCTTTCCGGCAACGGCAGTGGGTGTCGCGTCGCAGCCTGTGGTGGTGACGCTCACCACGCAATCGGCTGGAGTTGCGGGATCTCCCGCGGTGCTCACAAGCGGTGTGGCCAATCTGGATTTCGTTCTCGCCGATCCCGGCACTTGCACTGCCGGTTTATCCATGGCGGCTGGGCAAACATGCGCTGTCAAAGTACTCTTTCGGCCACGTTTTCCGGGCATTCGGCAAGGCGCGGTCGTGTTGCCGTCCGGTTCAGGAACGCTTGCGAGTGCGCGGTTAAGCGCCATTGCCCAGGGTGGATTGCCTGTGCTGGCCCCGGGCCGCATCGCGACGGTTGCCGGCACCGGGCAGTGGGTGTACCGGGCCGCTACCGTCGCCGCACCGTCCGCGCCCCTCTTCCG
>CAXTRN010000143.1:0-1671 GCA_964246645.1 uncultured Acidobacteriaceae bacterium
GTGCGTCAGCGTTAAATTATGAAACGGCAGGGAATGAGCAACGGCAGACCGATTAGCGTCGTCGCCTGAGCGCAGCGAAGAAACTCTGTAGTTCGCGTGCAAGACCGCGATCATGGCAAAGGTTCTTCGCTGCACTGGCTGCACCCATAGTCAAGCCGACCCTGAGCGATCGCAAACGGCCATGCAGCTTCGATGAGCAACGAAGGCGCCCTACTTCGCAGCGTTCTTATCGATATAAGCCTGCTGCGCTTTGCGCACAAGCTCATACGCGACCTGCGCATCGCGCCAGCCGTGCACTTCGACGCGCTTGTTCTCAAGATTTTTGTAGATCGAGAAGAAGTGAGTGATTTCTTTCAAGATGTGCGGGTAGATTTCTGAATAATTGTGCACATCTTCATACCGTGGGTTGCCTGCGCCCACGCACAGAATCTTTTCATCACCCTGGCCCTGGTCGATCATTTCGAGTGCACCGATGGGGCGCACCTCCATGAAGCAGCCGGTGAAGCTGGGCCGGTCGACAAGCACCAACACATCCAGGGGATCGCCGTCGTCGCCCAGCGTGCTCGGGATGAAGCCGTAATCACCGGGGTAGTGCACGGGCGAGTACAGGTTGCGATCCAGGCGGAAAACATGGAGTTCCTTGTCGTATTCGAACTTCGTACTGCAATCCAGCGGGATTTCGATGACCGCGTTGATCAACTCCGGCGCATGTTTCCCGACAGGCAATTCAAGGTAATTCGGCATAAGGTGAACATCGACTCTCGTGTGGCGTTTGGAAAGGGTGGCTTGGCCCGGCAACACCGTGCATGCCTGGTAACAGCCCCGGAACAGTGTAGCCAAACTATTGCAAATGCGCGCGTCACGATGGTAATGCAATTGCGAAACGAGTGGAACCTTGACAGAACGACCAAATCACGAACGCCAAATCACGAACTGCCAAATCACACTCAAAGCGCAACCCGTGCGCCCCGATGCGTGTTTGCACAAAGAAATGCGTGCACTTCGGGGTTACGCATCCAAACAGCAACACAAGAACGAGCTCGGGAATCTTCCAAGAGGATGTCGCATGTTTCGCGTTTCAGGTTGGTACGGTTTTGCCGTTGTTTTTTTGGCCGTCAATGGCGTTTTTGCAAAATGTGCATGCGCGCAGGCCAGCACCGCCGCGAGCAAGGCAGCTGCGGTTTCGGTGTTTGCCGGCCTGGGTGTGAGCGATCCGGCTTATGGACCGAATCACAATACAGGCGTTTCCTTGGGCGCGAACTATACGCGCTACCTGCGCTTTCCTGTGCAGCCCTCGGTGGAAGTGCGAGCCAATTTCAGCAACGGCACCTATGCCAACGAGCGAAGCTATCTTTTCGGGCTGCGGGCCCTGGTGCCGGTGGGCCGCTTTGAGCCCTATGCCGACTTCCTTATCGGACCCGGCAACATTCACTTCCCGTTGAACGTTGGCTACACCGGCGACAACTCAACGGTGTACAACTATGGCGGCGGCGTGGATGTGCCGCTTTCCAGTCGATTTGCCTTGAAGCTCGATGTGCAAGCGCAGCACTGGAATACCGGGGAGTTTACCTTTACGCCGGTACTGGGGATGGTGGGCGTCAGCTATCGCATTCCGTTTCGTGCGCATGATTCACAAACCACGATACGGCGGTAGTCAGCCTGCGCGCACGA
>CAXTRN010000143.1:1771-9664 GCA_964246645.1 uncultured Acidobacteriaceae bacterium
GCGCACGATGTAGGCTGAAGAAGGGGACCGTAATGGCGCAGGACGCAGCGAGGCACAACGCGGAGCAGGCCGCGGGAAAACAGGACGCAAAGAGACAGGATGCAGGAAAGCAGGCAAACCCCGACAAGGGTAGCAGCCGCTTTGTGCGAGCTTGCTTGCGACATCCGGTTGACCGCACCCCTGTGTGGTTTTTACGGCAAGCCGGCCGCTATATGCCGGAATACATGGCCGTGCGGCGTCATCACACGCTGTTGGAGATTTGCCGCACACCGGCCATCGCAGCCGAGGTGACCATCACTGCGGCGGAACGGTTGGACGTGGACGCGGCGATTATTTTTGCCGATCTTCTGTTGCCGTTCACACCCATGGGGCTTGATTTCGAGTTCGTTGCCGGCGAAGGTCCAGTGGTGCATCGGCCTGTGCGCTCGGTGGAGCATGTGGAGGCCCTGCGCACGGATCGTGTCGAAGATCTGGTGTATGTGGCGAAAGCGATCGCGGAAGTGGCAAAACATTTCGACGGCCCCCGGGCTGACGGCGACCGGCTCGGCATTATCGGCTTTTGCGGTGCTCCGTTTACCTTAGCGAGTTACATGATCGAGGGCGGTTCGTCCCGGAACTATATTGAAACCAAACGGCTGATGTATGCTTCCGCTGCGCCCGTGCCGCAGCCGGATGGCAGAGCCTGGCCACTGCTCATGGAAAAGCTCATCACCGTGCTGGTTGCGTATGCGCAACAACAGGTGGAAGCCGGCGCGGACGTGATCCAGATATTCGATTCATGGGCAGGTGCGTTATCGGTAAGTGATTATCGGCAATTTGTGCAGAAACCGACGACGGAGCTTGTACATCGTGTGCAAGCGTTGGGCGTGCCGGTGATCTATTTCGGTGTGGACACGGCCAGCCTTTTGCCGGCGATGCGCGAGACCGGGGCCGATGTGTTGGGGCTCGATTGGCGCGTTCCGCTTGATAGCGGTTGGCGTGCGGTGGGTGCGGGTTGCGCGGTGCAGGGCAACCTCGATCCGATCACGCTATTCGCACCCGAAGCTGTGCTCGAAGCACGGGTACGCGAGATTCTGGATCTTGCCGCAGGAAGGCCAGGGCATATCTTCAACCTCGGCCACGGCATCGTGCCCGGCACGCCGGTTGAGAATGTTGTGCGTGTCGTGGAACTTGTGAAGCAGTACGGCACGACTGGGCTTTATGCCGACGCTACGCGCGGTTGAAGCTTTTGCGATGTAACCAGGGATCGCATGATGCGTTCCGCTGCCGTATCCGCATCGTAAAGTTTGCGCGCCGTTGGTGTTTGCATCGTAATGTAACGCCGTGATGGAGCGCGTGGCGCAAGCACAGGCGACATGTGGGCTCTAGGATGGAAAGAGATGACCCAAAGCACTCAACAGCGCGAACATCCCGAGACACCCGAAGCCGTCCTTTTGCTGGCGCATGGTACGCCCGACCGCCTTTCCGAGATGGCTGAGTATCTGCACAAGGTTACAGGTGGCCGTCCCATGCCGGCGCATGTGGTGGAAGAGCTGCAACATCGCTACGCCGAGATCGGTTTAGCGGAAACACCGCTAGCGGAGGGACCGCCGCTGACGCGCTGGACGTTGTTGCAGGGCCGTCTGCTGGCCGCGCATCTGGGCTGTCCGGTGTATGTGGGTATGCGGAACTGGCACCCGTATATCGCCGACACCGTGGCGCAGATGAAGGCCGATGGCGTGCAGCGTGCGCATGTGCTTTGTCTGGCGCCGCAATATTCGCGCACCTCGACAGGACTGTATCGGCGTGCGCTGGAAGCGGCGTTGCGCGATACGCCGGGCGAGTCGTTTTCTTATGAATTTATTGCGGGCTGGGCGGATGAGCCGGGCCTGGCGTACGCGTTGGCGGACCGGCTTTGGCCGGCCTGGGCTGAAGCCTGCGCGCGCGCCGGACGTCGTGTTCCTGTGCTCTTTACAGCGCATTCGGTGCCATGCCGCACCATTCGACCGGCAACGCCGGAGGAGGCAGCCCGTGGGTCCGCTGCACGGCCGGGGGCGCCTGTGCCGGCCGAGGGTATTCAGAACTATGGCATCGCGATGGAAGGCGATCCTTATCCCATCGAATGCAAAAATACGGCGGCGGCCATCGCCAAGCGGCTGGCGCCCGTGGGGATGACGGAGGCCGATTGGTGCTTCGCCTTCCAAAGCCAAGGGGTTGCCGGCGCGCCGTGGATCGGGCCCGCAGTGGAAGACACCTTGAAGGCGCTGGCGGACGCGGGACACCGCGCTGTGGTGATGCAACCCGTAGGCTTTCTGTGCGATCACGTTGAGATTTTGTATGACATCGATATAAATTTCCGCGACTTCGGCAAAGAGCTTGGCATCACGGTGACACGCGCGGAAAGCCTGAATGATTCGCCCATGCTGATCGATGCTCTTGCGCAGGTGCTGACGACCCGCACGGGCACCGATGCATCGCTGCCGCAGGTTGCCGCGCCCTGGAGCCTCGCTGCCGAGGTGCGCACGGCGCCGATCCCGGAACCTGTGTTGGCCGAGGTATAGAAGCATGTGCGGCATGAGAGCCTTGTAACACTATGACGCGGATCGCCATTCTTGGGGGCGGCATCGCCGGGCTGGCCGCGGCGTATGAGCTGGAACAACGTCGGAAGGCGGGCGACGCGCTCGACTGGCATTTGTACGAGCGGAGCGCGCGGCTGGGCGGTACGGTGCAAACGACGCGCCATCAGACTGCCGAGGGAGAATACATTCTGGAAGGTGGGCCCGATGCCTGGGTCACCGAGAAGCCCTGGGCGCGCTTGCTCGCCGAAGAGCTTGGCTTGGGCGCGGAGATGATCCCTTCCAACGATGAAGGCAAGATCACTTATGTGTGGGTGGAAGGCGAGCTGATTGCCATGCCTGCGCGCATGCGGATGATGGTGCCCGAAGACCTCGATACGCTCGACGCATCACCGCTGTTTTCTGAAGAAGCGAAAAAGGCCTACGCACGTGAGGTGCAGCGTGCGGACGAGTTGAAGGCCGGCATCCCCGCGGAGGATGAATCCGTAGCCAGTTTCGTGGCGCGGCATTTCGGTACAGAAGTGCTCGACAAAATCGGAGCGCCGCTGCTTTCCGGTGTCTTCGGCGGCGATGTGGCCAGGCTCAGTGTGCATGCGGTGCTTGCCGGTTTCGTAGCAATGGAAGCCGAGCATGGATCACTCATTCTGGCCCTGCAGGCGCAACGCCGGGAGCGCGGCACCGCACCGCAGCAGACGACCTTTACCAGTTTGCGGCGCGGCATGGGTTCTCTTGTTGACGCGCTGGTAGCGGCACTGCCGGCTGAGCGGCTGCACACAGAAACGCAAACGACGGCCTTGCGGCGCAATGGGCGAGGCGAATGGCTCGTGCGTTTCGCTGCAAGCGATCTGTCTTCATGCGCGATCGGTTATGTGCCTTTCGATGATGTGTTGCTGGCAACGCCTATTGATACAACACGCGCGCTGCTCAACGACATCGACGTAGAAGCCGCCGCGCTCCTGCCACAGGACGCGAGTTCAGCCGTGCTTGCGACGTTCTGTTGGCCGGCTGCTGTGGCACAAAGCTTTGCAATTCCACCAGGTTTTGGATTCCTTGTGCCGCAGTTCGCACCGCAGCTTGTGCCGCAGCTCGCACCGCAGCTTGCACCGCAGGAGGGGGCGACGCGCGCCGTCCGTCCGAAGCTGCTTGCCGGCACGTTTACGACACAAAAGTTTGCCGATCGCGCTCCCGCAGGCGCACGGGTGGTGCGTGTCTTTTTCGGGGGCACGGCTGCCGATGCGCTGCTTGCCCAAGCCGATGCAGCGATCACACGTGAGGCCTGGCGGGAACTCCTTGCTGTGCTGCCTGGCTTGCCCGCACCCGATCCGGCGTTGACGACAGTAAGCCGATGGCCGCGCAGCTTGCCGCAGTATGAGGTCGGCCACAAACAGCGCATGGCTGCATTGGAGACTCGCGTCGCCGCGTGGGGACATATGTATCTGTTGGGAAATGGCTTTCGCGGTGTGGGTGTGCCCGATCTGATTCGTGACGCGCGCGCGGCGGCTCGCAGCATCGCGGATACGCTGCGCTGAGGCGCGATGCAAATACTTCCAACGACAGGCCGCGCCGTAATCTTTGTAAGCCTGACTTTTCAGCACGGTCATGGTCCTCACGCGTAAACTGAATGAATGGGCATCACACGCCAGCAAGCCCTTGATTGCTTCGCTTCAGACGACTTGATCGGGGTCGGCATGGAGGCTGATGCCGTGCGCCGTCAATTGCATCCTGAAGATGTGGTCGGCTACAGCATGGTGTGTCCGATCCGCTATGCTGCCTCTCTGCAACCCGGCGCGATGGCAAAGGCTTCCGATGCTGAAGCGCTCCAGCGATTGTTTGCCGACATAGATGATGCCGTAGCGATGGGCGCGACAGGTATCGTGCTTCGCGAGCACGCCGCAATATTGCGCGACGTAACCGGGTATGAGCAGCTGTTCTCAAGCGTCAAGCAACGGTTTCCGCAGCTTTCTCTGCAGGGCTTGCGCGCACGGGATCTGCAAAGATTGGCCGCACGCGCTGAAGTATCGTTGCAGGAAATCACGATGTGTCTGCATGGCGCAGGACTGGACATGTTGGAGGCTTCGGAAACCGGCTTGGCCATGGAGAGTTGGCTTCCTGTGCATCGCGCCGCGCATGATGCGGGGATGCGCACCATAGCGACTCTCGTCTTCGAGAATGGTGAAAGTGCGCAGCAGCGCGTCGACATGTTGGAAGCGGTGCGTTCGTTACAGGAGCAAACAGGTGGCTTTGCGGCCGCTACTGTCCAAAGCGCGTCGGCAATGGAAGAGGGGCTCGTCAGCGGTTTGGAAGAGCCGACAGCTGTCGAGTGGCTGAAGGTGATTGCGGTGAGCCGTATGCTTCTGGATCAGGTGCCCCACATGCAGAGCGCGCCGCTCGCGCAAGGGGTGAAGGTTGCACAGATGAGCCTGCGTTTCGGAGGCGACGATGTGGGCTCTGCGTTCTACGATGAAGACAGGAAAGCCAAACCAGGCATACACCTCCCGAATGAAGAAGAGGTGCGTCGATTCATTCGTGATGCGGGGTTTCAACCTGCACAGCGAGATGCGCTGTTTCGCATGCACTTTCTTTAGCACTTTATCTAGCAAGGCGCGATGCGGGTGGGTGCGCAAATGTTTATGCGTTGTTTTCGCTCGTGCAGCGCGAGAGCTCGAATCGCTGCAGGTAAGGTTGTGTTGCATTCAACTCGAGATAAAGCGCTTGCTGCCTCGTCCCGTTCATGCGCCGAAATATCGCAATCATTTGCCTGCGACAACTCAAACGCGTTACAGCTAATCTAAGTAGACAGTTCGTTCTTCACCTCGGTTCCGTGGCAACCTGCGCAGGCCTGCGAGAGTTGCCTACGTTTTGCTCGCTTTTCAGGCGCGCTGTGCTTTTGCGGCGGCTTTCACCTCGCGCTGCCAGCGCTTTGGAGTTCACTTGTTCAAATTAAACCCGGCATCGCAACCTGAAAAGGTGAACCTTTCGCCCGCACTCCTTGTGTTTTCGCATCTTCGTTGGCATTTCGTTACGCAGCGCCCGCAACATTTGCTCAGTCGCGCGGCGTTGGATCGGCCGGTGTACTTTTGGGAAGAACCGTTTCTCCATGATCCCGCAACGGCACCGGCTCATGCGCCGGCCGGTGGTGCGCTGGAGTTTCTCGCTGTAGAAAGATCACCGGATATTACCGTGATCCGACCGCATTTCCACGTGGGTGAAGATGCCGAGGCAGGGCAGCGCCGCCTGCTGGACGAGTTTCTTGCGACGCGGCAATTTTCCCGCTTCGATGCGTGGTTTTACACGCCGATGGCCTTGGGTTTTACCTCTCACCTTGCGCCGGAGGTTACGGTCTACGACGTGATGGATGAGTTGTCCGCCTTTGCCGACGCACCGCCGGAACTTTTGGTGCGCGAGCAGGCCTTGTTCAGTCGCGCGGATGTGGTGTTTACGGGCGGGCAATCCTTGTTTGAGCATAAGCGGTCGCAGCACGACAACGTCCATGCCTTTCCGAGTTCCATTGAAAAGGAACATTTTGCGCAAGCGCTGACGCCGCAACCGGACCCCATGGACCAAGCGATGATCCCACACCCCCGCGTCGGTTTTTATGGTGTGCTGGATGAGCGTTTCGATGCGGCGCTGATGGGTAAAGTCGCGAAGCTTTGCCCGCACACGCACTTCGTTATGCTGGGACCTGTGGTGAAGATCGCGGCGGAAAGCTTGCCGCAAGCTCCAAATCTGCACTACCTGGGAGCAAAAAGTTATCGCGAGTTGCCGGGATATCTTGCCGGCTGGGACGCGGCGATGCTGCCGTTTGCACTGAACAGCGCGACGCGCTTTATTTCGCCGACCAAGACGCCGGAATATCTGGCTGCCGGCAAGCGTGTGGTGTCGACGCCCATTCATGACGTCGTGCATCCGTACGGCGATCTGGGGTTGGTGGAAATCGCGGAAACGCCTGAAGCCTTTGCCGCAGCGCTGGATCGCGTGTTGACGGCCAGTCGTGATGCGGCGTGGCAAGCGCGTGTCCAAGCAAAGCTCGATGAATCTTCATGGGATTCAACGTGGGCCGCGATGCAACAAGAGATGGAAAACGTGCGACCGGCACAGACTGTCAGCGTAAAGGCAGCAGCACCGGCAGAGGTGATAGCGATGCGCATCAAGGGTCCAATGATTGAAACCTATGATTTCCTCGTGGTGGGGGCAGGCTTTGCAGGCACAGTGCTGGCAGAACGACTGGCAACAGGGCTTGGAAAACGTGTGCTGGTTGTCGACAAGCGGCCGCATATTGCCGGCAACGCCTATGACGAGCTAAATGCTGACGGCATTCTTGTGCATCCATACGGTCCGCACATCTTCCATACGGCTTCACAAAAGGTTTTCGATTACCTTTCGCAATTCACAGAATGGCGCTCGTATGAGCATCGGGTGTTGGCTTCGGTAGATGGCAAGATGCTGCCGATTCCGATCAATCTTGACACGATCAACCAGATGTATGGGCTCGATCTGGATGCGAAAGGCATGGAGCAGTTCCTTGCCGAACGTGCAGAAAGCCGTGCAGAGATTCGGACCTCAGAAGATATCGTGGTCTCCAAGGTAGGACGCGAGTTATACGAAAAGTTTTTCCGCAATTACACGCGCAAGCAGTGGGGCGTTGATCCATCGGAGCTGGACAGTTCCGTTGCGGGCCGCATCCCGGTACGCTTCGATCGCGATGACCGATATTTTTCAGACGCGTTCCAGGCGATGCCGCTTGAAGGCTATACGCGCATGTTCGAACGGATGCTGGCGAATCCCAAGATCACAGTGATGCTCAACACCGACTATCGCGAGATTGCACAGGATTACCGCTATGCCAAGATGATCTACACCGGGCCGATCGATGAGTTCTTCGATTTTCGTTTCGGGCGCCTGCCTTACCGTTCGTTGCGGTTTCAGCATGAGACACACGATTGCGAGCAGATGCAACCGGTCGGCGTCGTGAACCACCCCAACGATCATGCGTATACGCGCATCACAGAGTTCAAGCACCTAACGGGACAGCAGCACAAGAAGACGAGCGTCGTATATGAGTACCCGATGGCGGAAGGGGATCCGTACTACCCGGTGCCGCGGCCGGAAAACGCACGTTTGTATGAGCTTTACCGCGAACTGGCCGATAGCACGACGGACGTTTACTTCTGCGGACGGCTGGCGAATTATCGGTACTTCAACATGGACCAGGTGGTAGCGCAGGCGCTGCATCTGTATCGCAACATTGTCGAGAATGAGGCGTCAGCGGCGATATTGCAAAAACGGCCTGCCGCGACGGTGCTTGTGCCGGTGCGGGCGCGCACAGCAGAAACCGCGA
>CAXTRN010000144.1:0-9501 GCA_964246645.1 uncultured Acidobacteriaceae bacterium
GTTATGAGCTTCCACCCTCCACGCTGCTCCACGCCAGTGAGGGCCAAACCGTGGTGCGCGAGGACGCCCTGCGTGCCGAAGCCCAGGTGCTCGTCGAAAAGTGCGGCGAGTTCGGCGTCGCCGGTCGCGTCGAGCAAATCAACCCCGGTCCCGTGGTCACGACCTTTGAGTTCCGGCCCGATGCCGGCGTGAAATATAGCCGCGTCACTGGCCTTGCCGACGATCTTTGCCTCGCCATGGCCGCCGAATCCATCCTCATCGAACGCATGGCGGGAAAATCCACCGTCGGCATTCAGGTGCCCAACATCGACCGCGAAACCATCTGGCTGCGCGATGTAGTGGAAAGTGAGGGCTTTGCCGCTACAAAGTCCAAACTGCCCATCGCACTCGGTAAAGACATCGATGGCCGCATCGTCACCGCCGATCTCGCGTCCATGCCCCATGTACTCATCGCCGGGTCCACCGGTTCCGGTAAATCCGTCGCCATCAATGCCATGATCATGAGCGTGCTTTTCCGCTCGACCCCTGAACAGGTGCGCATGATTCTGGTCGATCCCAAGCGCGTCGAGCTTGGCATGTATGAAGGTATTCCACACCTCTTCACACCCATCATCACGGAAGCCAAACTCGCCGCCAACGCCCTCAAAAACGCCGTTCGCGAGATGGAACGCCGTTTAAAGCTGCTTGCCGCCAACCATGTTCGCAACATTGACCAGTTCAACAAGCTCTTCGAGGTCGGCTCCGAATACCTCTTCGAAGACCGCAATCAGGAGCCGCTGCCCTACATCATCATCGTCATCGACGAGCTTGCCGATTTGATGATGCTCGACCGCGCCAACGTCGAAGAAGCCATCACTCGGCTGGCTCAAATGGCGCGCGCTGTCGGCATCCACCTCGTGCTGGCCACGCAGCGGCCCTCCGTGGATGTCATTACCGGCCTGCTCAAGGCCAACGTCCCCACCCGCATGAGCTTCCGCCTCGCTACCAAGATCGACTCCCGCACGATCATCGACACCAACGGCGCCGAATCGCTGCTTGGCCGGGGCGACATGCTGTTTTTACCGCCCGGCACCAGCCGGCTGCAGCGCGTGCACGCCCCCTTTGTTACGGAAAAGGAGATCGCCGCGGTGACTGCCTTTTGGAAGGCGCAGGGCGAAGCCGAGTATGTCGAAGGCTTCCTGGAAGGCCCCAAGGATGAGAAATCCGACGACGGCTCCGGCTCCGCCAATCAGGGCGAAGAGGCCGATGCGATGTTCGATGACGCGGTCCGCCTGGTCTTTGAGTTCGGCAAAGCCTCGACCAGCCTTTTGCAACGTCGCCTGCGCATCGGCTACGGCCGCGCCGCCCACCTTATCGACATGATGGAACGCGACGGCCTGGTCGGCCCCGCCGACGGCAGCAAACCCCGCGAACTGCTGAAACCGCCAAGCTACTTCAGCGAAGTCGACGCGGCGATCCACTAGAGGATCGCTAAGGCGATAGAGATTCGCGGAAGCGATGTGAAGGAGATTGTTGGGAGATTTGCTGAATAAAAGAGATTTGCCTATAACGCTTGTCATCTCGATCGAAGCAGGACAGCTTAACTGAAGGAGATTGTTGGGAGATTTGCTCATAAAAGAGATTTGCCTATAACGCTTGTCATCTCGACCAAGGCAGGACAGCTTCACCGTCCTGCGCAGTGGAGAGACCTGCAGGTTCGCCCGCCAAACACTGCAACGGCTTGCCCCAGTCCTCGCTCAGATCAGCCCAAGCCGCGTTCTCGCGCAAAATCAAAGTGATCTTCTTACTTCGCGACCAACGCTTCAACTGTTTCTCGCGAGCAATGGCTACCTCGGGTGTTGCATACCTTTCTAGATACACAAGTCGATGGCATTGGTACCGACGAGAAAAGCCATCGTACACATCATGTTTGTGCTTCCAAATACGATCTTCAAGAGCTGACGTGAAGCCGATGTAGAGAGTACGGCTTCGACTAGCCATGATGTACACATAAAAGCTTTTCTCGCGCATGTCGGTAGGTTCCGCTGCAGCAGAACTGCAGGTCTCTCCACTACGTGAAACGATACTGCCGTTTCACTCCGGTCGAGATGACACTTCTGTGGGGGTCACAAGCTTTTCCGCCTCCTTAAATTCTGTCCTCTCGACCAAATCCGTCCTCTCGACCAAACTCTGTGCTCTCGACCAAACTCTGTGCTCTCGACTAAATTCTGTGCTCTCGACTAAATCCTGTCCTCTCAACTAATCGCTGTCATCTCGACCGAAGCAGGACAGCTTCACCGTCCTGCGCAGTGGAGAGACCTGCAGGTTCGGCTGGACTCGGCACTCCCCCAAAACAGTTACCAACCAGTTCTCTTCAGCCTGTGCGCACAACCCGCAGCAGAGGCAACATCTCGCATCCAAACCCGCATGCCTCACGAGTTCCAAACCGAACAATGGCTGCCGTTTCCGCGCGATCTGGTTTTTGCGTTCTTCGCGAACCCCCAAAACCTGCCGCCCCTGATGCCGCATTGGCAAAAAGCACGCATCGACGAGATGACCCTGGTGCCGCCCCCGCCTCGCCCGGCAGGCGCACGGGTTTTTCCCGGTACGGCAGCCGGCAGCGGCACAAAGCTCCTCATCACCGCGCGCGGCGTCCCCTTTTTGCCGCTGCGACAGCCCTGGGAGGCCCTCATCGGCGACTTCCACTGGAACCACGGCTTTTGCGACCTGCAGGTCAAGGGTCCCTTCGCCTACTGGCACCACTGCCATTCGGTCGCCGACGCCCGCTCCGGGCTGACTGGCCAGCCCGGCACCCTTGTGCGTGACCACGTCACCTATGCCTTGCCGCTCGAACCCCTCAGCCGCCTCGGACTGCCGGTCGCACGCACCGCTTTGCGCGCCCTTTTTCGCTACCGCCAGGCCCGTGCCGCCGAGTTGTTGCCGCAATTCGCGCAAAGGCTATCGTAAACCGGCTTTAGAACCGGCTTTTGGAGCGGTTCACCATACCTAGAGCGGTTTACACACATCTATACAGTGTCATCTCGACCGAAGCGCAGAGCGCGCAGTGGAGAGACCTGCAGTGTGCGGTCTGGGATGGTGCACTCGCCAGGTGCCCCACTCATTGCACACCTTCACCGTGCGTTGCATGAGATAGTAGCCTGACCGGCAAAAACCCTGTCTAATCCCTCACATCGCACAGTGATGAAGCAGAACCATGCCTGTACCTATACACCTACCGGCTTGCGCAGCAACGGCCGTACCCGTTCCAAAGCCGCCTCCGCCGTCATGCCGTACCGCACCCGCAGATCTTCCACCCGGCCATGCTCAATGAACTGGTCAGGCCAGCCCACCCGCACCACCGGCGTGTCCAGTTCCGCCTCGTTCAGCGTTTCCAGCACCGCCGAGCCGAACCCGCCCGCCAGTACATGGTCTTCCATCGTCACCAGCAGTTCGCAGCGACGCGCGTAGGCCTGAATGCAGTTCGCGTCCACCGGCTTCGCAAACCGCGCATTGATCACCGCCACGCTGTGCCCTTCCGCCTTTAAGGCGCGCGCCAGGCGTTGCGCTTCCGGCAGCATCGCGCCAAGCGAAAAAATTGCGACATCGGCGCCGTCCTCGATCACCTCGGCCTGGCCGATCGCCAGCGCCTCCGGCTGCGCCTTCAACACCGCACCCGGCCCCGTGCCACGCGGGTAGCGGATCGCGCTCGGCCCCTCATGCACCAGCGCCGTGTACATCATGTCCTGCAGCTCATCTTCGTCCTTGGGATCCATGTGGATCAGATTCGGCACGCTGCGCAGGTAGCTGATGTCGAACAATCCATGGTGCGTGGGGCCATCGTCCCCGCTCAAGCCGCCACGGTCCATGCAAAACACCACCGGCAGGTTCTGCAACGCCACATCGTGCACAATCTGGTCGAAGGCGCGCTGCAGGAACGTCGAATAAATGGCGCAAAACGGTCGATATCCCTTGGTCGCCATGCCGGCCGCAAACAGCACCGCGTGCTCTTCCGCGATCCCCACATCGAAGTAGCGGTCCGGATGGTGCGGCCGGAAGAGATCAAGTGCCGTCCCATTCGGCATTGCCGCCGTGATCGCCACCACCTTGCGATCGTGGTTGGCCAGCCGCGTCGGGCTTTCCGCAAAAATCTCCGAATAGGTCTTCTGTCCCGCCGCTTTGGTCTCGCCTGTTTCCGGATCGTAGGGTCCCAGCCCATGGAACTTCTTTTGCTTTTCAAGCGCCGGCCCAAAGCCGCGGCCTTTCTGCGTCAACGCGTGCAGCACCACCGGCCGGTTCTGCGTCTTCAAAAATTTCAGCGTTTCAATCAGCAGCGGCAGGTTATGCCCATCCACCGGGCCGTAGTAGTTCAGCCCGAACTCCTCAAAGATCATGCCGCGGCCAACGATGCCTTTGGCGGCTTCTTCGGCTTTGCGCGCAATGTGCCGCGCCGCCTTGCCGCCGAACTTTTCCACCAACCCCGTCACCCGCTCATGGAGGTTTACATAGGTTGGATTGGTCGCAATCTTGTGAAAATACTCGGCGATCGCCCCGACGTTCTTGTCGATCGACCATTCGTTATCGTTCAGGATGATGATCAGCCGCTTGGTTTGCGCCGCTACGTTGTTCAGCGCCTCAAAGCTGATGCCGTTGGTGAACGCCGCATCGCCGGCGAGCACCACAACATTTTCGTCGCCACCACTCATATCACGCGCCACGGCCATGCCCAGCGCCGCGCTCAGGGCCGTGCCGGCATGGCCCGCGCCGAAGCTGTCATGCTCGCTTTCGGTCCGCAGCATGAAACCATTCAGCCCGCCCGGCTGCCGAATCGTGTCGAATAAGTGCTCTCGCCCGGTCAGCAGTTTGTGCACATAGCTTTGGTGGCTTACGTCGAAAACAAAGCTGTCGCGCGGGGTGTCGAAGACGTAGTGCATCGCCAGCGTCAGCTCCACGACGCCCAGATTGGGTCCGATGTGCCCGCCCGTTTTGGCAACGCCGCGAATCAGCCGCTCGCGAATCTCCTCCGCCAGCCGCTCCAACTCCACCGGACTCAGCCGCTTCACGTCCGCCGGCGATTTGATCCTGCTCAGATAGTCACTCATCCCAAACCCACCGGCCAGCGAACAGCACCCAAACGCATAGGATGCCTGCGCACAGCAACTCAACCATCCATCGTATCAATGGACGATGTAGGCAAGTCTTGGGTTCCAGTCTGACGAACAAGGCACGTGGTTTGCCGCCGTACTTTTCGTAGTGCCTGAGTGCTTCGATACAATCCACCACTTCGCGGAAGTCGCGGGACAGCGGGGTTAACCATCAGTTTCTGCTTTTGCGCTATCGTTTTGGACACTTCCTGTAGTGCGAAGGCGATGGCTGTCCTCCTGAAGGTGTAGAGCGAAGGTAGACCCGTTTGCGCCAGTTTTCGTCAAGAAAACTGCGTCTTCAACAGCGCTCGACGCCACAACATCAGGAGAACTGCCCTAAACCGGATCACGAGAAAAACTAGTGATACCCGCGCCGAACTCTTCCACCGCTTTTCGTTCAAAACCCTCTTGCAAGATGTGCAGTCTCATCATGTCGTTAGCGTAATCAGCTTTGGCATCTTCGTCATCCGTTTTGTCCACGATCGCCTGCCACTTCTCATCGAGCGTTTGCAAGGCTTCCAACATCAAGTTTGCTCGCCATTGATCGAAATCGTAGGTCATAGCTTTTGCACTCTTTCCAACCGTAATGCTAATTTCTGGAGCAAACCCACGTATTCACCTATCGGCATGTCAGTATGGGGGCACAACAGGTAATGGTCAGGTAGTTGACCAAAAGGCACATCTCTCATGTCAGCAGACAAGGCTAGCCCAGGCGGCATCGGGAAGAGCGCCGGAAGTTTCCAAAGGTATGACCCTGCATAGCGGGAGCGCTCTCGAGTCAGACGCGCCTCAGTGACTAGAGAAATGCCGCCGCCGTTGGAGCGAACCATTGTGACGCCATTACGGTCGTAGGTCGCGACATCCTTAGGAACTCTGAGATTCGCAAGTTTAGACGAGGTCGCATTGCCAATGCGAAATAAGTCCTCCGCAAGCATGTAACGCTATGCAGTCGGAGGCGGGGCCATGATCGCGCGTGTAGCCCATCCCGGTGTCGGCGCCTACAAGGGCAGCGGTGCCTCATACGCATCGCCGCTCCCATGCATCATTCCTCGCCTTCCCGCAGCTTCGCTATCACGCTGTAATCCTCCAGCGTCGTCGTATCCCCCTGCACCTCACCCGTCGTCGCCAACTCCCGCAACAGCCGCCGCATGATCTTGCCGGAACGCGTCTTCGGCAACCCGGGCGTGAAGCGCAGATCATCCGGCCGCGCCAGTCCACCGATCTCCTTGCCCACCCATTGCCGCAGTTCCTGCCGAAGCGCTTCGCTCGGCTCACAGCCGCCTTCGAGCGACACAAAGGCCGCAATGGCTTGGCCCTTCAACTCGCAGGGGCGGCCCACCACCGCTGCCTCGGCCACCTTGGGATGCGCCACCAGGGCGGATTCGATCTCTGCGGTACCGAGCCGGTGACCACTCACATTGATCACATCGTCCACCCGGCCCATTAACCAGAAATAGCCGTCCTCATCGCAACGCGCCCCGTCGCCGGTGAAGTACACGCCCGGCACCTCGGAAAAATAGGTGTCCACAAAGCGCTGATGGTCGCCCCAGATGGTACGCGCCATTGACGGCCACGGCTTGGCGATGACCAGCAGACCGCCCTGCCCGGCAGAAACCTCGGCCCCCGATTTACTCACAATCTTCGGCACAATCCCGAAAAAGGGCTTCGTCGCCGAGCCCGGTTTGGTCGCCACCGCGCCCGGCACCGGAGCAATCATGTGGGCCCCCGTTTCGGTTTGCCACCAGGTATCGACGATCGGGCAGCGCTCCTTGCCGATCTCGCGGTGATACCACATCCAGGCTTCCGGATTGATCGGTTCGCCCACCGTGCCCAACAACCGCAGCGTTTGGAGCGAATGCCGGTGCACCCAGTCTCCGCCCCATTTGATAAAGGCCCGGATCGCCGTCGGCGCTGTGTAAAAAATCGATACCCTGTGCCGGTCGATCAGCTGCCAATAGCGGTCCGGCTCCGGCCAGTTCGGCGCGCCCTCGTACAGCAGCACCGTCGCTCCGTTCAGCAAGGGACCGTACACCACATAGCTGTGCCCTGTAATCCACCCGATATCGGCCGTGCAGAAGTACACGTCCTCTTCATGCAGATCGAAGTTGATCTTGGTGGAAAGGTACGTTCCCAACGCATACCCGGCCGTGCTGTGGACCAAACCCTTGGGCTTACCCGTCGTTCCGCTGGTGTACAGGACAAAAAGCGGATCTTCCGCCTCCATGGGCTCCGGCGCGCATACCGGATCGGCAGCCGCCATCGCCTCATGCCACCAAACGTCGCGCCCGGCCAAGAGCGCCGTTTCTTCCTTCGGTTCGCGCTGGTACACCACCACCGCTTCGACTCCGGGACAGCGGGTGAGCGCCTCATCCACAATGGCTTTCAGCCGCAACGGCGCGCCCCGGCGGTAGCTCACATCCTGCGTCACCACCAGGCGGCATTGGCAATCCCCGATGCGGTCAGCCAGCGCGTGCGCCGCAAAGCCGCCAAACACAACGGTGTGCACCGCCCCAAGCCGCGCGCAGGCCAGCACGGCGACCGCCAACTCCGGCACCATGCCCATATACAGGGCTACCCGGTCGCCCTTTTTCACGCCCAAACCCTTCAGCACATTGGCAAAACGCTGCACCTCCGCATGCAGCTCGCGATAGGTTAGCCGGCGCACTGCCCCACCCTCGTCGCCGCTCTTCTCGCCGTCCGGCTCGCTGTCCTTTTCGCCACTCTTTTCGCTGCCCGGCTCGCCTTCCCAAAGCAGTGCTACTTTTTCGCTGCGTGCGCCCATCGCATGCCGGTCTACACAGTTGCTCGCGAGGTTCAAGCGTCCGCCGGTAAACCAGCGTGCTTCCGCTCCTGTGCCCTCCAGCACGGTCGTCGGCGGCGTCATCCAGTCCAGTTCTTTCGCCTGTTCCGCCCAAAAACCCTCCGGATCGTCCACGCTCCACCGGTACATCCGGTCGTATTCGGCCTGGCTCTTGATCCAGGCATGGTGGGCAAAGCCGGCGGGCGGTGCAAAAAGCCGATTTTCTCGCAGGGCGGAGTGAAACCCCGCTTCGGGCGCCG
This sequence comes from uncultured Acidobacteriaceae bacterium, assembly GCA_964246645.1. Lineage (GTDB taxonomy): Bacteria > Acidobacteriota > Terriglobia > Terriglobales > Acidobacteriaceae > Granulicella. The sequence continues at coordinate 8,181 of CAXTRN010000144.1, forward strand.
ACGGAGGTGCGGATGCGGCGGAAACATCGCGCGTTTCTTCGGAAACCTGGTCGGTTGTGGACGCTTGGGCAGCCATAAATCTTCTTTCCGGACAAATCGGGTTTCGAAACAGCAAAATCCCGCCGATTCGCCCCTCGAAGGTACGGCATGCGCCGCTCCTTCGGCAACCCTCTCCCCAAAAGGGGTTACGTTACCCTCCGTCCGAATGCCACAGGCTTGCTGCGGAAGTGTTATGGAATCAGGGGAACAAATCCGCGACACTCCAGGTACAGCAACAACCGGAGAAGGAAAACGCGTGGGAACCTCAAGGGAACAAACCTCGTCCAAGATCGATAGGTTCAAGATCGACGGACCCAAGATCGACGGACCCAAGATCGACGGACCCAAGATCGACGGACCCAAGATCAATGAATTCAAGATCAATGAATTCAAGATCAATGGATTCCAGATGAAGAGGTTCAAGATCGAGGGGTTCAACATTCAGCGCTTCAAGATGAAGAACTTCAAAATCATGAGGCCGACCGGTACCACCAGCCTCACCGACTCGCACCGCAGCGACAAAAACCCATGCAGCCTAAGCGCCTCCATCCCAGAGTTCCAGAGGTTGAACGTTTCTGGCATCCCCGATGTACCCATGCCGGCAACACCCTCCTTCCCGCAACATCGGCGTGGATCTCGGGTTGCATCTTTTAACCCTACGGCGATGCACCTCTTGCCGAACCCCCAACCGGGTGCATTTCTTCATCGTTTTATCCAGCGATATCCCAGCCTCGCGCGTCGAATCGGGAGAAAGGTGATTTCTGCGGTTCCGTATGCATTGGAAGCATCTATATCAAGTGTGCCCCGCGGCTTGACCCTCGCCTTTCGCTCGCCCCGCTCTTCCGGCCCTGCCCAGGCGTTGCCGCCGCGCAGGGGGGCTGCTGAAAAAGTTCGCGCGAAGCATCGCCTTTTCGTTGTCGCCCCGCTTTCTTCTGAGGCTTCAGTTTCCATCCCTCGTCGCACCATGCTGGCCAAGGCGCCGTTTCAGGCCCCCGGCGACGAGTTCTTCCACACCGCGGAAGGTACGTCCAACGCCAATAGAGACGCTCCAGGCATCTGCTATCTTGCTGGTAACCATCTCCGGTAACCCGTCCCTTTCCGCCCCAAAACACATTCTTTACGAGGTCTGACCGAGATGCCCGAGCCACTTCGCACCAACGAGCCCAACCCGCCCAGCGTGCAGTTCCGCGACTTCGGCGTACTCAATGACGGAACCCGCAGCAAGGGCGCGGCCATGACCTCCATCACGGTCAACATCCTTATTGCCCTCGCCCTTCTGTTC
>CAXTRN010000145.1:0-9499 GCA_964246645.1 uncultured Acidobacteriaceae bacterium
CTGTGCGGGGTCGCGCTGACGTTATTGCGGTTGGCCGGGCGGCGTGACCATGCCAACGATCCTGCGTTTCAGGAGTGGAGCGCCCAGCGGGGCCGGCTTGCTCTGGTTGGGGTGGGCGGCATCAGTCTGGCCATGGGCGCGGCCTTTTATTCGACCTACGTCTCCCTGGGCCTGGTGGCCAGCATGCTCATCCTGGTGCTCCTGACCGGGTAAATCAGTCCACGACCTCGACCCGCCGTCGCCGGACATACCCTGTGCCGCCGCCACCCCAGGCCGCGACCACGCCGATGGCATGAATGAGAAACCACAAGCCGACCCCCTGATCCTGGTAGATCCAAAACAAAATCAGGATGCGCGGAATCAGCAGCCCGACGAGAATCTGAATGAGATTCACCGAGCCGGGCAGGTACGTGGGAATGCTGTGCTGCAGCCAGGCCAGAACAAGGCACAGGCGGGGTAGAAATAAGGACAAAACAAGAAACCACAGCGGCAAGGTATGTGTGTTGAGCAGCGTTTGCAGGTTCATGGCTACGGATTCACAATCGCTTTCCTGGCTTTTCCAGCTTTAGCTTTTCCTTGTTTCTCTTCCCTCGCTTCTTCGGAAGAACCAACCCGAAGCGAGGCCGCCCTAAACGGGCTGGCCGCAGTTTACTGCATGGCGAACAGCAGATTCGCTGTCGCGGTGCCGTGTGCGGGTACCGTGACCTGCACATCCTGTTCGCCGAGCTTTTCATGCACCGCAGCCAGGGTATAGGTCCCTGGAGGCAGGTTTTTGATGGCAAAGCTGCCGTTTGTGCCAGACACGGCGAAGTAGGGATTGGGGGCCACATTCAAAAAGGCGTTCATCCAGGGATGGTTATTGCAGCGAATAGGCAACATGACCTCCGGACCGTCGAAACGCCGCAGTTGCGGCTGTGCCCCTGGACCCTGCGATACATCCATGCCGGGGTTGCTGCCGACGCTGACCATGTGCACGTTATGCATGGTCGGGTCGGAGTTGGTGAACTCGACCGAGCCGCCCTCCTGCAGGGCGATGATGTGGGGTTCAAAGCGGCAGCCGTGCTGGTCGACCCGCAGCGAAGTGACGCCCCGGGGCGCAGCGGAAACTGCCAGGCCGGACTTTATATAAACAAATACATTGGCGAGCGCGCCTTTGGTCACGACAAAGGGCTCACTCAGGTTTTCGCCAGCAAGCGAACAGGCTGGGTCCATGGACATATCGATGGGAATGCGTGCGGGCGGCGTGCCCTTGAAATGGATCGTGCCCGTGATGCTGCCAGCGGTGGCGGGATCGACCGGGGCTGCGGTAGGGGCTGCCCGGCTGGCGATGGGGGTGCCGCCTTCGGGCGTTGTGGTGTGGGAACGACAGCCGGTGAAGGCGATCAGGGCGGTGCAGGCCGTAACGAGAAGCAGGCGTGGGGCGTTCACAGGAGATTGGATGCTGCTGGGATCGATCGCGCCTTGACCTGGCGAGGACACTATGGAGGCTGCTGTTGCACGGTGGTTACCAAATCGCCATGGGATAGTGCTCACGCATACGCTCATCGGCCGTGATGAGGCTGGTGAGCCCATTTGCCTTTGCCTGCGCCACAATGAGTCTGTCGAATGGGTCACGGGTCCAGTTTTCATCCAGGGCAGCGTCTGTGACCCGGCCAAAAGGCAGATCACAGACCTCGATTCCGAGCTCCTTGCGCATTTTTGCTTGAACATCACGAGATCGAAAGCTGGTGCGTTCGATCTCGTACAAATACTCAAGCTCGAGAAGAACAATGGGAGATACCAGAAGCGTGGCAAGATTAAGAGTGGCCTGTGCCTTCGGCGTAATTCGCTTCAGGTTCGCATCCATCAGCCAGACCAGAACGTGCGTATCGAGATACGCGATCAAAGCTCAGCCCAATCCTGCTCCCATGCTTGCTGCATTTCCCCCATCAACTGCTCGTTCGCTCCATCAAGCGAGCCGCGGAGAAGGTTCATGGGTGTAATCCGGTCCAGACGGTTTTTGGGCGGGGTATCGGGCTTGAGCGTGAAGCCCCGGCCTTTATACGTCACATGAACCTCCGTACCGTTCATCGCCTGATCCACCACCTGAAAGAGATCGCGCCGAAATTGAGTTACAGTCATGTCCATAAAGCAAGTGTACACCCATAAATAGAAAAGATGTACATCGTCTCCGGTTTGCGTATCCACTGCGGGGATCCCTGGAGATCAAGCGCGAATGCAAGGTAAGCGCTTTATCAGAGTGCCGCGATTACCGCATCTCCGAAGGCCCGGGTGCCGGTTCGGCCCCCGATGTCGCGGGTAAGAGATGTGCCTGCGGCGTAGACGGTTTCAAGCGCCGTTTGGACCTTGTTGGCCGCTCCGGTTTCGTTCAGGTGATGCAGCATCAGGATCGCAGACTGGAGCAGAGCGGTGGGATTGGCTTTATCCTGGCCGGCGATGTCCGGCGCGGAGCCATGCACGGCCTCGAAAATGGCGCTTTCACCACCCAGGTTCGCGCCGGGCACCAGACCCAAGCCGCCCACAAAGGCCGAGCACAGATCGGAAAGAATGTCGCCGTAAAGGTTTTCCGTAAGGATGACGTCGTACTGGTATGGGTTGAGCACGAGCTGCATGCAGGTGTTGTCGACGATGTGCTCGGCGTAGGTGATCTCCGGGTATTGGGCGGCGACCGCCTGGCAGCAGCGCAGGAAAAGCCCGTCGGACAGCTTCATGATGTTGGCTTTGTGAATGGCATGTACCTTTTTGCGGCCATGTTTGCGGGCATAGGCAAAGGCGGCTTCGGCGATGCGCAGCGAGCCTTTCCGGGTGATGACCTTGATGCTTTGGGCAACATCCGGGGTGGCCATATATTCAATCCCGGCATACAAATCCTCTGTGTTCTCGCGAAAAATTACGAGATCCACCTCCGGGTAGTTGGTCTTGAGACCTGGCAGGGACTTTACCGGCCGAAAGTTCGCATACAAGTCGAATTTTTTGCGCAGTTGCACATTGATGGACGAAAAACCGCCGCCGATGGGCGTGGTCACGGGACCTTTGAGCGCCACCTTGTTTTGCAGCACAGAGTCCATCAGGGCCTGCGGAATGTATTCGCCTGTCTTTGCATACGCATCCGAACCGGCGTCAAAGCGTTGCCAATCGAAGCGGCAACCGGTCAACTGGCCGGCAGCGTCGAGAATCGAGGTCACAACGGCGGTGACTTCGGGGCCGATGCCGTCCCCGGGAATGAGCGTGATGGGGTGAATGCGGTCGTTGGTGGTGGACACGAAATCTCCTGATTGTTTCCTGCAGCGTTGCACATTCCACGTGAGCGGATGCCGTGGATGATGGCTCGTTTCGGATTGAAAATATAGACACGCTTAGCGAACGCGCATCATTGAATTTATAGCTTCGAGCCGGCCCCGGTCCGGCGTCCCTTTGCATCCTTGCTGCGCAGCAAACCTTCCAACTCTTCTTTGAATTCGTCGACGTCTTTGAAATTGCGGTACACGCTGGCGAAACGGATATACGCAACCGAATCGATATCGCGCAGGCGATGCATGATGAGTTCGCCGAGCGAGGCGGTGGTGCGCTCGCGCTCGGCGGAGTCAACGACGTAGGATTCAACGGCATCGACGATACCCTGCATCTGGGTCGCCGAAACTTTGCGCTTCTGACAGGCAAGCAAAAGACCGTCGAGCACCTTTTGACGATCGAACTTTTCACGCCGGCCATCCTTTTTCACGACCATGTACGGGATTTCATCGAGCCGTTCATAGGTGGTGAAACGCTTGCTGCAGCGTTCACATTCCCGCCGGCGGCGGATAGAATCGGCCTCTTTGCTTTCGCGGGAGTCGATTACTTTGTCCTGGGTATGGCCGCAGTACGGGCATCTCATGCGTGCTCGATTCTACCAAGGGGAGGTCAAGCCGGAGGCTTGCCGGGCGGAAACCCTAAACCCTGGCGCTTTGCCCTTCCGGAGCGTTCTGCCGGCCTTCGCGCAGGGAAAGCCCGCTGCGGCGCGCCAACAAGACTCCCGGCGGAATGACGCTAAGGGTATTCACGGCGAAGGTAAGGAAGCCGCAAAGCGACGCCGCGGCCGGAGGCACGCCGAAGAAACCATGGTAGCTCGCCGCCAGCGCGGCCACCTGCGTGAACCAGCCCACGATGGGCAACTGCAAAAGGGAAGCGCCCATGCTGGTGGCCAGCAAAAGCATGATGGCCGGCAGGCCGAGCTGCACCAACTGTGGCGTGTTGGGCAGGCTGTGAGTAGTGAACAGGTAGGCGAGCACGATGCCGGCCCAAAGAAGCAGAGACCAGGCGAAGGCACCGAGCAGCTGCGTGGAAGAGCGCAGGGTGGAAAAGCCCGCCTGCAACTCCAAAATCCGGTCGGCGACGCCGTCGGCCAGCCCGGGAGCGAGCGTTTGCAGTCGTGCGCGCACCCACGCGGCGAGCGAGACACCGGCGGACCGCACCAGAACAGCGAAGCAGAGCAGAAAGGCCGTGGCGGCCGACGCAAGGATCCCGGCGCGGGAAAAAGCCTCATGGTGCGGCGCGGTGCGGGGCACAAACAGCAGCGTCAGCGAAAACAGCACCGCCGTGGCAGCAAGATCGAGCGCGCGTTCGATGGAGTACACCGCGATCTGGAGGGTGACAGGGCTATGCGTTCGTCGAGCGACCAGATAAGGCCGCGTGAGATCGGCCACGCGGCCGAAAAGCGCCACAGCGGCAAAACCGGCAAACTGCGGAGCCAAAAGTGTGCCGGCGGGAGGGCGGTCTTCGGGCGGCATCAGCAGCGCCCAGCGTACCGCGCGTAGCGCCATGCTGCCGTAAATGGCAAGAACGCCGAACAGCAGTTGGAGCCAGGAAACGGAGTGTAGATCCGCACCCCAGGCGCCCGCATGAAAGGACAGAGGCCCAGCGACATACAGAAGACTCGGCAGCAGGGGCGAAACCGGTGCCTTAAAAGCGGATGCGCCTATCGGGTTTATGAAGATCATGGGGCTTACGAAATGTATCGGATGCATCAGGTCAGCGAGCCGCCAGGGTTGTCGGTTCCAGCGCGAGCTTGCGGCGCTTGAACTCCGTCATGACGCGCACGACATAGGCCCGCGTTTCACGAAATGGCGGAATGCCGTGGTAACGGTCTACCGCTGCCGGACCCGCGTTGTACGCTGCCAGTGCCAAGGCAAGATTGTTTTTGTACCGCGTGAGCAGCGCGTCAAGGTAGGCGGTGCCGCCGGCGATGTTCTGTTCCGGGCGAAGGGGGTCCGCGACGCCCAGGGCCAACGCCGTGGCCGGCATCAGCTGCATGAGCCCGACCGCGCCGGCACGGGAAAGAACCGTGGCACGGCCGCCGCTTTCCGCATGCATCACGCTGGCCAGCAGATCGATGTCGATATCGTGGGCCGCACCGGCGTGCGCCAGAAAGCCACGGATGTCGGCGGCTCCCGAGCTGGGCTGCGTTGCGACGGAAGAAGCCTTTGCGGCTTTGGGAGGATCCGGAAGGGGTTCTATCGCTTCAACCGCGTCGGCGGGTACATCGACATAATTGCTCGGTTGCGCAGAAGGTGCATCGTTGGCTAAATACAGCCGTACACGCTCTCCATCGAGCGGCTCGCGGCGGGCGCAATCGTAAGAAAAGCCGTTACGGAGAGTGATTCGCTCCAAAGCCTGCGCCCGACCGACCCACAAGAGAAGGACCAGGAGCGCGGCCGTGTAGAAGCCTACGGTGAGAAGGTGCGCGGCAGCCGGGCGCGCTGTGGTTTGGCGCGTTGCTGTTCGGCGTGTGCGCCGGCGTAGATGGCGGAAGAATCGCACTGGGGTAAAGACTACCAGCAGCGGCGAAAGGCGAGCGGGGAATCGGCGCGGCCCGTCTGGGCCTTTTGGGGCAGGACAGAGCGGTGGATGACTCGAAATGGGACAGAAACGGCAGAAGAGCATGCTAGCTTTGCGGAGCTATGTGCGGACGAAGCCCGAGTGCGGCGTCGATCGCCTGCGCTACACCGTCTTCGTCGTGGGTCGGGCCGACCCGCCATCCACGATCTTCGGCCAGTCGGCGCAGCTCGGCGGGCGCATTGCCCATCAGCACGGTTTGGCCGGCGGCTTCAAGCATCGGCAGGTCATTCCAGTTATCGCCGATGGCCAGCACGTCTTTCATGGTGCACCCGCGCATCGCGGCGAGATGGGCCAGCGCCGACGCCTTGGAGCAGCCCGCAGGCAGGATGTCCAGGATGGCAAGATCGCGTTCCGGGTAAACGGTGCGGTGCAGGGTGAGCTCCGTGCCGGGAAGGGCGGAAGCACCGACGCCGGCAATCACGGCATGCTGCAGCAAAAGGGCTTCGGCTCGCTGCATGCGTTCCACGGTGCCGCAGAGCATGGCTTGAATGGGGGCGGAGGTCGCCGAGGCATCGAAGTCGAGATCGTTCCGGGAGTCTTCCTCCTCCGCAAGGACGACGGCGGTGCCGCGACCTTGCGCGAGCGGTTGCCCCAGGGCCTGTTCCATCCGCTCGACGCGCCGGATGTATGGCTCGTTCGCGCGCATCCACGCGCCGATGCTGTCATGGAGCACCGCTGTTTGCTCGCAAACCAGGGCGCCCAGGCGGTCTTCGCCGTCCTCGCCGACGGTGTCGAAGGTGAGCACAAGGGTGTCGCGAAACTCTGCGCTGGCCCCGCAAAGCCAGCGCGCGGTGCTCAAAGGCATGTGCGTTCTCTGTATCAGCCGCGCATCGATGGTGCGAATGACCGTGCCGTTGGAGCTCACGACGGCGTTGTGCGGCGGCATTTCCAGCTCGCGCAAAAGGCGCATGGCGTAGGCATGGCGACGGCCCGTGGCGATGACAATTTCCACGCCGCTTTCTTCGGCGCGCCGCAAAGCTTCGCGATTCCGAAGACTCACACGGCCGTCGGAGCCGAGCAGCGTGCCGTCCATATCGATGGCGATGAGGCAGGGTGGCATGGTCTAAGGGTACCGGAGAAGCAAGGTGAAAGCGTGTTCGTGGGTCTCGTGCTCCTGTTGCAGGGCAAACTTCCGACAACGGCGTTTGTCGGTACTGACGACCGAGGTGCGCAGCATGGTTTTGCGCCCGGACTAAATGCTCTCTGGATGCGCTACCGCATATCGTCGAGCGCTCCGAGCGGACCTGACGAGCACGATGAAGCTGACCGTACAGCCGTAAGCGATTGCATGAGGAATGATCGCAGAATATACGTGGGAGCGAGCCGCTGGGAGCAGCCACCAGACCAGTTCGCATATGACTGTGTCAGCGATGTACCAAGCCATTGCGAACGTAAGAATCTGTGCCCATCGCCGCGGACCACACGGAGCGACTCTGCAAAAGGAGATGACGTGCACAAGCAGAAATGGAACTAGAAGCGGAACAAAAACGAGCCAGAGGGGAACTTTTTGTATTGTGTTACCCAGCATCAGGGACTGGCCTAGAGCCCCAAATCCAAGCACATAGCCGGTTAAGTTCACTCGCCCCACATCAGTCCCTCTGCATGCAGTCCTAGGTGTTCGTAAAGGTGTTGACGGTCTCCCAACCGTAACGTCACGGGGTCTAAATGCTCGCACTAGCAACGATAAGTCGCATTAGCAGAAGTAATCCGGCCCGAGTTTCCCTGCTCCGGGCGTCACGGGTCTTAACCACTGCCAGTGCGTTGGTGGCAAAGGCTGCCGAGACTGAGCGTTTAACGGGGCGGAGCGTATCTTACAGTTGATAATACCTACCATGATTGTCATCGAACAATGCTTGAGAATCGCTGCGCCCATTCAGCGATGCTTTGACCTTTCCCGGAGTGTGGAGGTGCATCTGCTCGGAACAGAGCGAACGGGAGAACAGGCTGTGGGTGGCGTAACGACAGGTCTAATCGGACCGGGTGAGTGGGTGCGTTGGCGCGCCAAGCACCTCGGAGTTCGCCAGCACCTTACCAGCAGGATCACCGGCTTCGCATCCCCCACCTACTTCCAAGACACGATGCTCGAAGGTGCATTCAAATTCATGCAGCACGATCACTTTTTTGAAGCGGTGTCTGACAATCAAACGGAAATGAGGGATCGCTTCAGATTTGCAGCTCCGCTGCCGGTACTGGGACCTCTTGCGGAACGTCTGTTCCTGAAGCGGTACATGGAACGCTTTCTCAAGCACAGGAACGAGATTGTGAAGCAAGTCGCTGAATCCCCGGAGTGGCGGGACTTCCTGCCGACGACCAAATAAGAGCCTTGGGCGTGGCCAAGGCCCGTTGCTCAGATTGGTAATGAGAAGTCGCCTTATTGACAGCAAGAGTCGGCACTGTGCGGGGCAGCGAGCCGGTTGTTCTGTCGTCTGCAGAACCCGTGATGAAGGCACCGGCATCAAAACTCTATGCCGAAGATTGCTTTTCTGGAATGTGCGCGGTGCGGGAATCGGGTGTCGGCCGAAACGCCGCAGACGCTTTGCCCGGTCGACGCGGGCTCCCTGTACGTGCGGTACGACATGGACGCGCTGCGGCAGACGGCACGGCGGGAGGCCCCGGCGGCGTACGCGGCGGCGTCCCCGGTGAGCCTGGGGATGTGGCGCTACCGTGATGTGCTGCCCGCTGTGGAGCCGGTGACGTTGGGCGAGGGATGGACGCCGATGCTGCGTTCAAAACGCTATGACGGGCTGTTTGTAAAAGAAGAAGGCGCGAACCCGACCGGCACCTTCAAGGCGCGTGGGTTGGGGCTGGCGGTGTCGATGGCCAGGCACTACGGTTTGCGGCATCTGGCGGTGCCTTCCGCAGGCAATGCGGCGGGCGCGCTGGCGGCGTACGCGGCGGCCGCGGGCATCACGGCACACCTGTTCATGCCCCAGGATGTGCCGATGGCCAACTACCTGGAGGGCATCGTGTACGGTGCGGACGTCACGATGGTCGATGGACTGATCTCGGACTGTGCGCGGCTGGTGGCGCACAAGGTGAGCGAGATGAAGCAGCAGGAGAGCCATGGCCAGATCCCGCCAGAAGACGTCTGGTTCGACATTTCGACGCTGAAAGAGCCGTTTCGCGTCGAAGGCAAAAAGACCATGGGCTATGAGCTCGTCGAACAGCTTGGGTGGGAGTATCCGGATGCCGTTTTTTACCCCACCGGCGGCGGGGTGGGGCTGATCGGGATGTGGAAGGCCTTTGCGGAGATGGAGCAGCTGGGCTGGGTACGAGGAAAACGCCCACGGATGTATGCATTGCAGGCTGCCGGTTGCGCTCCCGTCACCCGGGCCTTCGACGAAGGCAAGGCGGCCAGCGAGTTCTATAACAATGCCGCCACTTTTGCGTCCGGTTTACGGGTGCCGAAGCCCTACGGCGACGCGATCATCCTGGAGATTTTGCGGGAATCCGGGGGCAAGGCGGTCAGCACGGATGACGCGACGATGCTGGCGTCCATCCTAGACTGGGCAAGGCACGAGGGACTGTTGTTGTCGCCCGAAGGCGCGGCGGCCACTGCGGCCTATGACGCCCTGCGCGCCAGCGGAGAGATCCAGCCCGGAGAACGGGTGGTCTTGTTTAATAC
>CAXTRN010000146.1:0-9324 GCA_964246645.1 uncultured Acidobacteriaceae bacterium
CGGTGGAGTGCTCAATCGCAGCGCACGCCCGGAGGCCAAATCGCTGCTGGCCATACTCCACGGGCTGCCCCGGCGTGACGAACACCTTTACCCCCTCGCCCGCGGCATCGCTTTCGATCTCGTTCATGATTTTCATCGCTTCCACAATGCAAAGCACCTTGCCGTGCTGAACCCGGTCGCCTACTCGCACAAAGGGCTCCGACCCGGGTGACGATGCGTCGTAAAAGGTGCCCACCAGGGGCGATCTCACGATGACAATCCCGGCATCCTCATCGGCAGCCTTCATGGATTCACCGGTATGCCCAGACTCACTGGCTGCAAGCGAAGCGCCTGCCGCAGCGGCGGTGATGTGTTCCGCTTCCGCAGCAGGGGCGGCGGGAACAGCAAGGCTCGGCGACCCGGCGCCGGAGCCGACGAGACGGGCCAGCGAGGCAAGGTCGACCCCGGAGATACCGGCGCTTCCCTGCGCCGCTTCTGGTCCGGCGAACTTCAGCCGCAGCTTCAACTCCGGCCGTTCCACATCGAACTGCGTTACCCCGGCAGCCTTTAAAAACTCAACCAGTTCACGAAGCTCTTTTAAGCTGCTCAAATTACTCAAATCATCCAAATCGCCTTCAGGCATGCTGTCGCGGCTCCAAAATTTCCCTCTTCACAACTCAGTCCAAACCTTCGGACTGGCCGCGGTCAAGACCTCGGCCCCATCCGCGGTCACAAGAACCATATCTTCGATGCGCACCCCAAACTCTTCAGGCAGATACACACCAGGTTCCACCGTCACCACCATGCCCGGCTCCAGCACCTGATCCACCTTGGCGGCAATTCTCGGCCCTTCGTGGATCTCCAGCCCAACCCCATGGCCTGTGGAATGGGAAAACCATTGTCCCCACCCCGCCCGCTTCAACACCGAACGCGCCGCCGCGTCCACCGCCGCGCAGGAAACACCCGGCGCCACGGCGGCAATGGCGGCTTCCTGCGCTTCCAGCACCGCATCATACACAGATCGCGCCCGCCGACTCGCTTTGCCCAAATGCACGGTGCGCGTCATGTCTGAACAGTACCCCGCCAGTACAACGCCGAAATCCATGGTCACAAATCCGCGTTTCGGCAGCGTCGCGCCGGTCGCGCGACCGTGCGGCAGCGAGCTGCGCCTACCGCCGGCAACGATTGTCTCAAAACTCATCGCCTCCGCCCCGTGGCGGCGTGCGCCGGATTCAAGCGCCAACGCCACCTCGGTCTCGGTCGCGCCGGGAACAAGCTGCTCGGAGGCGTCAGCGAACAACGCACAGCCCAAGGCAGCGGCTTGTCGCATTTTTTCCTGCTCGTCTTCGTCCTTGATCTCGCGCAATCGGGCGATGAAAGACTCAGTTGCCAGCAGCAGGCCTTTCCGCTCGGCACGCAGCTGCTTCGGCAGCGTGTTTCGCAAGGTTTCAAGCGCCGCCACCGTCGTGTGCTGCGCATCGAACGCACACCGCGTCGCGCCGCGCGCCGTCAGCCACGCCAAGGCATGCGTTGCGGCTGACTTCTTCCCAATCACGACGCGCAGGTCAGCGGCTTCTTCGCGCGCCTGCACTGTGTATCGTCCATCGGTGAACAACACCGCACGGCCGCCCGCTATGGCCACAGCGCCGTTCGATCCGGTGAATCCGCTCAGCCAACGCACGTCGGGGCCATGGGTCACCAGGAGCGCATCGGCTCCTGCCGCCGCAGCGGCTCGCATCGCCATTTGCCGCCGTTGTTTTCCGGACATCTTTGTATTCTACTGCGGTCTTTCGCTGCTCTTTCCGTTTCTTTTGCGGTAAAAATCGATTGCACGCGCTCCTCTGCCGCTACGGCTTTGGTGCGATGTCCTTTGAAACCGGTATCATGGTATTGATTTGCAAATGCCTGTTTCTGAGCAACCGCCAAGGCCCACACGCCGCTCCTTTCTGCTCGGGGTCGGTGCTGCCGCGGTTGTCGTGGCCAACTTCGCCGGCACCCATGCTCGCCACGAGCGTGAGGTCACCCACCACAGGCTGCCGATCGTGAATCTGCCGGATGCCTTTCACGGCATGCGGATCGTGCAAATTTCAGACCTCCATCTGGAGGAATACACCGAACCTTCGTTCTTCGAACAGGTGGTGGCGCAGATCAATGCGCTCGCGCCGGAACTGGTTCTTTTCACCGGCGACCTCATCAGCCGCGGGCCGGCGCCACGCCGCGTGGCTTTAAACGCTGCGGGCATGGCCGCCGAAATTCTTTCCGGTCTGAACGCCCCGCAACGGCTTGCCGTGCTCGGCAACCACGACGTCGGCGTGAACGCGGATTGGGTCGTTCGTGAACTCGAAGCACACGGCACCCCTGTGCTTGTGGACAGCTATCTTCCGCTCGAACGCAAGATGGACCGGCTCTACATCAGCGGCTCCGATGATGCCGGCACGCGCACGCCCGATCCATTTCTGGCTATCCCCGCCGAACCCCGCGCCCCCGTCATTTACATGGTGCACGAGCCCGACTACATCGATATCTTTCAGCGTCATCCCCGCTTTCCGTTGGTGGATGTCATGCTTTCCGGTCATTCGCATGGCGGACAGATTCGTCTGCCCGGCATTGGCCCGCTGATTCTGCCCCCCATGGGCAAACGCTACGTCGAGGGGCTGTACCGTTTCGGCAAACTGCAACTCTACGTCAACCGAGGCATCGGCACGGTGGGTTTACCCTTTCGCCTGAATTGCCCTGCGGAGATCACCGAGTTCACCCTCGTTCAGGCCTAAGGATCATCTTTCCGCTATCCGAACTGAATCTTGATTGTTTGTCGTTCCCGAAGGGAATCTGCGATGACCACGAAGCCAATCGACCCTCCGCGGCCACACGCTCAACGCGCCCTGTTAACCGGCTTGCGCTGTCCGGCAACCACGTCTTCCACCTTCGGCACGGTCACACCGCTTTTTTCGTCCATCCAGTCATCCAGCAGGCTTTTGCGAAAACGCCAACGATTGCCCAGTTTGAACGCCGGCACAAAGCCTTCCGAGGCATAACGGTAGAGCGTATCGGCGCTGATGCCGAGGTAGTCCGCCGCTTGCCGGATGTCCATCACCTCCCGGAAAGCCTGCTGCCCTTGTGCCGCGTCCGCCATGGATACTCTCCCGTTGCCCTGCGTTTTTGTGCAACCGTCTGGATTTGGATTCGTTCCCTTGTACCCCGGCCAGCCCCGGCCATCAAGCGGAATCGCGAAGGACGCCTCTAGGACGTTACGTACCTGCCATGCCGTTTGCTTTTTGCGAATGAACCCACCACGTCGACGTCACCGCCTCGCCCGCAACCACGTCGGTCGGTCGTCCCGGCTCCGGCGACCACAGCGGCCATTGTTTCTCTGCGGCGATGGCCTGCAAGCGCTCCATCGGTTCGCGCCAGCCGTGCAGCGCCAGATTGAACAACCCCCAATGAATCGGCATCAACGCACCCGCTTTGGCCGGGCCGCCCATTTGCCGGTACGCTTCTGCCGCGCCGTCCGGTCCTAGGTGGATCGTTGCCCAAAGCGGATGAAACGCTCCGATCTCCAGCATCGTCAGATCGAAACGATCATACCGTTCCGCGATCTCTCGAAAACCCGGCCACAGCCCCGAATCCGCCCCAAAATATACGCGATGCTGCGGGCCCTCAATTACAAAGGAACTCCACAGCGTTTTGAAGCGGTCTCTTACGCCTCGGCCCGAAAAATGCCGCGCCGGCCAGGCTGTCACCTTCAGCGTCGCACCGTCTGTGCGCCCTGGCGTCGCGGCAGGCACCCCCGCGCTCTCGGTCCAATCGAGTTCCGTGATGCGCTCGTTTGCTACGCCGAACTGCCGTAACCGCCGCCCTACCCCTAATGACGTAATCCATTGTGCCCGCGCCGCCACGTTGCTTCGGCTCAAATCCCGCATGGTTTTCGCGCCCAGATGATCGTAATGATCATGTGAGACCAGCACCGCATCGAGCGTTGGAAGCTCTTCCAACGCCAGGGTTGGCGGAAAAAACCTCGCCGGGCCCATCCATCGAAACGGGCTCGCGCGGAGATCCCAAATGGGATCGACCAGCAGGCGAAATCCGTCAATTTCCAGCAGAAACGAGGAGTGGCCAAACCAGGTCAGACGCAAACCGCTCGCCGGTGGATCTGCATACACCCTGGGGTCCGTGCGAAACGGCCCGAGCTGCTGTTTCGGCTCGGTTTCCGCACGATTTTTGAGGTACAGCGGCAATACCTTCAAAATGAGACTGAAATTGCCCATCTCGGTGGGTATGGGATTCAGGTACGCCTTACCTTGCTTCTTTGCACGTTCAAGCAACGACATAGCGCTTTGGATGCGCTGGCTTCCCGTTCTGCGGCAAAATCCAGCAGCCATGCTTGGGAACGCGAAGTTCCCAAAAAAGAAACCCCCGCTTGCGCGGGGCTCGGAGACAATGAAGCGGCGTTACTTTGTGAAAATCTGTGAGCCTGGCGTCTTACCCTCGTTGTTGTGGATGCGATTCTGTGCGCGCTTGGCACTTTCCATCGCATCGTGATCCACACGCTCGAGCGGTGTTTCGGTGATTTCGGTGGCTTGGCCGCCGGTCGTTTCGAGAGCCTCATGCGACGGGCGGGCCGGGGTTTTCGTAGCGTCAAGACCTGATGCCATACATCACCTCACCCGTATTGAGACGAATCGGAAGGATGAAGGGTTGCTCCTTCATTCCCTTCGTTCCCGTCGTTCCCGTCGCCCCACGCTTCAGCCTTCTGAGAAATCTGCCGCAACGCTTCTAACAGCAACCAAAAGTAGCCGCCCACCAATGCAAGCTGCAGCGCCAAAAAAAGCAGTGTGGCGGGCTGCCCTCGCCGGAGTGCGCCGTGAAACGCCGGCGCCAGGAACTGACCGAACACCGTCGCCCAAAAGCTGTGCGCCACTGTGGCGACGACCCCGAAACATACAAACAGCACGCGTCGCAAGCGCCCGTACGCGCCAGCAACACTGTTCCCGGTAAACGATAGGCAGATCGGAAACAGCACCAACATCAGGTATGGCGGCCACGATTTTTTCGAAAAAAGCAGCAGCGTCAACGTCAGCGCCGCAGAGCCCAGGGTCAGCGTGCGCATACGTCCACGCATCTCCTGCTTGCGACCGGCATGAAGGGTCGCCAGCAACACTGCAGCGAGACCGGCAAGCAGGAATGCATCCGCAACGCGCCCCGGCACCGGTACCCCGAAGACGCCCTCGAAAAGGTACGGCAGATTGCTGGCGGTCCGTGCCTGCCCTTCAAACCGAAGCGGGTACAGCAGTGGCAAATGCAGCGCCGCGAGTGGACCGTAAGCCAGGCAGAGGGTGAGAGCGAATCCCAGCGCCCATCGGAGCCGCCGCCGGCTCGCTGCCAGAAAAAGCGGAACGTACAGGAGCGGCAGAAATTTCACCAGTGCCACACCCAACGCCACGAGAAAGCCAGATAACAGATCCCTGCGCTTGAGTAGCGCAAGCATGGCCGCCGCGATCAGCACGGCGATGAGCACGTTGTCTTGCCCGTCGATGCACACAAACTGCAGGCTGATCGGGCTTGCGACATAAAGCAATGCGGCCATCCGCGTTTGTTCGTCCCCAAAACACAAGCGCCCGAGCCGCAGCCAGAGCGGCAACAGCGCCGCCTCACACAGCAAAGCAAACAGGATCAACGCGAGTGGCGACCGCCACACAAGCAACACCGCCGCATCCAGATAAGGATGGAGCGGTGCATAACTGGTGAGGATGTCGCGATAGGGCAACCCACCTCGCATCGCCCCGAGCGCTTCGGGGAAGTAGAACCCAAGCACATCGCCCCGCGGCGGGATGCGCGCCAGAAAGAAAATGGCTCCGTAAAGCGCCAACCGGCTCACAAAAAATGTGGCGATGAGCCAACGATCCCATGCCTGGGCAGGTCCGCTGCGAAAGCGGCGTACAGAAAGTGCGAAAAGGCCGGCAAAAGCGGCAAAACCGCCCAATGCGCCCCGTGCCACCAGCGTTTGCGCGCCGGTCATGAGCGTAGCCACCCGTGCCCTGATACGCTCGTCGCCGGCATGCTGAAACTATGCTTCCGCAAGGGCGCGCTCGCTCCCTTCCGTTGCCGGCACCTTCTCCCAGGACTGAATGCGATCAACCACGATCAGCGAGGCCGCCACGGCGATGAGGACCGAAATGTCACCGTAAATCCGCGCCTCAAGAATTTGTCCAACGGTCAATAAAAGCAAAAGCCAGAACGGCAAAAGGAGCAGGCTCGCGCGCAAGGGCGCATAACGGATGCGGTGGCGATTCAGGTACACATACGGTAGCAAAAATGCCGACACGCTCAGGATGTTCGGCCAAAGGATGGGGCGCAACAAATCATGCAGATTGCCTGCAATGCGCGATCCCGCTTCGCTCGGGTTGGCCGCATACAGGTGTTTCTGCGCCTGCGTGATCGCCAGCCACACTGCCAGGAGCACACCGGCCTGCCACCAATCCTGAAAGCGCACATGCGCCAAAGCCACACGGCCGTCGTTTGCGGCTGCCACCAAGAGCAAAACACCCACCAAAAATAGTGTGGTTTCCCGGTTCCACGTACCAAAAAAGAACACCGGCAGCAGCGGCCAAAACCGCCGCCGCATGATCAGATAGATGCCCCATCCCAGGAAGGCCGTCGCGGGCAGGTCATAGGGGAAGCTGAACGGCACATCCGTTACAAAATCGACTAGGCAGATCACTACCAGCAGCGCGAATGGCAAAGCGGGCAACGGCGCCTGTGGAGCGGCAAGCCGATACAACTTTACCGCCGCCCAGCCCGCGAGCAGCAGCGAGATCGCCGCCACGACCTCCATCACCAGGAACTCCGGCGAGCGCAGAAGCGCGCGTGTAGCCGTCACGCGCTGCAGATAGGCCGAGTGCCCGGCCAGCAACAACGGCCAGCGCATCAGATCGCGCCCCTGAAAGGGCATGCGTTCCTGCCCAGCCGCGTACCGCGCAAGGTCGATATAGGGCTGGCGCGAGGTGCAATATACCCGCGCAAACCAGATGCACGCCACCACAAGCATGGCAGGGGTGTACCCACGAACCAGCCCTGCCTTCATCCCACGCGCGTGCATGGGCCCAGTGTAAAGCCCAACGGCGAACACCGGGGTAGCGAAAGGCAGGCTGAAGCGAGACGATGATGCTGCCGGGCCTTATCCGGCATCTACTTCGCGGCGAGAATCTCCATGTTCTCGATTCGCAGCTCGTTGGTAAACAACTCCGGCGCCTTGCTCATCAGCGCTTTGGCAATCTCGCCACCCATGTGCGCGTCGCGTCCTGCCTCATCGGCGAAGGTGTCGAAAACGCCATACACGCCGGGGCCCATCTTCACGCCATACCAGGTCACCGTTCCGGGTTCCGCTTCGGCCATCTGCGCACCCTGCGCCAGAAATGCCTCGATCTCCTCTTCCTTGCCTGGTTTTGCCTTCAACATCACCCAGATCGCCTGTTTTGCCATCGTTTCGTCTCTCCTTGGCCCTGCTCGCGGTTCAGTCTGTTGCCCGCGAGTCGTTCCCGTCGCTATAGGATGCGCTTGGCTCCCGTTACGCCTTTGCGGTCTCCGTGCGTTGAGGATAGCCTGAGATTGTGGTGACACACAGCCGTTCCCTTTCGCGTTCCGTTCTTACCCTGCTTGCCCTGGCACTGCCCAGCTGCGGCTTCGCCCAAAGCACGCCGCCCGCGCCAGCCCCGAGCACGCCTCCGGCGACCGCCCCCGTGCCTTCGCCCGCTCCCTTGCCGGATGCGCCAAGCACCACCGCGCATGCGGAACCGGCCGCCCTGCCCACCGGCCCTGTTGTCCTGCTCGACACCAGCATGGGGCGGCTTACCTGCCAGTTGTACGACAAGGAAGCCCCGGAAATCACGGCTAATTTCGTCGGTCTCGCCACCGGCGCCAAAGCCTGGACCGATCCAGGCACCCAGGGCAAGATCACCGGCAAACCCTTCTATGACGGCACGCAATTTCACCGGGTCATTCCCGGCTTCATGATCCAGGGTGGAGACCGGCTCGCCACCGGCACCGGCGACGCCGGCTACTACCTCGCCGACGAGATCTCTCCTACCCTGCGCTTCGATGTGCCGGGACGGCTCGCCATGGCCAACTCCGGCCCCAACACCAATAGCTCGCAGTTTTTCATCACCGAAGCCGCCTACCCGTCGTTGAACGGCCACTACACCATCTTCGGCCAATGCGACGCCCACACCGTGGTGATGGTCGGTTCGATGGCGCGCGTGGAGCGCGACAGCCAGGACAAGCCGCTGACGCCGGTTATGCTGAACAAGGTCACAGTCGTGCCCGCCGGACAAACGGCTCCAGCTCCATCCGCATCAGCCTCGACACCCGCTGCAGTAAACTAAGTCGACTCCGTTCGCCGCTTCCTGAGTTTAACTTCACGTTTTGGTCGATCCGACACCCCGCAAGGAGAAGCAATGCCCACCACCGCTGTATTTCAAACATCCGAAGGAACCTTCAAAGCCAAGCTGTTCGAAGCGGAAGCGCCTGAAACCGTAAAGAATTTCATCGGCCTCGCCGAAGGTACCAAGGAATGGAACTCGCGTTCAAAGAAAGGCGCGAAGCTTTACGATGGCACCATCTTCCATCGCGTCATCCCGAACTTCATGGTCCAGGCAGGCGATCCTGAAGGCACCGGCATGGGCGGCCCCGGCTACAAGTTCGCCGATGAAACCAAGGGCAGCACCCAAACCTTTAAGCAGCCCGGCAAGCTTGCCATGGCCAACGCCGGCCCGAACACCAATGGCTCGCAGTTCTTCGTCACCGTGACCGACACCAGCTGGCTGACCGGCAAACATACCATCTTCGGTGAGATCACCGAGGGCTACGATGTTGTCGAAAAGATCAGCAAGCTGCCCACCGGCGCCATGGATAAACCGCGCAAGGATGTGATACTCGAAACGGTCACGATCGAACGCAGCTAATCAATACGCGATGAGAGCAGCCGCAAACGCAGCGGCGACGCTCCTTGCTGCAAACGCTAAAGCCTTGTCATTCCGTACCCTGAACGAACAATGGGTACGGGATGACGCGTTTAGGGCTGTTTCCGCTAGCGGGCAGCAGCGGGTGAGCACCCTAATTGACGATCGGCACAGCGGTCCGTCGTCGGCCTTTGAACCAGCGCGTCATGGGCGTCTCCACAAACCAGTACGCCAACAGACCCGCCGCCGTCGACAACAGCGCCGCGGTTACGTGCGCGAGCACATAGGCATAGGAAATGCGGTACGGCCCGTCCCACCCATGCCATACCCGTGCGAGCAGCAACCCCACAGCGGGCAAGGCGAAGGTATGCACCAGGTAGATGGAGTAGGA
>CAXTRN010000147.1:0-9289 GCA_964246645.1 uncultured Acidobacteriaceae bacterium
CGCTCCAACACCCCCACGAGCCGTTTGCCCTCGATGGACGGCCAGCCTGTGCCTCGCCTGGCGACATCTTCGACTACGTTCTCAGTGACACACGCAAACACGCGACTCGTGGAGCTTCTGGGCATTCTGCTCGTGTGGATCGTCGTCTACGTTGCGGCCCTGTTTGCACCGCCGTTGCTCGACGACGCCGATGCCACCCACGCCCAGGCCGCGCAAGCCATGCTGCGCACGGGCGATTGGGTCACCCTGCACGTGAACGGCATCCGCTACCTGGAAAAGCCGCCACTGCCTTATTGGCTCACCGCTTTCAGCCTGCGCTTGTTCGGCAATAACAGCTTTGCCGTGCATCTGCCGCTCGCCTTGGCCATGCTCGCCCTGGCCGTCCTGGCTTGGGTTTGGGGCAATCAGTTAGCCGATGGGGATGCTGCCGCCGCGTTGGCCACCGATGCCCGTTCGCCGAAAATTTCAGGGGCTTCTGCCGCTTTTACATCGCCGTCGCGTACCGGCTTGTATGCCGCTCTCTTCATGCTTACCGCTGCGGGCGCCTTTTTGTTCACCCGCATCTTCATTCCGGAAGCGCTTCTGTCCTTTCTGCTCGCCTTTACGCTGTATGCGTTCCTGCGTGCCTTAAGCCCTCAAGCTGAAAAGCATCCTCAAACCGAAAAGCATCCTCAAGCCGGGCAGGATTTCCGCAACAAACAGAGCCGCCGGTGGGCGTTGGCCGCGTGGGTGGCGTTGGCGCTCGCCGTGCTCACCAAGGGCTTTATCGCGCTTGTCTTTGTGTTCGGCACAGCGCTGTTGTACCTCCTGCTTTCCGGCGAACGCCGGCAATGGCGCAGGCTGCACCCTTTGCTCGGCACCGGTGCCCTGCTGCTGGTTGCCGGGCCCTGGCACATCCTTGCCGGCCTGCGCAATCGCGGGGGCGCCGACGGCCATGGCTTTTTCTGGTTTTATTTCATCAACGAGCACGTGCTTCGCTTCCTGGGCCGCCGTTCTCCACCGGATTACAACAAGCTTCCCGCCGCGCTGTACTGGTCGCTGCACCTGGTGTGGCTCTTTCCGTGGAGCTTCTTCGCACCGCTGCTCGCAGCTTCGTTGTGGAGCCATCGCCATCGGCTTTGGCCGACGCAGCAGGGTGGCCAACACAGCCAACGCGGCCAACGCTCTTTCGCCGAGCGCTCGCATCTGTTGCTTCTGCTTTTTTCCGCGCTGGTTCTCCTGTTTTTCAGCTTTTCGACCAACCAGGAGTACTACACCTTTCCGGTCTACCTGCCGCTGCTGCTGCTTACCGCGGCCGCCCTGAACCATTTTGAACAGAACCACTTTGAACAGGACCGCATTGAACAGCGTCGCAGTGCTCGCTTGCGTGAGGTCGTGCTCGTCAGCCAGGGCGTGCTCGCTGCCATTGGCCTTCTGCTCGCCGGCGCTCTCGCCTTCGGCCTGTGGAGCAGCCGCCGGCTGCCGCCGCTTGCCGATGTGGGCGACCTCCTCGCGCACCGCGGCGTCGGCGATTACACCCTGTCGATGTCACACTTTTTCGATCTGACGACAGCCTCGTTTTCCGCCCTGCGCCTTTCTGCCCTGCTCGCCGCCCTTGCCTTCGGATTTGGCACAGGCATCAGCTTCGTTCTGCGCCGACGCGGACGCGATCGCTCCGCCACGCTTGCTCTGGCGCTGATGAGCATCTTGTTTCTCGTCTCAGCCCATCTTGCACTCGTGCGGTTCGGCACGCTGCTTTCCTCACAGAACCTCGCCGGCACCGTGCAACACTTGCAAGAAACCGGTGCCATCGAAAAAAACACCACTGTTTTGCTCTACGGCGATCAGGCGCTCGGCTCGTCCATTCCCTTTTACCTCGGCCACGGGGTTTTGCTGGTCGACGGCCGCAGCACCTCGATGCTCTTCGGCAGCACCTTTCCAGATGCGCCGCCCATCTTCATCACGCATGAGCAACTAGAGTCCGCCTGGGGTCATGGTGTGCGCAAAATCCTGTTCGTACCCGAGGAACACCGTGCCGAGGTCGAACATCTACTCGCCCTGCGCGTTTTCGTCCTGGGAGAAAGCTCCGGCAAGGCGCTCTACACCGATCGTCCGCTCGCCCTTCCCACCCCGGCAACTCCTGTAACCCAGCCCCGCACGGCGCCTTTCCACCATCCATGATGCCGAGCACTTTATCCTTGCACCCTGAGCACGCCGCCTCGACCGCAAGCTCGAGCGCCGTGCCCTCTGCGCGGCGTTGGCGTTTCCGCTCTTTGCTCCTCATTCTTGTACCCTGGCTTGCCTTGCAGATCGGCGGCCTTTTCTCGCCGGGCCTCTTGGACGATGTTGATTCCGTTTACCTCGAGATCGCCCGCGAGATGCTGGTGCGGCATGACTTTGTCACCCCGACTGTCGACGGCGTGCGCTTTTTTGACAAACCTCCGCTGATGTACTGGATGGCCGCCGGCTCCATGCGCCTCTTCGGCATGTACGACTGGGCCGCTCGCCTTCCACTCGCTTTGGGCGTTCTGCTGCTTCTCGTTGCGGTGTATGCGCTCGGCATCCGGCTTTTTGCCGCGAGTTCCCCGCCGGACGCACCGGATCGCGGCGGCCTGTACGCCGCACTCGCCACCGGCGTCTCGATCGGTCCCTACCTTTACACCCGGTTTTATATTCCAGACATCCTGGTCGCGCTCTGGATGACCCTTGCCGTGCACGGGTTGTTGCTGGCGCTTGATCGGGTGCGCAGCCGTCGCTCTGCTTTCTGGCCCATGGCGGGCTTTGCGATTGCGACGGCGCTCAACGTGCTCACCAAGGGCCTTATCGGGCTCGTCTTTCCCCTCGGCTTCGCCTTCCTGTACCTGCTGTGGACACAACAGCTGCGCGCTCTGCGCAGATTGCCTCTTGCCTCTGCGGCTTCGCTGTTCCTGGCCATCGCAGCGCCCTGGCATATCCTGGCCGCGCTCCGCAACCCCGCGGTCCCCATGCCCGCCGACGCCGGACTGCCGGCACGGGCCGGTTGGGCCTGGTTCTATCTTTACAACGAGCACGTGGGGCGCTTTCTGCAACGCCGCATCCCTCACGACTACGGCCAGGTTCCTGTTCCGTTGTTCTGGTTGTTATTGCTGCTTTGGCTGTTGCCCTGGACGGGCTTTCTTCCCGCCGCCATCGCCGAAGCCATACGCGACCTCCGACGATCTTCCCAGCCGCAAACAGGTCACAGCCTTTCAGTAGGGCAAGTGGTTCTGTGCTCCCAGAAGGCCGTTTTGGATTCCTGCGAAGCTGTCTCGACTTCCTGCGAAGCTGTCTCACTTTCATGCGAAGCAGCGCCATCTCCAGGCGAAGGGCCCCGCGCCCTTTTTGTCTGGGCGGGCCTTGTTCTCAGCTTTTTTACACTATCGTCGCGGCAGGAATACTACCATCTGCCTGCCCTGCCCGCGCTCGCGCTGCTGGTCGGCGGCATGCTCAGCATGGCAGACCAGATTGCGTATCGCCGGCAGGGGGCGCAGGCACTTTCCGCCTCTCGCTGGTTCCTTGTGCCGCTGGGTTTCGCCCTTTTTCTGCTATGCGGCTACTTCGCGCTCACCGCGCCGCGACCAGAACCCGGTGCCACCCTCCATGCCCTGCTCAGCTCAAATCCTGCGCTGTATAACCTTTCCCTCGGTCACATCTTCGACCTCACCGGGCGCGCCATGGGACTGTTCCGCGGCCCCCTTGCCACCGTTGCGCTCGGCATGCTGTTCGTCGGTCCGGGATCACACCTAGTTCGGCGTGCCGGGCACAGCTTTGCCGCCAATCTGCTGCTCACCGCGGCCATGACCGTCGTTTTACTCGGGGCGCATGAGGGTCTGGTCCGCTTTTATCCCATCCTCGGCTCAAAAAACCTCGCAAAGGCCGTAAACGCCGCTCGCAAACCCGGCGATCGGATCGCCGTCGATGGCGAGCTTACCTCCGGTTCCACGCTGCTCTTCTACACCCAACAGCCCCTTCTGCTCGTCAACGGCCGCATCAACGGTCCATGGTTCGGCAGTTTCTGGCCCGATGCACCGCCAATCTTTTTAAGCAACGCCGACCTTTACCGTCTATGGGCAGGGCCGCAGCGCGTTTTCCTGCTGACCTGCCACGCGACGAAGCGTAAGCAGGATCTACAGCCCTTGGGCACGGTCGCCGTACTTGCTGAAAGCGGCGGAAAGACGATCCTTACCAACCGCTGATGCGCATCAGAGTGATTGAATCAGGCATGCGCATCGGAGCGATTGGAATGGAGCACGTGCATTTAGGCAGCGGATTCCGGCGCCTTTTCCGGCGCTTCCACGACGCCACCCTGCTTTAGCTTGTACACCTTGCCGCGGTAGTAGAAGTTTTCGCCCAGGTAGCTGCTCGCCCACAGCACACTGCCCAGCAAATCGCGCAAAGGGTAGATCGCCGCATTTTTTACCCACGCCGGTTCACCGAGGACCCGCAAAATCGCTGTGCTTTGCACCCATCGATTCACCACGGTTCCGAGCAGCCAAAGGAGCCCCCATCGTGTTCGCCCTCGCGTCGCGCACCACAGCGCGCCGAACAAACCGAAGGGCACGGAAAAAGTAAGTCCGCTCCCAAGGTGTCCCCAGGGCCGCGACCGGCGCGTGCTTTGCATCCACCGCAACTGGTTGCGGAAACTCAGAAAAAACGGCGAATTCTGTACCATCAGCCGGATCACATGGGTGGCCAGCAGCACGCCCCGCCCTTGCGCGGCGAGCCGGTTCCCCAACACAAAGTCATCCGCATAGAACTGCCCGAGTTCTCCGAAGCCGCCCACCGCCACAAAGCTGGAACGGCGTACCGCCATCGTCGCGCCCAGGGCAAATTTCGTACCTTCGAGCATGTCGGCCACGAGCACGCCGGAGGTCATCTCCACACTTTTTCCTACCGCATCCAGCTGCGAACTGAAGCCCGCTCCAGGATGAGCCGTGCCCAGGTACACGCAGGAAGCGAGCGCCACCGCAGGGTCGCGCAAGTATTGCACCATGCGTTGCAGATAATCCGACTCTACCCGCACATCCGCATCACTGGTGATGTAGTCGTCATACGTGGCCTCAGCATCCAGCCTCGCCAGCGAGTACACCTTGGCGTTATGAAAGCGCGGCTTCGGTTCGCCGCAGGTCAGATAGCGTGCCTTCACGTGCGGGTAGCGCTCGCCCACACGCCGGGCAAGTTGCAATCCCTCATCGGACTCCTGCCGGGCGCAGAACAACAGCTCGAACTCGGGGTAATCCTGCTCGAAAAACGTCTCGAGACTTTGTTCCATACCCGGCTCTGTGCCGTGCAGCGGCTTCAACACACTCACAGGCGGCAGATAGTCTGCGGGAACCCGCTGCTCACGCCGGCGTCGCACCCCAAAGCGCGCCGCCGCAACCACCACCAGCCCACAATAGATCGTTGAAGTGACTGTACCGACCGCAGCCACCCAAAAGAGCGTTCGAGAAAACAAGCGCATAGCCAACAAAGCCGTCCGGGAGCACCTGCGCGCTCCCCGCAATCTGCTTCCAGTCTAGGGCATAAAAAGCGGAAACTTCGACCAGCCGCGTCTACGGAGAGCTGCACCAAGTGACCCAGAGCTGACCCGAATCGCAGGCTGGACTCACGGTCCAGACTCGCAGACCAGGTCTCAATAAGCAGACCCTATACAGAAGCGGCAGCCTTAGCCTTTTCCGCGCTTTCGCCCTTCCCTTGACGGCGCCGCTTCACGCGAGGGCATCACCATCGGCCGGCGCAGTGGTATCAGCCCAGCTTCCGGCTGTGCCTGCGCTTGCTGCATCCGGGTCAACATTTCCGTGCGCACATATTCCACAAAGCCCTGCATCTGACGGTTCATCTCTTCCATGCGCTCCCGCATTTGCAGCACAATCGCGATCCCCGCGATGTTGACGCCGAGGTCTCGCGCAAGATTCAGAATGAACTCCAACCGCTCGAGATCCTCATCGGTGTACAGCCGCGTGTTGCCCTCCGAACGTGAAGGCCGCAAGAGGCCTTCGCGTTCATACAGGCGCAGCGTTTGCGGGTGAATGTCATACATCTCCGAAACGGCGGAGATCATATACGCCCCTTTGGATCTGCGTTTCGTGCTCATACGGAAAGAATACGCCCTCCTCCCGCCTGCATGCTGCTTCTGCCTGCATGCTCCTGCTGCCTGCATGCTGCTGCTGCCCGATGCTGCTCGATGCTGCACTTTATACCGGCGCTGCTTTACCAACGCTGCCGTTTCTAGCGATGCAGCGCCTTCCATCGGATTTCGCCGCCGAGGCTGTCCAGCTGTTCCTGCACATCGGTTGGCAGAGCGAGCCACGCGGCGTCCAGATTTTCTCGCAGATGCACCACAGAGGAGGTGCCGGGAATCAGCAAAAGATTGGGCGACCGATGCAACAGCCACGCGAGCGCCACCTGCATGGGCGTCGCGCCCAGCGAGGCCGCGATGGCGTCGAGCGCTGCAGCCTTCAACGGTTTGAAGCCGCCCAGCGGAAAGAACGGCACATACGCGATACCCTGCCGATGGAGATCATCGACAAATCCATCGTCGAAACGATCGGCGATATTGAAGACATTCTGCACGCAAACCACGGGCGCAATCGCCTGCAACCGCGGCATTTGCTCTGGAACGATGCCGCTCAGGCCGAGGTGCTGGATCAGTCCCTGCTGTTGCAATTCGGCGAGCACGCTCCAGGGCTCTTCCAGTGATTCCTTGTGCTCGACATCGGAGGTGGGCGCGCGGAGGTTGACGATCGAGAGCCGTTCCAGCCCCAGGTTGCGTAGGTTTTCGTGAACGGCTTCCGTGATCTCCTGTCGGGAAAACGCATGATGCCAACCCTTGTCCGCACCTCGCTTGATACCCACCTTGGTGACCAGAACAAGCGACTCCGGATAAGGAGAAAGCGCTTCCTTGATGATTTCGTTGGTCACATGCGGGCCGTAAAAATCAGCCGTGTCGATGTGATTGACCCCGGCCGCGACTGCTTCCCGCAGGATCAGGACGGCGGCATTTCTGTCGCGGGGCGGACCGTACACTATGGGGCCCGCAAGCTTCATCGCGCCGTATCCCATGCGGCTCACGGTGAGCTTGGATCCGGCAAAGGTGAAGCTGCCGCCGAGGCTGGATTGGGCGTTCATCGATAAAGGCATACTGAGTTATGTGCTCCTGTGCGGTTCGCTTTGGATTAGGTTTCGGTCAAAGCAGAAGATCGACTGTCATGGTCCGTCCGCCTTCGTTTCACTACCCTTTCCAACTCTAAGTGACACGCGGCCACATCGAGCGCTCCACATAGCGCAGGCCCGCATGCCGTGTTGAGGTCCCGAAAACTTCCCGCACCGTCCCGTTACACGCTCCTGCCGCATCGCATCCAAACCTGCCATGGCTCGTCGCCCTTCATCTTTGCTTGCCCTCGCCGCCGCATCGGTCGGCGTCACCGCCGCGGCTATTTTCCTTCCGCGCATTCTGCTGGCCACGCCGCCACCCGCAGAGGCAGTCGTTCTGGTCACCGGCGGTTCCCGCGGTTTAGGGTGGGCCATCGCCTCGCGCTTTGCGGAACGGCCGGTGCGCCTGGTGCTCGTTTCGCGCAACCTCGTCGAGCTTCAACAGGCACAGGCCGACCTGCTTGCCACGCACGCGCACCTCACACCAGCAAGGATCCATCTCGTCGCCGCAGACCTTGCCGACCCCGCCGCGTGCCGGCGCGCCATCGAGGAAACCTTTGCGCGTTTCGGTCGCCTCGATGTGCTTGTCAATAATGCCGGCGTCATCGAGGTTGGACCTGTTGAAGCCATGACCGCCGCTCATTTCGAACACACCCTGCAGGTCAACTTCCTCGCCGCCCTGCATACCACTCTGGCCGCGCTGCCGCGCCTCACCGCCCAGGCACCGCTTTCCGGCTGGAAGCGGCGAGCCGCGATCGTGAACATCTCCTCCATCGGCGGCAAATTTGCCGTTGCGCACATGCTGCCGTATTCTGCCGCGAAGTTCGCCCTCACCGGCTTTTCCGAAGGTTTGCATGCCGAACTGCGCGGCAAAGGCGTCCGCGTCACCACCGTTTGCCCGGGCCTGATGCGCACCGGCGGCGAAGATCACGCCCACTTCCTCGGCAACGCCGCCGCCGAACGCACCTGGTTCGACTTTTGCGCCAAAACGCCCGGCGTCGCCACCACGGCCCGCCATGCCGCCGAACGCATCTACACCGCCGTCGCCCAGGGCCGCGCGGAGATTACCATCACACCACAGGCCTGGCTCGGCGCCCGGTTTGCCGGCGTCTTCCCGGAAACGCTCCAATGGCTGAACGGCCTTACAAACGAGTACCTTCTTCCGAAGGCATGATCGAAGGCATGACCGCAGACATCGCTATCATTAGGCCTCGTTCAGCATCTCCGCACGCGGGTCTTCCGGATTCAGCTTTTGCAACTCACGCAGGATCTCCTTGGAGCGCTCATCCTGCACCCTGGGCACAACGATCTTGATCTCCACGATCTGATCGCCCCGCTGGCCTTCGCGCGCCGCTACCGGCGCTCCTTTTTCCCGCATGCGCAGCTTTTGCCCACTTTGCGTCCCCGGCGGAATTTTAAGCTGCGCCCGGCCCGGACGCGTGCCGTCGCCATCGATCGTCGGTACATCGATACGGCCGCCCAGTGCTGCTTCCATCGCCGTTACCGGCACCGTGACCTGCAGATCGTCGCCCGCGCGCCGGAAAAGCTTGTGCGGACCTACTTTGATGATGAGGTACAGGTCGCCCGAGGGTGCGCCCTCCGTTCCCGCGTTGCCTCTGCCCGCCAAGCGTATCCGCTGGCTGTCCCGTGTGCCGGCCTTGATACGAAACTCCAACGGTTCCCGCCGCGTGATCACGCCGGCACCGGCGCACGTCGGGCACGTGCCTTGCAGTTTGCCGGAGCCGCCGCATCGCGGGCACTGCACTTCGAACTTCATCCGCCCCGCTGTTTGCGTCACCTTTCCGGAGCCCTGGCATTCCGGGCAATCCATCGGCTTGCCGACCGCGCCCGCACCCTTGCAGGTGCCGCACGGCTCTTGCCGCTGAATCTCCAGGCGCGTCACCCCGCCATGGATGGCCGTCCAGAAGTCGATTTCGACCTGGTATTCCAGGTCGGTTCCCGGTTGCGGACCGCGCGGCTGCCGGCCGGCCCCGCCGTTGAACATGCCGCCAAAGATGTCGCGAAAACTGGAACCGAAGCCACCGGCGCTTTCCGTGGTCCCCCGTGCGCCGCTGTTCTCGGCACCCCCGGCAAAGTTCGAAAAATCAAAGCCGCCAAAGTCGATCGGGCCACCCTGCCC
>CAXTRN010000148.1:0-2995 GCA_964246645.1 uncultured Acidobacteriaceae bacterium
GCCCGATGCTGCGGGAAGCCACCCTGGATGACGACACGCACGCGGCGAATGCGGAAACGCAGCAGTGGATCAACTCCGAGGTGTTGCCGCCCGAACCGGCCGCCGCGCTCCCCGAAGAATCCATGGCAGGGGAGCCCACAACGCAGAACGAACCTGAGCCGGCCGCCTACACGCCGCCACCCGCGACCCCGGCTCCGGTGACCGGACCACCGGATGTGTATGAAACGGCGTTGGGATTGTTGAAACAGGGCCGTGCCGGCGAAGCCATCAGCCTTGTGGTCCGCGATTCCGAACAACAACCCAGCGGACGCATGCGCTTTCAGCGGCGGGTGCAGATGGCACAACTTTGCCTGGCGGCCGACCACGCGGCGGTGGCCTATCCCG
Organism: uncultured Acidobacteriaceae bacterium; assembly: GCA_964246645.1. Lineage (GTDB taxonomy): Bacteria > Acidobacteriota > Terriglobia > Terriglobales > Acidobacteriaceae > Granulicella. Next base: position 385 of record CAXTRN010000148.1, read on the forward strand.
TATTGGCGGACCTTTCCGCGGAGATGGAGCGGCGTTCGCTCGAAAGCTGGGAATCGGCCGAACTGTTGGCGCAACCACTGAGTTTGTTGTTGCGTTGCCTTGACCAGAAAAAAGGGGCGGCGGAAGACCGTGAGGTCATTTTTGCGCGCCTTTGCCGGCTCGACCCGCAAGCCGCCCTCAGCGTGCGCCGCTGACGTGAAAGGAAGCACCGAGGATGGCTCGCCCCAAGGCCGAAACGCCCGTAACGCAATCCCTGCTGGATCGGCTGGTGCAAACCGACGACTGGCCGACCACGCGGCATGCGTCGCTGCGGATGTATCGCGAAGGCATCAAGCGCGATGTGGAATGGCTGCTCAACAGCCGCAAACCCCATATGGATGGACTGGAAGGGCGGCCGCTGGCTTTGGCTTCTGTGCTGAATTACGGATTGCCGGACCTGACGCAGTTTTCGAACGCAGGCAAGGACCCCGAAGCGCTGTTAATGGCGATTCTTACAACGGTGCGGACCTACGAGCCGCGCATCCACAAGCCGCACGTAACCCTGACGCAGACCGATGCGCTCGCCCGTAGTTTGCGGTTCCACATCGAGGGCTGTTTGCAATTTGAAACCGGAGAGGAAGATATCAGCTTCGATACCGTACTGGAAATCACCAACGGCGAGTACGAGGTGAAGTAGGCCGAGCCTATGCGTGAAGAGCTGCTGGAGTATTACGAACGGGAGCTGACCTATCTGCGCCAGATGGGGGGCGAGTTCGCGCGCCGCTACCCGCGCGTGGCTGGGCGGTTGCTGCTGGACGCGGATACCTGCGGCGACCCCCACGTGGAGCGATTGCTTGAAGGATTCGCGTTCATGGCGGCGCGGGTGCACCGGCGGCTCGACGATGACTTTCCGCAACTCACGGAATCGCTGCTGAACCTGATCTATCCCAGCTATTTGCGGCCGATTCCGGCGATGACGGTGGTGGAATGCCAACCCGATCCCACGCTGGGCAAAAAGACGGCGGGCGCGATCATTCCGAAAGAAACCGCACTCGTCAGCCATCACACCGTCGACGGCATGCCGGTCCGCTTCCGTACCGCTTACGACGTGGCCCTGTGGCCGATGCGAGTCTCCGAAGCAGAATGGCGGCAGCCGGGGCGGTTGCAGCAGCCCGCGCGCCCTACCGTGGGAATCGCAGCTGTGGCTGCCGCGCGTTTACGGCTCAGCTGCCTGCCGGACGTGTCTTTTGCCGGACTGGGTTTGCAGAAGCTGCGCTTTTTTCTTTCAGGCGACCCCGGGGTGGTGTACCCGCTGTATGAGCTGCTGGCCGTGAACTGCATTGAGGTGCAGTTGCGCGACCCTGCCCAGCCCAACCGTGTGTTGTCGCTCGACCCGTCCTGCGTGAGCATGGCCGGGTTCGGGCCGGACGAGTCTTTGCTGCCTTTCGACCGCCGCTCGGTGGACGGTCACCGCCTTTTACAGGAGTACTTCACCTTTCCTGAGAAATTCCTCTTTGTCGACATCGACGGGCTGGATCTACTCGAAGATGGCGGCTTCGGTAGCGAGGTGGACCTCGTTCTGCTATTTTCGCGCTTCGAACGCCCGGACCGCCAGCAGGTGCTGGAGCTGGGGGTGAACGAACGCACGTTTCGGCTGGGCTGCACACCGGCGATCAACCTGTTTCGCCGCAGCGCCGAGCCCATTCTGCTGTCACAAACCCGCGCGGCCTATCCCGTGACCCCGGACGCGCGGCAGGCCGAGGTGATGGAAATTTACGCGGTGGACGAGGTGATTGCGACCAATCCGCAGATGCGCGAGTCGGTTGCCCTGGAGCCGCTGCTGAGCTTTCGCCACCAGAGCCGCGTGGAGTCGGCGGGGGTGTTTTGGAGCGCGACGCGCAAGACGAACGAGTTCGGCGAGCGCAGACCGTCAACGATCGAAGTTTCGGTGGTGGATGTGAATGGTCATTTTCAGCATCCGGCGGCCGATGTGCTGAATGTGCGTTGCACGTGCACGAACTTCGACCTGCCTTCGCGGCTCACGTTTGGCGCGGCGGAAGGGGATTTTGAAGCGGTGGGCGCGGGTGCGGCCAAAATTGTCACGGCGCTGCGCCGGCCGACGCCGTCGTATGATCCGCCACGGGCCAAAGGCCAGCTTTGGCGGCTGGTTTCGCAGCTTTCCTTGAACTATCTATCGCTGAGCGAAGAAGGCCGCGGGGCGTTGCAGGAGATTTTGCGCCTGCATAATTTTACGGAGTCGGATTTCCTGGAGCATCAGATCGGCGCCATCAGCCGCGTGCGGACGGAGCCGCATTTTGCGATGGTCGCCTCCGACTACGGCTTGGCGCCCGCGCGCGGCACCGCCGTCGAGATCGAATTGGACGAACAGCAATTCACCGGCGGCAGCGCTTTCCTGTTCAGCGCCGTGTTGGACCGTTTTCTGGCGGGGTATGCGTCTATGAACAGCTTTGCGCAGCTGACGGCGCGTTCGAATCTGCGAAAGGAGCCGATGCATACATGGCCAGCCCGAGCCGGAACACAGGTACTGCTTTAGCCGGGGATCAGCCTTCCCCCGTCGCTGGCCGGATCGCGACCGAAGGCGCAGCCGGGGAAACAACCGGGGAAACAGCGT
>CAXTRN010000148.1:3095-9131 GCA_964246645.1 uncultured Acidobacteriaceae bacterium
CGCGCTCACGAAGCGCAGTTCACGCGTTTACGACGCATGCTGGAGGAAGAACCCTTTCGCGTCGAGTTCTTCCAGGCCGTGCGGTTGTTGCAGCGAATGGAGCCTGAGCGCGTGGCGGTAGGGTATTTCATCGCTCCCGGCCAGGAGGCTGTACGCTTTTCCGCGCTACCGACATTGGCCTTTCCACCGAGCCAACTGTATTCGCTCGATCGCGGCGCCGATGGCCAGTTGCGGCTGGTGGTGCAGTTCATGGGCATTGCCGCCGCCGTGTCGGTTCTGCCGCATGCCTATACCGAGCATCTGCTGTTGCTGCTGCGAAACAAGGACCGGGCCATGGCTGATTTTTTCGATTTATTCAATCACCGGCTCATTTCACTCTTTTACCGAGGCTGGGAGAAGTATCGCTTCTTTCTCGGTTTCGAGGCGGGAGGGACCGACACGCTTTCTCCGCGCCTGCTGGACCTGCTCGGCCTGGGAACGGCGGGCCTGCGCGAACGCACACCGCTGCCGAATCGCGCCTACCTTTCCTACGCCGGTCTGCTGGGCAGGCATGTGCGCACGGCGAGTTCCCTGAAACAGTTGCTGGAGGATTACTTCGGTGTGCCGGTCGCTGTCGAGCAGTTCGCGGGCACGTGGCGCTCGCTGCCGACCAACGATTTATCCGTGCTGGAGGGCAGTGCACGGCTGAGCGAACGGCTGGGAACCGCAACCGTGGTCGGCACCGAGGTGTGGGATCACCATGGCCGGATACGTATTTCGTTGGGACCGATGCCGTTTGCGCAGTACCTCAGTTTCTTACCCGGCCATAGCGCGCACCACGACCTGGAAGGGTGGGTGAAGTTTTTTTCCGGCGGTCAATATGAGGCTGAAGTGCAGTTGATTCTGGAGCGCGTGGAGGCGCCAGCTGTGGAGTTGGGTTTGCGCGGCGACGGCGAGCCCCGGCTGGGGTTGGTGAGTTGGTTGAAGACCAAGCCGCTGCTGATAAATCCCGGTGACGCCGTCTTTCTTCTCACGTAAACTCGGCCCACACGCAAAACGCCACGCAGCACGTGGCCGGCCAGGAAATGTAAGCACGTTCCGCAAACATGATTTCGCAAAGCACCGCCTGCAGGCGCTACGAAGGGATTGAAATTACGTGAGTCTGAATTTGAAGTCACTGATCGGCAAGCTGAATGACACCACCCGCGGCGCGCTCGAAGCAGCAGCCGGGCTTTGCGTTTCGCGTGCGCACTACGATATCGAGATCGAGCACTACCTGCTAAAAACGCTGGACGCGAGCGACAACGATATCGCCGCTATTTTGCGGCACTATGGCGTCGATGCCTCGCGATTGACCGCCGATTTGCAGCGGGCGCTCGACAGGTTGAAGAGCGGCAATGCGCGGTCGCCGGCTTTTTCGCCAACGCTGGTTAAAATGTTGGCGGAGGCCTGGTCGCTTGCCTCGATCGAGTTCGATGCCGGCTCGGTCCGCACCGGGCTGACGCTGCTGGCGCTGCTGTCCCATGAAGAACTGGCGCGCGTGGTTCGCGAAAGCACCGGGGAACTCCGCAAAATAGAGCCCGAAGGGTTGCGCAAGGACTTTTACGACATTGTAGGAACGTCGCGCGAACGCCAAACCGCGCTTGTCTCCGGCGCGGCGATGGGTTCGGTTCAGCCGGGCGCGGCTGGGCCGGGCGCGGCTGGGGCGAACGGCACCGGTCCGGCGACAACGGCGGGTAAGACTCCGTTTCTCGATCAATACACCGTGAACCTGACTGCGAACGCCAAAGCCGGCAAGATCGATCCTGTGCTTGGACGCGACAGCGAAGTTCGGCAGATGATCGACATTCTGATGCGCCGCCGGCAAAACAACCCCATCCTGACCGGCGAGGCGGGTGTGGGCAAAACTGCTGTCGTTGAAGGCTTTGCGAACCGCGTCGCGGAAGGTGATGTGCCGCCTGCCCTGCAGGGCGTGCATTTGCATTCGCTCGATCTGGCGCTGCTGCAGGCGGGAGCCAGCGTAAAAGGCGAGTTCGAAAACCGCCTCAAAGGCCTGATCAACGAGGTGAAGTCTTCGACCGACAAGATCATTCTGTTCATCGACGAGGCGCACACGATGATCGGCGCAGGAGGGCAGGCTGGCCAGAACGATGCGGCGAATCTGCTGAAACCGGCGTTGGCTCGCGGGGAACTGCGCACCATTGCCGCGACCACCTGGTCCGAGTACAAGAAGTACTTCGAGAAGGACCCTGCACTTGCGCGTCGCTTTCAGGTGGTCAAGGTGGAAGAGCCGACCGAAGAGGTCTGCTGCACGATGCTGCGCGGCATCGTGGGCGCGTTGGAAAAGCACCATAACCTGCGCATTCTGGATGAAGCGATCGTGGCCACGGTGAAGCTGTCGCACCGGTACATTGCCGGCCGGCAGCTGCCGGACAAGGCCGTCAGCGTGCTTGACACGGCGTGCGCGCGACTCTCGCTCGGGCAAAACTCGCAGCCGCCGACGCTTGAAGACGTGACCCGCCGTATCGATTCCCTGGAGGTGCAACGGCGCATCCTTACCCGCGAGGCCGTGGTGGGCGCGGATCACCTGGAACGGCTGCGCGCAATCGATGGCCTGCTCGAGGACAGCAAAGTCGAGCAGGAGATGCTTGAAGCGCAATGGGAGAAGGAAAAAACGATCGTCACTGAAATCCGCGAACTGCAAACGACGCTGGAAGAAGCCGATACCGAGGGCGCCGCGGCTCCGGACGGTGCGCGAAACCGCCTGTCGGCTTTGGAAAAGGAGTTGATCGACATGCAGGGCGAAACCGGCATGATGCGCGTGGCGGTCGATGCCCAGATTGTCGGCGAAGTGATCAGCGCCTGGACCGGCATCCCGCTCGGCAAGATGATGAAGGACGAGATCGCCACGGTGCTGACGCTGGACGAGCACTTGCGCAAGCGTGTCATCGGGCAGGATCATGCCCTTTCCGCGATTGCGCAGCGCATCATTACTTCGCGCGCGAATATGGATGATCCGGTGAAGCCGGTGGGCGTGTTTATGCTCGTGGGACCGTCGGGCGTCGGCAAAACGGAGACTGCCATTGCGCTCGCCGATCTTCTTTATGGCGGCGAAAAGAACATGATCACCATCAATATGTCGGAGTTTCAGGAAGGGCACACCGTGTCCACGCTGAAGGGCTCGCCCCCGGGCTATGTGGGCTACGGGGAAGGCGGCGTGTTGACGGAGGCGGTCCGGCGACGCCCGTATTCCGTTGTTCTTCTGGATGAAGTCGAAAAAGCACATCCTGATGTACTGGAACTTTTTTTTCAGGTATTCGACAAAGGTCGTATGGAAGATGGTGAAGGGCGCGAGATAGACTTTCGCAACACGATTATTATTCTGACCAGCAACGCCGCGACCGACACCCTGATGACCCTGACCGCTGATCCCGAAACGATGCCGAATGAGGATGGCCTGCTCGCGGCCATGCGCCCCGAGCTGAACAAGATTTTCAAACCGGCCTTTCTGGGCCGCCTGCTTCTGGTGCCGTATTACCCGGTGCGCGATGAGAATCTGAAAAAGATCATAGAGCTGAAGCTGGGCAAGATTGAGCGCCGATTGCGCGAGACGCACCACGTCGCGATGGTCTACGATGAGTCGTTGCTTGATGAGATCGCCCGCCGCTGCACCGAGGTGGAAAGCGGAGCCCGCAACGTGGACAACATCCTTTCAAATACGATGTTGCCGGAAATGTCTCGGCAGATTCTGGGCCGTCTTGCTGCCGGCAATCCGATCGAGCGGGTAGAGATTTCCGTGAGGGATGGGAAGATGGCGTACGCGTGGGGTGAAGTTCCCGCGCTCGTTGCCGCGAATTAGCACAGGATTAGCAAAGGATAAGGTCGATCGAGGTACACGCAGTTCCAAGCAGCAGCGAATCGAGGAAAGGGAGTTTGTTGATGGCCACCGTTACCCAAACCGGCCGGTTGATGCAGTTCAGTTGTGTGGGTCTGCCCGCCGACGCGCTGCTCCTTCAGTCGGTGCAAGGCGTTGAGGGTATCTCGCGTTTATTCGACTTCACCGCCCAATTGCTGCTGCCGCAGGGTGGCCCGCCGGTGAAACCCGAGGACATTCTCGGGAAGAACGCGACGATTACTTTACAGCCGCTGGGTACCGACGATCCACGCTGGATCAACGGCATCATCGGTTCGGTGGAGCAGAACTGGACGTACACGGACTTTGACGTCTACACCATTCGGCTGGTACCGGCGCTTTGGCAGGCCACGCTCGGCGCCGATTGCCGCTGCCTGCAGAACATGAAGCCGATGGAGGTCATCCAGAAAGTTCTGGAGCCGTACAGCCTTTCCATTGCGGACAAGACCAAGGGCAGCAGTCCCGGGGGCAGCCCCCTCACGGCGTCCGATTACGTGACGCAATACAACGAGTCGGACTTCAATTTCATCAGCCGTATCGCCGAGCAGCACGGTATTTTTTACTGGTTCGATCATTCCACCTCCGGCAAGCACATTCTTACGTTTGCGAACTCGCGCGACGGCTACGCGGAAGACAGCTTTGATGTCGAATACAGTTCGCAGGAGGGCGATCACGAGGTCTTTTACCGGCCGATTGTCACGGATTTTCGCTTAACCGATGCCATGGTCGCCGGCAAGCACCTGCGTCGCGATTATGACTGGCGCGGCCACAAAGCGTTCGAAGTGGCTTCGCTGAACAGCACGCAGCCTGGCCCCGGCGGTAAAAATGCGTTTGAGCAATACACCTACCCAGCGGCGGGCGCGGCGCACTTCAAAGGCCTCAGCAAACAGCTGACCCCCACTGCGGGCGCCCCGGCCAGCATGGAAGCGCAGCGCGACGCCACCGATGTGGATTCCAAGCTCTACCGTGGTTCATCTATCTCGCGCGCGTTGTACCCGGCATCGACCTTGTCGCTCGATCATCCGCGCCCTGATTGGGCAACTGATTTTTTGATCACAAAAATCATGCATTCCGCGGAACAGTCTCCGCCCTACCAAAGCGACGGCAGCGGCGCCCAAGGCGGGTACACCAACAACTTCGAAGCCATCGAAGCGACACGCATCTTCACTCCCGTTGCCGACACCCCCAAGCCAAACATCCAGGGCATGCAGTCGGCGGTGGTGGTTTCTCCCAAAGGCGAGGACCTGAGCGTAGACAAGAACGGCCGCGTTTGCGTGCAGTTCCTGTGGAACCGCGGCGTGCAGGCCGATACGCTCGACAACACCTGGCTGCGCGTGGCGCAACAATGGGCGGGCAGTGGCTGGGGCACCTACTTTTGGCCGCGCAAGGGCGATGAAGTGCTGGTTTCGTTCTTCAACGGCGACCCGGATGATCCGATCATCATGGGTTCGGCCTATAACGGCGTCAATCAACCGAAGTTCAGCCCTTCGGAGATGAGCACGCGTTCGGGCATTTTGACCCGCAGTTCGCTGCAAGGCACGGCCGCGAATGCCAATGAGTTCTGGTTTGAAGACAAGATGGGTGCCGAGCAGATCGTCATGCATGCCGAGCGCGACTTCAACACCAGTGTTGAGGTCAATAACACGCGCACGGTCGGCAACAATGAGTCCATCACCGTGTCGGCGGATCGTTCGGTGCATGTGGTCAAAAACCAAAGCATCAACATCGACCAGAACCAGACACACTTCATCGATCAAACTTCGGAGTTCACGCTCGGCAGCACGTTAAAGCTGCTGCACAAAAGCGATACCAACATGACCTACCAGGGCAAGCTCCTGGAAAAGATGGCCGGCGACCATTGCGTACACTCGCAAAGCACCGCAGAGCACAAGATCGATTCGAACTACACGGTAGACGCCGGTGGTCAGATGTATATCAAGGCCGGCGCGAACCTGGTGATCGAGGCAGGAACGGCGCTCAACCTGAAGGTCGGCGGCAGCCACATCACTATCGATAAGGGCGGGATTACCATCTGGGGTCCCATGGTGAACATCAACAGTGCGCCCGCGCCCATGGCCGGCACGCCGATCCAGGTCACCGACCCGGAACTGCCCTCCACCAAGCCTGCCCCCGCCAAACAAGGG
>CAXTRN010000149.1:0-9047 GCA_964246645.1 uncultured Acidobacteriaceae bacterium
GTTGTGGCCGGCGCCTGTTCCTCGGCCGTTCGATTATGGTTTACAGCCGCTGATCGAAATCGCTGCGGCAAGCGCTCTTGGACTTCTCCACATCCCAGAACTGCTTGCAGAGGGCCTCCGGCTGTGAAGGCCATCAAGGGAGTAGATGTGCAGAAAGTTGGCGAGATTGGTTGAAGGCTACAGGATCTTAGCCTAAAGCTACTGACGTGGGCGGCTTCTTTCTTCCGCATGGGCGACTGGAGAGCTGCTGCTGCACTCTAAGTGCACTGAATGGCAAACAGTAGAGGAACTGAGCAAACCGGACTGGTCTACGGTGAGGCAGTCAGCCTAGCCGTTCGCCTCACGCCGCTCGAAGGGTACAACCAAACGCTCGTCGCCGATGTGACTGTATTGCGTCGAAGCAGATCCACTCCGCGAAGTCCCGTTGTTTATGAACCCAGCATCATCTTTGTCGTCCAAGGCAGGAAAGTCGATTACCTGGGAGGTCTTAAATTAGATTATGAGCCGAGGACGGTGCTGGTGCTCTCCGCGCCTATACCTTTCGAATGCGTCATCGAAGCAAACCAGGCCAAGCCCTTGCTTTCTGTGGTGGTCCGCTTAAGAAGAGAAGTCGTTCTGAGTATCCTGTCGGAGATGCACGACTTGAACACCATGCGGAGTCTCAACCCGAAAGCCATACTGACCGCAACGCTTGATGAGGAACTATCGAGTGCGCTCACCCGGCTACTCAAGGCGGCTATCTCGCCGGACGACGCGCGAGTGCTTGGGGATCAGACTGTACGAGAACTCATCTATCTCGTTCTCAAAGGTCCAGGGGGAGATGGGATTAGAGCGATGTTGGACGTAGATGGAGCGTTCGCGCAGATTCTCAGTGCGCTTCAACGTATCCACAATGAGTACGGTCGGCCATTGATAGTTGCGGAGCTTGCACGGCATGCGGGAATGAGCGTGTCGGCGTTCCATCTTCACTTCAAACGAGTGACCTCCACCTCACCCATCCAGTACGTGAAAGCGGTCCGAATGCATAAAGCGCAATCTCTGTTACTCAGTTCGAACGTCACTGCGGGCTCCGCTGGAACGAGGGTGGGCTACAGCAGCGCATCCCAGTTTGGCCGTGATTTCAAACGCTTCTTCGGAATGACTCCTGCAAGGATTGTCGAAACGCATCGTGAAACGGGTCGAGCTGCGAACACAAAGTCTGACAATCACAAGCTGGGAAAACACTCGACTTAGAGCTGTGACGTTCGCCTACAGAAAGGCGGCACATCGTTTTCGCCCCAGCGTGCTTGCGCATTCGTCTTGAGAAGTCGCACAGGCGGAACTTGACGTCCCGTGACGCTTTGGAGATATGCCAGCTTGCTCAAATGGCGTGAGAGGCGTTCTCGGTACCGTAGTTGAGAGCGGCAAACAAAGGAAACCATCACCTACGCCGTCAGCGCTATGGCAACATGGGATCGTTGGATTAAAGCCTCTGAAGCGGAACCCGCACATTCTGGTGATCTCGTCACCCCGGTCCGAGGCGTGTGCAGTTTACGCCGTGGCGGTGCGCGCGGACAGGATGCTTACTTGACCTTGATTGCGAGCCAGCGGGCGATCAACTCACTGACCTCGGTCTTCTTTTCCAGCATCACGAAGTGGCCGCTCGGCAGCATTGCCTCTGTCAAGTCGCCGCAATTGAGGCGCATCGGCTCGGCGAGCCGGCTATGAACCGTCTCATCCACAGGGTCGTAGGAAGCGCCGATGAACAGAGCGGGCAATTCGATCCGTCCGAAGTTCTTCGCGTGCGCGGCGAAATTCAGGTTGGCGGCGTCGTTGAGATACCAGGCGACTGCAGGCATGAATCCCGTGCGTTGGAATGTCGCAACGAAGGTCTGGAAGTCGGCCTGCGATAGGAGCCGCGCATCGCGGGGGAGCGATGGAGGAACGTGCGTGGCTCCGAACCAACCGCCCTCCCGGCGAAGACTTGCCGTTGGAGAGGGTTTCTCCACATCTTTGGGCTTACCGGGCTGATAAAGCGCGTTGATCGTGCCCGGAACATCTCGCTCGAAATCTCGCCGCACCAACGAGAAGCGTTCTCGATAGAAGAGCCAGTAGTCCCACTGGCCGACAGGGTAGGTTTGAACGGGGTACATCTGTCGATCGACTAGGGGCACGAGGTTCGGCAGAGCATGTCCCCTCGGCTCGTAGGGGATGCTCATGCCGACGACGCCACGACATCTTTCCGGGTAGTTCGAGGCCATGGCCCATGCAATGGGAGCGCCCCAGTCGTGCCCCACCCAGACCGCGGGCCGTGAATCAAGCGCCTGGTGCAGTTCCACCATGTCTGTAGAAATCTCGCGGACGGTGTAATCGGCGACATCGGTCGGGGCCGATGATCCTCCATAGCCACGCATGTCGGGCGCCACGCACCTCCAACCTCGCTCGGCGAAATAGGTCATCTGGGCCTTCCAGATGATCGCCAGTTCGGGGAAGCCGTGAAGAAAGATCAGCAGCGGTCCCGAGGCAGGACCGCATTCAATGTAGGCGGTCTGGTGACGGTCGGTATGCACCTCGCCTGATCGGAACTCCCCATGGCTGTCCGCGCCGGCCCATGAGAATAACGGTCGGCAACCCAGGATGGAGATTGCACCACCGACGATGGCTTGCCTGCGGTTCATGAACGGCTCCCTGCAGCAACGGATGAATCGTTCAATTTGACGAGCGTCTTGCCCAGGTTGCGGCCGCTCAGCACCCGTCGCAGCGCCTCGGGCGCTTTCTCAAGCCCGATCACGATGTCCTCCCGGACATGGATGTCGCCGGAGGCCACCCAGGCGCCGACCTCGCGCTGAAAGGTAGCGAAGTGGTCCTCCACATGGTCGCCATTGAGGAAACCCTGCATCAGGATGCGTTTGGTGATCAGCGTCATGGCGACGGGGGCCAGTCGGTCTGGGCCGGCGGTCGTTGCCGTCGCGTTATAACCGGCGATCAGGCCACACACCGGGACGCGGGAATGCAGGTTCATGTGTGGCCAGACGGCGTCGAACACCGCACCTCCAACATTCTCGAAATAAATGTCAACTCCTGCCGGCACGGCCTCGGCCAGGTGTACGGCGAAGCCGGGATCGCGGTGGTCGACACAGGCGTCGAAACGCAACTCCTCGACCACGTGGCGGCATTTCTCGCCGCCACCGGCGATTCCTACGACTCGGCATCCTTTGAGTCGGGCGATCTGCCCTACTACCGAGCCTACGGCACCGCTCGCGGCGGCGACCACAACTGTCTCCCCCGCCACAGCTTTGCCGATCTGGAGAAGTCCATACCAGGCTGTGAAACCGGTCATGCCCAGCACGCCGAGCGCATGTGTGACATGCTCTACCTCCGAGGGGACGCGTCGCAGGTCCTGGCCGTCGGATAGGGCGAAGGTGCGCCACCCAGAATTAGAGATCACCAGATCTCCGGGCGCAAAGCCTTCGTGGCGCGAGTCAAGAACCTTCGCCAGCGTTGCACCCTCGATCGGCTCTCCGAGCGCGAATGGTTTTGCATAGGAGTCGCTGTGCTCCTGCATGCGGCCACGCAGGTAAGGATCGATGGACAGGTAAAGATTTCGTAAAAGCGTCTGGCCTTCGCACGGCGACGATGGCATCTCTGCGTCGACGATCGAAAAGTCCTCCTGGACCGGTTCACCGACGGGGCGGCGAACCAGAAGGACCTGTTGATTTTGATCTTTCGGCATTTTGAGTCCTCAGTTCAACCTGGGTGATCAGCGAGTGAAGCGCGCTTTCAGGAATGCGAGCACATCGCTGTTCGACTGAGTGAGTACCGAGAAATGGTCTGCACCCGGATAGAGCTTGTAGGTGAGTGGCGCACCCGCGTCTCGAAGCTTCGCAGCGAGAGCTGTATTCAGAGGCTCCGATACAAAGCCGTCTTCCGTTCCCTGCACGATGAGGGCCGCCCGGTGCAGCATGAAATCCTGCATTTCGCCCTGGTCATTTGTGATGAGGAACTCGTGCATGTAGGGGTTTCCGGCCCAGTCAGGCTTTAGACCGAGGAACGTGTCACCCTTCGTCCCCACGGCGGTCTTCACTAGGGTGAACGCTCCGACTGAACACTGGTCGCGGAAGGCCGGCATCAGAGCCTTCAGATCATCTCCCATGATCGCGCTTGGATCCCAGCCGGGTGAGTGAGCGAGCAGTGCGGTGGCCATGAACGCGCCTTGCATCTGCACCATGACGCGAGCGTTCAGGAGCGTGGCCGGATCACTGACGGCTCGAGCTTCTACCGCGAAATTGGCTCCGATTCCCGGCACAGATGTGTAAGGTGCCGCTGCCACCGTGCCAAGAAAAGTCAGTTCCGCCGCCTCGCTGGCATAGCGCTCCACACCCAGCGCGCCGTGGGCGCCGTCCGAGTGGCCGAAGACCACCCAGCGGTCGGACAGGCTGTGCTCCACCTGCCGCGCGGCGAGGACGCCTGCAATGATCGAGCGCGCCATGCTCGCTTCGCTGAAGTAGGGGTACTGCTCGGTAGCTACTGGACCCAGTCCTTCTAGGTCCGGCGCAACCACCGCGTAGCCAGCGTTCACCAGGTTGGCGATTTCCGTGGTGTATCCGCTTTTGAAGCCGTCCCGCGTCAAGCCGCCGTCAAGCTGCGGCGACAGGCTGGGCGCGCAGTCCTTCTTGCCCGTCGAAGTGGTGCCATGGATCCAGCCCACGATCGGCCAGCCGCCAGCGGGTGCCTGGCTGTTCGGTAAGAACAGGAGAGTGGTGGCCTTCGTCGTTCCTCCTTGGAAGGCGGGCATGGTGTGAATCAACAGCCTGGCGGTGCCATGTATCTCGCTCGGAATCGAGTGCGGCTGACTTGAGATGACCGACACGCTCATAGTCCCGGCCACAGCCACGGTGGACGAGCCACCATCCACCTTGGTTTCCGCAATCACCAACGGCAGCGAATACATGCTCGAAGCAATGACCAGCGCGACAACGCGGCCGCAAAACCGGTTACTGAGAGAACCGCTCAAATGACGGCCTGGCTCTCGCGTAAGGCGTTCTGCGATCGCAAATCCTGTTCCACTGCTGCCGCAGTTCACGACTGTGATCTTTTCCTGTAAGGACATGGACTCGACCTCCTCGGTCTACTTTCTGATGGTATATTGGATATACTTAGTGTCAATAAGGCACCTTGCGGTGCCTAGGTATACATGAGGTGACCTATGCAAGTGGCAAGTGAAAAGCTGCTGGCGGCTGTCCCGACGGTGCGACCCGTTCTCGATCAGGTCGCCAATAAATGGTCCGTGATGATCTTGACGTTTGTTTGTGAAAAACCTCAACGCTTCAACATGATCAGACGGAATCTGGACGGCATCACTCAGAAGGCGCTTACGGAAGCGCTCAGGCGACTCGAACGAAATGGGCTCATCTCGCGTCGTGTGATCGCTACGTCGCCGGTGGCCGTTGAATACTCCCTGACACAGCTTGGTCGATCGCTGCAAGAGCCGTTCGCTGCGCTGTACGGGTGGGCGGTCGAGCATCACGCCGCGATAGAGACTGCTCAAAAGGCCTTCGATCAAAGACGCCATGAACTCTAGACCGTCAGGTCATGTCGGTTCATGACGTTTGTTCACCCCCAAACGTGCCTGCTCGTGCCCAGTAGATCAGTCACATGAAGTCGCATTATCGTCAGTAACCCCGCCCCGGGCTTCCCTGGGGTGTTCGGAGGCGGACGCAACTTCCGCCAAGCGCGTACCGTTGCGCTGCCGTAAGCATTCATGCCGGTTGGACCGACAAATCGACTTGCAAAGAATGCAGCTCGTCGGCCTTCGCAGATCCATGGCAGGGCCAACTTCTCCCAGCGCGTCTAGAGACTTAGGCGGCCGGTTGGCGAGCTGTATCAGCGTTTCTCCGACCTGCAAAGCTGGAGAGGGTCTCATAAACCGGCTTTGGCACCGGTTCTCGAGGAGTGCGCCCCCCACTGCCCCTGACTGTATGGGAAGGAGGGTGAATGGGGGAAAGTCCGGAGGCACTCGCGTCAGCCTCACTGCGGCAGCTCCGAGCGCAAGATCGATGATGAAAGCGATGGTAGCCGCTGCAACAGTCAGAACGATTGTTCGCATCACTGTGCTTTTTTCGCTGGCTGATTTGGTCTTCGGTCTATGCGCTTTTTAGAGACAACTCTTCTTTTCTCAGAGAGCGAGCGCTTGATCAAACCTCGAAAGGCCTCCTGAGCACGAGCATTTGCGTTGGGATCGTGGAGGAATCGATGCGAAACGTGATGGTTGAGATACATTCCGCACAGCTCCCAAACGAACTGATCCACGTCCAGATCGGCGCGGAGTTCCCCTGCCTTGACTGCTTCGCCCGTCATCGTGCCAAGGAACATGCGCCACTGTTCCTCCATCGCAACCAGGCGCTGCCGTACCGGGCCCTCAACCGGGGCATCGTCATACTCAAAGAGGCCTGCGGCAATCGGACATCCACCTTCAAGGCCCGCCTTGTCGGTCCATCCAAACCAGCCGTGCACAACGGCGCGTAGGCGTCGAAGCCCTGCAGGATGGCGCAAAGCTGGTTCAATAAAAGTGGCCGTTGCGACCCTGTGTGTTTCCTCGAGCAGCTCCAGCTGGACATCTTCCTTGGAGCCGAAATGAGCAAAGAGACCGCTTTTGGACATACCGGTTCGCTGCGCCAGACTGCCGACTGTGACATTAGCGAAGCCCGTGCTGGTGAGCAGATTCAGCCCCTGTGCGAGGATGCGTTGCTTGGTGTCTTTCATCGATCTGCACGCATGTTGCTTGTCATGTTTAGACAATAGCACGTACGGTCGTGCTATTGTCTAACCAATGAATCCACTCGTTGATACCGCTCAAACCGTCCCGCCTTTACAAATCGGCATGTTGATCTACCCGAACATGACCCTTCTTGACCTTGTTGGGCCACAGACCGCATTTGGCTTTCACGCTAAGACCCACCTTGTGGCCGGAACGCTTGACCCGATTCTTACGGACTCGGGAGTCTCGATCCTTCCAACGACCACCTACGCCGATTGTCCGAAGAACCTGGATGTGCTGTTCGTGCCGGGCGGATTAGGTACCAACGCTGCGATGCAGGACAAGGCAGTGCTTGCCTTTCTCGCCGAGAGCGGAAAATCGGCCCGTTACATCGCCTCAGTCTGCTCCGGTTCTGTGATCCTCGCTGCCGCAGGTCTGCTGGATGGCTACAAGGCGGCAACGCATTGGGCGCTCTATCCACAACTGGAAGCGACCGGCAATGTGGAAGGCGTTCACGAGCGCGTCGTTGCTGACCGCAACCGCTTCACCGGAGGAGGCGTGACGGCAGGAATCGACTTCGGGCTGACGCTCCTGGCTGAGCTTCGCGGTAATCAGATCGCCAAGATGACGCAGCTCATGATGGAGTACGACCCAAAAGCTCCGTTCGATACCGGATCGCCCTTGGCCGCAGGGGCAGAACTGACAGCACTGGCGATGGGAGTGCTGCAGCCCAGCATTGACGAAGGCATGAACATCGCCAGGAAATCTTTTCACAATCGCTCGGTGGCGGCCTCAACTTCCTTTGCATAAAAAACAGCCGGTCATGAGCCGGCAGAGAGCTGAAGAATGAAAGTCCTGGTTTTTGGCGCAAGGGGTAAGACCGGAAAGGCTGTCGTGGAACGAGCCGCAGCTGCCGGCCATGACGTAACAGCTTTTGTACGGGGTTCCGTCAAAGGTAGCGCACTGAACGTGAGGGTGGTAAAAGGAGATGCCACAAAACGTGCAGACGTGGACGCCGCAATGCGGGGGCAAGAGGCCGTGATCGACGCCATCGGTGGCAGAACACCGTGGAAAGAGACCACACTGGAGTGCAGCGCGGCGAGAACCATCATTGCTTCCATGCAGGCCAATGGCGTGCGCCGCCTGCTGGCGACTTCCATGCTGGGTGTCGGAGACAGCAAGGATAACGCGGCGATTTTCGTTCGCCTTCTGTTACCCACCTTTCTCCGAGGCGCGGGTAAGGACAAATCCGCCATGGAGTTGGCCGTCGAATCCAGCGGTCTTGACTGGACCATCCTGCGGCCCGCAGTTCTGACGGACGATGCCCCAACTGGTGCAATACGCGTTTTCCAGAAGGGCACGGGCGCAAAAGCGCACAAGATCAGCCGCGAAGATATAGCCGCCTTCATGGTCAATCAGTTGTCGCTCAGCACCTATCTTCATCAGGCGGTGACCATTGCCAACAACTAAGCAGCTAGTTCCTGGTATGTTGCAATATGTGAAGTAGCGTTACCTGAGCAGCCGGTCTCTTGGTTGGGAGACCAGGCCAACTTCCCACAACGGCGTTTGTCGGTACTTAGGGAGCTGATAGATTTGGCGCCTCTGGGATGAATGGCCTAGACGAGCAAGCGGATCGTTGCCCTCAGCCGGTACCCACCGGGTAGAGGAGCACGATCTGTGGGGTAAGCGGACGCGAATCCAGGGTGTAATCTGCCATTCTTTCGCCGCGTGCTAAGCAACGAATGCCCTGCCGAATGAGGCAGACAGATCTGGGAACAGACCCTATGAAGCCTTATCAGCCCAGCTAACCGGCAAGGTATTTCACTCCCGGTTTGCCGGCTAGCTCCGGTTGCTAGCTTATCGCAAAGCGTCTTGATATTTCGGCGACACGCATACCATAGAGGCGAGCTGTCTCAAGGTCTCCTTCTGACATATCAGACGGTCCGGCATCTGCATCGCACTGGGCCATCGGAGCGAGGTATGCTCCCATCCGGTTCGGGTCATCACGCTTTGAAGCCTTCACGTTCGCAGGTTTCACAGCGAGACTCACCCAAAGGCCACCATGCTGCCCGGCGAGCAGGACGAAGTATTGAAGCGTGTTGAGCTTGTCCCCATTCAGGCTGGCGCTATTGGTGAAGCCGCCGAAGAGCTTGTCCTTCCACTTCAGGTGGAACCAGGCCTTGGAGGATGCGTCCGCAAACCGCTTGAACTGCCAGCTTGGCCCACCCATGTAGGTCGGTGATCCGAAGACAATCGCATCTGCGGAGTCGAGAGCGGTCCATGCCTCTTCTGGGAGGTTCCCCTCGGCGTC
>CAXTRN010000150.1:0-9007 GCA_964246645.1 uncultured Acidobacteriaceae bacterium
CCCCAAGGTTTCCCGCAAACGCTGTTCCCGCATCTCTGTCGGCACACCGGAAGCTTCCTGTGCCCGCTCAATGACCCCACGTACGGTAATCTTCGGCGGAAACTCTGAAATCTGGCGCACATATCCGATCCGCGCCCGCTTGCGTACTGCCAAATTGCCGTTGTCGGGTTCAATTTCGCCCGCCAGCACCGCCAGCAGCGTCGACTTGCCCGCCCCGTTCGGCCCAATAAACCCAATGCGGTCGCCATCGTTCACGGCGAAAGAAATATCCTGAAACAGCGGAACCGCGCCAAAGCGCTTGCTCACGCCCTGAGCGTTAAGAATCGGCGGCATACCTGTCTAGTCTACCGGGATTGGCCTTTTCAGGTCTTGGGCAGTGTGCCCTAACGCTCGGCACTCACGCTCTCTTGTTTGTCATTCCCGAAGGGAATCTGCGTCTCGCCCGACAGAAGCACAACGGCTGGCGCTTACTTCTACTCCAGATCAAAATCCCTAAGCGGTCGATCTGTCACCGGCGACTCCTTCGCCTTCTTCAACGCCTCGGCAAACCGTTTCTCCAACAGCCCATCCCGGTTCTTCTCCGCCTGCACACTCTGCGCGAACAAGGAATCCCGCCGCGACTCCTGCTCTTTCAACGCCCGCGCTGCCTCACCCAGGTCTTCAAACGTCCGCTTCTTCGGCGCCGCTGTGTGCGCAATGATCCCCCGCGACACCGGATCGATCTTCAGCACACCCCCGCAGTCAGGGCAAGTCACCTCGAACGGCTGATCGCTCAGGCCCATACGCTTCGCCTCCGCAGCCAGTGTAGCGCCAGGTTGCAGCCAGGGCGCGGCCATACCGACAAGCGTTACGGCAGAAAAATGACGCGATGGCCCGGGCACTCTTGCCCTGCGTGGTCGACCAGCAGTTGCGGCAAGCTGTCGCCATAGCGGGCCAGGAACCACACGCCACCCAGTAGGCGCTCCTGCAGGTGCTGCTCCGGAAAAAGATGAAGCATCAGCGTTGCTGCCTGCTTGCCGAGCGAGGTTTCGCGCTCTACCTGAAAGCGTGCCGCCATGCGCCGCAGCCGATTCATCTGGTACCGCATTTTGTTGGCGCTCACCCCGGCGGCACGGCCCAGATCGGCGCTCATGCCGCCCATGTACGCGAGCATCACTTCCAGCTCCCGGTCGAGCGCGTTGCCGGCTTCGGCAAGTTTGCGCTTGGCTTCGATCGGCATCGCCCGCGCCCCCAGCCGCAACGCCAGCTCTTCCGCGGTTTTGGCCGCCAACAACTGCGGAAACTGCACCTCGTGCCTTTGCAGGACCGCGGCAATCGAGGGCTCCACCAAGGTCGCCGACAACCGCGGCAGCACCGGCGTCACCCGTCCCAGCACACGCTCATATACCACCGCGGATTGCGCAAAATACGCGATCTCCGCCGGTCCACCGATATAGGCGGCGGTGGGAAAGATCGCATCCTGAAACACAGGGCGCAAGAGCGCGTTGGGACTCAACCGCTCAGGCTCGGTCTCTAAAATCGCCAGCAGTTCCCCTGTGCTGTAAATGCGATTGCCCGCCTTCCAGGCACCCTCCCCATTACGCCGTAAAGCGCGACGCTCCGGCGATCCTTCGGCTCCGTTTTCCAGGCCGGGCGAGATCAGGAACAGCAGACTCATCTCCGGTCCAACCTTCACCTGCGCGTGGTACCCCGCCGCTTCCAGCTCCTTCGAGCGCGCCATCAGCGCTTCTTCGAGCTCTCCGGAATGCTCCAAAGCCGCTCGCAGCGGCGCTTGCCCAAGCGCATGGAACTCCCGTGCCGACGCGTCGACGACCACCAATCCTTGCGCCGCAAAGACCTGTGACAGCACCCGGCCGAACGCACTGGCCATCGTCGCGTTGTACGCTCCGTGATCGCCGGAAGCCCCCTGATCGGTATAGGCTGCGCGCAGCGTTTCGCAGATAGGCGCATACGCGAGCAGCTCCTCCACCCGCGCCAGTGCCGCTTCCACGTGGTCGGCGGTGCGCAGGCTGCCCGCGGGAACGGCCCCACCCTCGGCATGCAGCCCGGTTGTGATCCTTTCGACCGCGGCCTTGCTGAGGAGGTCGATTCGATCGACCTCGGCGACATCGTGGTCCTCACTCGCCAGCCAGAACACAGGCACATGGGGACGACCGGAGACCCGGGTTGCCTCTTGCGCCTGCCGAATGGCCGTCGCCGCCTTCAGCAAGGTGAGCAGAGGGCCGCCA
The DNA here is from genome assembly GCA_964246645.1 of uncultured Acidobacteriaceae bacterium. Lineage (GTDB taxonomy): Bacteria > Acidobacteriota > Terriglobia > Terriglobales > Acidobacteriaceae > Granulicella. The sequence goes on from CAXTRN010000150.1 coordinate 2,229, forward strand.
AACAAGCCAACCTGTTGGCCGGTGACCACCGCGGCTGCGCCCTGACGCAGCAAATCAATGTTTTCGAGCGCCGCCGCGCCGGCAGCAAAGGTTTTCGTCTGGGCCCGAAGCGCGTCGGCCAGGCGCTCGCGATGCGCAAGCGGCAAAACGGGTGCAGACCGCGCCCATTCCAAGCGAAACGGATCGTGCGGGTACCATTGGCGCAGCCGCTGCACGGTCGGCGCATCTGCCGCTTCCGCATAGTCGCGAAACAGTGCCGAGGTGCCGGGAAGCGCCGAAATGGGGAAACACTCAACCTGCATAGAAGCTGCCTTGCGTATGTCGCCTTTCTCACCGCCATGCGCCTATTGCGCGCGGTGGCCGTTACCGTAGGTTTGGGCGTCTACGCGCCTTGTTGGATGCGGCGCTCGGGTCGCTGATGCAAAATCGGTTCAGATGCACGCTGCCGCGCCCTTCTGTGTAAGCGTGGATGTGAGCATAAAGAGAAGAACGACGGAGGACCATGTCAAACACACAGGCGTTCATCGCTCAAGCCTACTCTGCTTTCAATCGGCGGGATGTCGACGGCGCGCTGGCGCTCATGAGCGAAGATGTGAGCTGGCCCAAAGCGTCGGAGGGCGGCCGTGTGGTCGGAAAAGAGGAGATCCGGGCGTACTGGATGCGTCAGTGGAAAGAATTCGACCCCCATGTGGAGCCAAAAGAAATGCTCGACCGCGAAGGGGGCAAGACGGAGGTCAGGGTTCATCAACTCGTAAGAAACCTCGGCGGCGACGTTCTTTCGGATAGCGAGGTGTGGCACGTCCACACCATCGTGAACGGCCTCATTGAACGCATGGATCTGAAAGAAAGCGAAGAATCCTCGATCGATGCGCCATCCGCTGCGTTTGCCACGCACTAGCCTGGGTAGAAACACTTCGCGGGGTCCTTCATTGCACTTTGGCCCTGGTTGCACTTTGGCCCTGGTTGCGTACACTGCTGACCTTACCAGGCCCACCCCCGTATACTGTGGGGCCATGGCCAGCGAAACCCCAACACCGCTTTCCGGCACCGCCGAGGTGCTTTCTTCAGAAACCGTTTACCGGGGCAAGGTTTTTTCCGTAACCAGCGACGAGGTCCGGGAACCCGGCAATGTTTCCGCGCGCCGCGATGTCGTCCGGCACAATGGCTCCGTGGTCGTGCTCGCGGTCGACACAAAATCGCAGCCGGCCGATCCCGGCATCCTGCTGATCCGCCAATACCGCCACGCCGCCGGCAAGTTCCTCCTGGAGTTGCCCGCCGGCCGCATCGAGCCCGGCGAAGAATACATCGGCGCCGCCAAACGCGAGTTGATCGAAGAAACCGGCTACCGCGCCGCACGCTGGTCCAAACACGCCAGCTACTACGCCAGCCCAGGGTTTCTTTCTGAAGCGATGAACATCGTGCTGGCGGAAGACCTTACCCTCGGCGATGCCGCGCCCGAAGAAGACGAGCGCATCGAAATCCGCATGACCCCGTTGTCCGAGGTCCTGCGCATGATCCACAACGGTGAAATCGAGGACGGCAAAACGCTGATCGGCGTTCTGCTGTACAACTCGCAACGGCAGCAAGCCAGCCCCGAACCCGCCTTCACCTGAGCTCCGTTTATTCTTTGAACCGACACCGCCTTAACGACCCATCCGCAATTTTTTGAGTAACTTAGCACCGACACCCTCATGGACAACATTACTATCGCGCGCTTGCTCGACGAAACCGCGGCGCTGCTTGAAATCGACGGCGCTGACCCGTTTCGCGTGCGCTCCTACCGCCGCGCCGCCGAAGCCGTCGAACAGCAAACGACGCAGCTGGAAACCCTGACCCGGCCCGATGCCGACCCGAAAGCCCTGCTTGGCATCGGCGGCATCGGCAAAGGCATGGCCGCCAACGTGCGCGACCTCGTCGCCACCGGCACCATACCCCTGCGCGAAGAGCTGCTTTCCCGCTACAAGCCTTCCATGCTGACCCTGCTGCGGCTGCCGGGCATGGGCCCGAAAACGGTCGCGCTGCTGTATTCCGCGCTCGGGGTGGCCGACGTCGACAGCCTCGAAGAAGCCGCTAAACGCGGTGACCTGCTCACCCTGCCGCGCATGGGCCAAAAGTTCACCGACAAGCTCCTGAAGGGCATCGAAGACTACCGCAGAAATACCTCACGCTTCCGCATCGATGCGGCCCGCGACTTTGCGGAACGCATCTCTGAGCTCATCCGGCAGTTTCCCGGCATCGAAACCATCACCCCGGCGGGCAGCCTGCGGCGTGGCCGTGAATCGGTTGGCGATCTCGATCTGCTCGTCACCGGACCGGCGTGCGAAACCGACGTGGTGGCCGCCGCCGTCGAGCATGTCGCCGCCCTTCCGCTCATCGACAAGTTGCTGGCCAAGGGGCAAAACAAGGTCAGCTTTACCCTGCGCAACCATCTGCAGGTCGACGTACGCCTGCTGCCCCGCGCCAGCTACGGGGCGGCGCTGCAGTACTTCACCGGCTCCAAACATCACAATGTCACCCTGCGGCAGCGCGCCATCAAACGCGGCTACACGCTGAGCGAGTACGCGCTGCTGCGGCTTGAGGACAACTACATCGTCGCCGCCGCAACCGAGGCTGAAATCTACAACGCGCTCGATCTCGACTACATCCCGCCCGAGTTGCGCGAGAACTGCGGCGAAATCGAAGCTGCCGCCCGCCACACCCTGCCGCACCTCATCGTCCGCAGCGATCTTCGCGGCGATCTGCACATGCACACCTTTGAGTCCGACGGCGCCGATTCCATTCGCGCCATGGCCGAGGCCGCCATCGAGCGCGGGCTCGAATACATCGCCATCACCGATCATTCCAAAAATCTGGCCATGACCAATGGCATGGACGAGCGCCGCGCCCTCGCCCACGCCGCACGCATCCGGGAGGTGTCGGCGGAGCTGGCCGATGAGTTCGCTGCTGGCCGCGGCCCGCAGTGGGCCCGCTATGAGCGCCGCCGGCTCGCCGAAGAACCCGCCAATCCCAAACCCGATCGCCCTTTTCGCCTGCTTGCCGGCATCGAGTGCGACATCCTGCTCGACGGCCGCATGGACCTGGACGAAGAAACGCTCGCGCAACTCGACATCGTCATTGCGAGCGTTCATTCAGGCTTCAGCCAAACGCCCGAGGAGGTCACAGCCCGCGTTCTGCGCGCCTGCGAAAACCCCTTTGTGCAGATACTCGGCCACCCCACCGGACGCAAGGTGCTCAAACGCGAACCCTACCGCATCGACCTCGAACAGCTGCTGCCGGTGGCCGCGCAGCTGGGCATCGCGGTCGAACACAACGCTTCTCCGGCGCGCTCCGATCTATCGGACCTGCACCTGCGCCGCGCCAAAGAGCTCGGTTGCAAAATCGTCGTGAACACAGACGCGCACGCCACAGACGAGCTCGACAAGATCGACCACGGCATCGTGCAGCTGCGCCGGGCGTGGCTCGAGCCGGGCGACCTGCTCAATACCCTATCGGTCGACGACCTGCTAGCGGCCCTGCGCCCGCGGCCCTGACACCGGAAAAGATTGCTGCGCGAAGGCGCTATCCTGAGCAGCATGGCTGATCTGCAGCTCGCTCCTGCCCCCGAACGCAGTGCCCTTCCCGCCGTCCTGATTGCTCTGGTGGTTCTGGCGGCCATTGCTGCAGCTGTTTTTTATTTCAACCCGCATAAAACGGCGGACCTCACCGTTACCCAAACCCAAACCTTTGCGCCGCACACCGAACTCGCTGCGATGAAGGGCGCTGCGGCGCACGGCATGCGCGTGCTTGGCGAAGCCGGAGCCGGTGGTGAGGACAATCTTTACGTCGTCGCGACGGTCAACCTTACTGACCGCCTGCGCCTTCCCCTCTTTGTGAGCGGCGCCACAGCCCATGTCGTCTTCGCCGACGGTTCGCAGGCGGATGTGCGTACCATTGCGGCTTCCGACCTCAAGCGGCTTCAAACCATCTTCCCGCCGCTGGCGCCGTTAACCACCCACCCCATCGCCGACGGGGACGAGATCGACCCAGGCCAAACAAGAACCGGCACCCTGGTCCTGCTCTTTCCGGGTCGCACCGCCGACGCCTGGAAGACCAAAAAGCCCGGCAGCACGGTCACCGTCGAGCTACGCAACCAGGGACCGCAAACCGCGCCGCTTCCCTGACGCGGCTTCCCTGATTTGCATTCCGCGGGCGTTCACAACAAAAATCCACCCATCGCGCGCGGAATCTGTGCGATGGGTGGATCCGGTTTAGCCAAATTTTATGAAATTTGCGTTGCCGAAATCTAGGGCAGGGCAATCGGCCCAGGTGTGTTCTTCGGCGTGCTCAGATACCCTCGCACCTGGTTTTTGCTGATGTTGTTTACAACGATCTCAAACAGGGCAGGCGATTTACCGGAGTAAAACTGTACCGGCTCGTCCAGGTTTTTATCCTTTTTCTCGACATTCTTGTCGTCCGAGTTCACAAACATCGTGTACTTGAAGCGCTTGGTGTCTACCTTTTTCAGCGAAAGCTTGGTCGTGCCGACTACCTGCCCGCCGTTGCCCTTTTGCAGCGTGAACTCGTAGTAATTGCGCTCGCCACGCCGCCGCAGTTCCTGCAACTCATCATGGTTGGTGGCAATCAGGCCGCTCATTACGCCCTGGTCCCCAACCACGCGCGTCAACTGCGACTTCGTCGAAGCCAGATCGGCTTGCGTCGTCGCCACATCGTTCTTGACGCCACCCACATCCGTTTTCACGCTGGAAACGTCGGTCTGCACGGCGCCGATTTGCTGCGCGTTGGCCCGGGTTTCTTTTTGCACACGCGCCGTGGCCGCGGTGGCCGCCAAGGCCGTCCGTTGCGCCACCTTTTGTGCCGCCACCAACTGCGCGGAACGCTCTTCCAACTGCCGCTGCGTCAGCCCGACGCTTTGTCCCAACGCCTCTCCCTGGGCCCGCAAACGCTCATTGGTGTCGTCGATTTTTTCTGCCAGGGCCGCGTTGCCCTGTGTGGCTGTGTTCAGGTTCCGCTCCGCCACGGTCAGGTGATTCTGCAGTGTCAGCGCCCAGGCGAGTGCGCCCAAAGCCGCCAACAGGGCCACGATGGCCACCCCTACCAGCCAGTTCGGGGCCCGGTGATCGACCACGATCTCTTGATTTCCTTCGCTCATACCTACTCCTTTTACGTGTGCCACTCACCGGTTGGGCTCGGCTGCGGTGAGGAGCCGGATCGGTGCTCAATCCTGTTCAATTTCTTACCTAGATGGACGTACTCTGCGGGATGAGGTTTCAGCAAACCCTTTCCGCACCGAAACGGCGCATCCGCATCAAAATACACTGCCATGCATGGAGAGTCACGCCCAGTCCCCGGCACTTTGCCCCACGAACGGTGCAAAATCGTCGGTGCCGGGGTAATTGGTTTGAGTCTGGCGCTCGAACTCCGGCGGCGCGGCGCTTCTGTCACCGTCATCGATCGCGGCCCTGCCCTTCCGCCGGCATCAGCAGCCGCCGCCGGCATGCTTGCCGTCGAAGATCCCTACAACCCTCCGGAACTTTTGCCGCTCAGCCGGCTCAGCGGCGCGATGTATCCGGAGTTCCTGGCCAGACTGGAAGAGCTTTCCGGACTGCATGTACCGTTCCAGACGAACCGCACCCTGCAAACCATGCCAAACGGCACGGTGCAGGAGTTTGCCGAGCACTCCCTCGATCCCCGGCAGCTCGCCCCGGCGCTGCGCCTCGCTGCAGAACGGGCCGGGGTACAAATTGTCGTGCACGATTACGCACCAGGTGCGCGGCCCGGGAACGACGCCGAAACCGAGGTTTATACCGCAGGGGCATGGCATCTGCCGTCGCTTCCGGCATTTCTCCAAATCACCCCGCGCAAAGGGCAAATGTTGCGCGTCAAGCTCCCCAAGGGAAGCGACCTGCACCGGGTTCATCGGCGTGAGCATGGGTATGTCGTTCCGCGCACGCACGGGCCGCAGGCCGGCACCGCGCTGATCGGCGCCACGGTGGAGGAGGCAGGTTTCGACCTCACGACCTCGCCGGCGAGCCTCCTCGCGCTGCGCCTTCTCGGCGCGGAGCTGGTGCCGGAGCTCGCCGACGCCGCACGCGCGCCGATGGTCGAGGCCTGGGCCGGTCTGCGCCCCACTACCCCGGACCTGCTGCCCCTTTTGGGCGTATTGTCAGGCGGCCATTCAAGCGGCCTGGACCGGCCTGGGATGCGGGCTGGGACGCGGGCTGGGATGCGGCCTGGGTCCGGTGCCGCCAACCACCGCACATGGATTGCCACCGGTCACTTTCGCAACGGCATCCTGCTCGCGCCGGCAACGGCGATGGTCATGGCAGACCTTATCGAAGGTCGTCCCTCCCCCATCGATCTCCGCGCCTTTTCCCCGACGCGTTTTGGGCCGGTGCCCTCCCTGCCGTAGATTTTGCTCGCACGGCCATAACGATATTCGGCTACTCTGTCGTGACAACGGTTTCTGCGATCTCCCATAATCAAAGCGCCACCCCAGCCACAAATCCAAGCTCGGAGCCGGAAGCATGTCCACCACCCCCGCCGCACCCAAAGGTCTTCAGGATGTTGTCGCCAACGACTCAAAGATCTGCTTTATCGACGGCGCGCGCGGCATTCTTTCTTATCGCGGCATCGATATCCATGAACTCGCCGAGCATTCCACCTTTGAAGAAACGGCGTTTCTGCTTTGGCAGGGCAAGCTGCCGACCGAGGCGGAACTGTCGCATTTCTCGGACGAACTTGCCGCCGCCAGCCAGCTTCCAAAAGCCGTCGTCGCCTTC
>CAXTRN010000151.1:0-8992 GCA_964246645.1 uncultured Acidobacteriaceae bacterium
TGGCTGAAAGCGTTTTGGGTGCCGTTGCGCGAGCAACTCCGCAAGAGCGACAACACCCCGGCCCGACGCAACCGCGCCCAGGTGGCCGTACCCCCCGCAATCACAAGGCAGCGGAGATTCCGTCACGGCAACACGCCAGTGCCCGAGTTCACCACCGTGTCCGTCCTCGTCGACCAGCACCTCGCGGCCCCAGAAGACCTTGTTGCCGATACCGGAACTCACCGTGATCAGGCAGAACGGCTTCGTTTCGGACTCCGCATACCGCCACGCCGCGGCCGTGATGTCATTGACCACAACGACCGGAAGCCCAAGCGCCTCTTCCAGCACCTGTTTCAGCAGCAGGGGCTTTGCGCCAGGTCCCCATAGGGTTGGGGCGGCTGTCACGACTCCGCTTCGGGTAATCGGACCGGCGAACGACAAGCCCACCGCAGCGGCGTTCATGCCCGCAGTTGATTTCAAGTAGGTCCCGAGTTCGCGCACGAGCTGCCGAACGATACGGTCCTGCAACTCTTGCCCGCTCTCGCCAGGATGTAAACGCAAACTCTCCGTCTGGAACCGTTTGATCGCGGACACCGCATCCTGTCCAGCTCGCATAGATCCGATACGGAGCGTTGTTCCTCCAATATCGGCAACGACAAACTTCGCCCCCTGCACAACCGGCTGTGAATTCATGGCTGCACCTGCCCTGCTGCCTCAAGCGAAGCGCCGCACTGCACCACACTTCCGTTTTCCAGCACGACCGCACCCTGGATGCGGCTGCCCGCGGCCACAACCGCACCCGGCAACAACACGCTTGCGCTTACCCGCGCTCCTTCTTCCACACGAACGCCGGGAAACACCGTACAGTGTGACAGCTTGCCTTTGTTCACCAGGTCACCCGGAACGATGCAGGCTTCTATGCCGTCCGCATACTCCAGCCGTTGACGCTTCACATCCGGCCGAATCGTCACCGGCATGCTTGCCAGCGGCATGGGTGCATCCGGTTGCAACAGACGCTGGTGCGTCCTGTAGTAGCGTTCCAGCGTGCCGATGTCCTCCCAGTAGCTGCGGACCTCGTACCCGCGTATGCGTTCGCCCCCGCGCAGCATCGCCGGAATTACATCGCGGCTGATGTCATGCTGCCAATCTGTTCCGCTCAGGGCAGCAAGGTACTGCTGCAGCACATGGGCGTCGAAGATGCAGAAAGCGGCAAAGATCAGGTCGCTCGAGGGTGCTTCCGGCTTTTCTACAAACTCGGTGAGATTGCCCCTCTCATCGAAGTCCACCATGCCGAACAGGTGCACGAAGCGCCTCTCGATACGCTGGTACGAGACGGTCAGCGCTGCTTTGGAAGCCCTGTGTTGCCGCACCATCTCGCGATAGTCGAAGTGGTACACGTGATCCGCATGCAGCACAAGCACCTCCGTCCACGACTTATCAAAGATGTATGCACCCTTGCTGATCAATGCGTCGGCCGTGCCCTTCTCCAGCGGCCAGCTGCGCTCGTTGGGCACAGTCGGCAATCGTCCCGGCTGTGTGCGGCGATACGCTTCGTCGTAGGGCCCAAAGTGAACGCGGCATGCTCCGTGCGAATTCCAGCTGAGGTGCAGATCGTCCATCAGCATCCGTTCTTCATGCTGCGACAAGAGCAAAACCTCTTCTAAACCGCTGCGGCAAGCGTTGCCGATGCTGAAATCAATCAGCCGGCAACCTCCACCGAATGGGATCAGCGGCTTCAAACGGCCGCGTCCCAGCAACCCCATCCGTTTGCCCTCGCCCCCGGCAAGCAGCACTGCGCGCACGTTATGCATGGCTTCCCTCCCCTTGCTGCGCGGTGGACGTCTTGCTCGCCTCCGCTACATAATGCAAAGCCTCTGCAATCTCCGCGGCCGTGATGTCATTAACAAAGCAAACGTCCCCAATGCCGCGGGTCAGCGGCAGGAGCTGTTTTCCATTGCGGTGCTTCACGGTATCCGCCAGCGCGCGCTCAAGGAGGTCCGGGGTACAGACCGGGTGCCACAGCGGAAGCGCCAGATCATGCAGAACGGCCAGCACACGTTGCATCTGCTCTGTTGCCAGCAGGCCTCGTCCATGGGCGAGCGCCAAGCTCAGCGCCATATCGATAGCGACCGCTTCGCCGTGCAAAAGCTCCGGCAAGGCGTGCATCTCGATCGTAGGAGAAAAGGTATGCCCGTAGTCCACGCGACGATCGAGCCGATGCTCCCAAAGGTTGGGCTGCAGCTCTTCGAGCATTCCGTGTATGGAGCGCATAAGCACCTGGTACGCCGCCGTGCCCGCGTCCGTGCTGTTTGCAACTTGCAGCCGTTCCGTGACCAGCCGGCGGCCATGCTGCTCGAGCAAGCCAAACAAAGTGGCATCCTTTACCAGCGCCATCTTGAGTGCCTCGGCCAAGCCGTTCCGCACGTGACGCAATGGGCAGGTTTGAAGAAAAGACGCATCGATCAGCGTGGCGGCCGGCGCGTAATACGTGCCCAAGCGGTTCTTATGCTTCAGGAAGTTGACTCCGGTCTTTACACCGATACCGGCGTCAATCATTCCCATCAACGTTGTGGGTACGCGAACATACGGCGTTGAACGGCGATACAGGTTTGCTGCAAGCCCCACAATGTCGGTCAGTACACCGCCGCCTACCGCAATGACTGGATCGCTACGCCGTGAAATCCCGAACCGCTCCATGGCGCGCACCACGCCGAATACAGCATCCATGGTTTTCGCCGGTTCCTGCGTTTCGATCACTTCCAACACATAGTCGATTTGCTGCGCACGCAGGTAGCGGTGCAGTGGCTCGGCATACATGCCGTGCACCTCTACGTCGATCACCAGCAACCGTCGCTGCGAGCCTTGCGATGGGTAGCTTCCCGAGCGGGCGAGGGTGGGATTGGCGGGATCCAGCAAGCGCGGCACGAGTTCCACCTCGTAATGGATGGGGTGGTTCGCGGTGATCTTCCAGTGCGCCCGCCCTCCAGATTCACGACGAATCACCCCCGGCGCTTGCTCTGGAATTCGCAGCTCCGCATCTTGACCTTTGCAACGCGCTGGATCACAAGTGCCGCTCGAAACAGTATTTGCAATAGGATTTACGTAGGGCTGAATGGAAATCATCTAGGCCTTCCTTACTTCTCTGCTAAAGTGAGTGAACTGCGGACCCGCCTCAGGCGAACGCAGAACACGGTCTCGCGTGTGCTGCCATTCAGACTTGGGGCAGATAGGTTTGCGTGGACTGGTAAACGAACCAACAATATACGGAGAAGTGTTACTGCGTTTGTAAGCACTGCTTGCTCATTGGGATAAGTCTGGCAGTGATCCCGGATGTTTTCGAGTAACTTCTCCTATGTAACCGTAACGTCAGCGGGTGCGGGAACCGCTGCGCCATCGGGGTGAAAACATCGACCAGCCTGCGCTGAGCTCAATAAGCGATCGTCGCCGCGTGCATGGCCTCTGCGAGGTCCCGAGCGGCGAGTCGTATCGTCTCAGCGATGCTGCTGGCCGTTGCGGCATATCGTCCAGACCAGGCGTTATAACCGCGTATGTTGTCGGCCAGGTGCAGGATAAGGTGGTACTGCCCACCCTCACAAGAACCGCACCCTTCGACCATGAAATGTGGAACACCATGCTGGGGAATAGGAGGATCGCCCCGGCCTCCAGCAAGGGAAACAGCGAATGACCGGGAGATCACGCGCAATCCCCGCTCCTGGGTTAACTGACACAAAAGCTGGTCATACAGCGGGATAAGCCTGTGATCTTCCTGCACGGTAAAGGGAAGCACCAGGACGGAAAGGGCGCCGGTACCTTGTACCGACGGTTCACCCAAGGCGTTTGCCTGCCGGGTAAACAGGGGTATATACCGGCCTTTGGGTATCTCGATGTGAACGACGCTCCCCTGTGCTTCAGTCTCGTAATATCTGGCGAGTTGCCTACGCAGGCGCGCTATCTCTACTCGAACGATCGGATCAAGCCCCGAATCAAAGAACGTATCTCGCTGAAATACATCGATTGCAATGTTGTAGCCGTCCAGCCGGTTCGTGTTGCCGCTCAGCCATTGCGTAATGATGTGTGCCAAAAGGTGTCGCAGGCGCGGTGACTTGGCGAAGGTCCTGCTTTTCAGAAGTCTCTTTGATTCCGCTTCTATCTCATCACGGCTCGGCGCGTGGTTGCTCTCGGCACCGTGCGCGGGCACTTCAGGGTCAAGCGCGATACCGGCATCGGGCTGATCACCCGGCGTTTTCCCAGGTCCTTGCTCCACTGGAGATGCAGCTGAGAGCTTGTTTTCGGGCACTTCGCGCAGGGCGGGTTTTGGCGCGCCGTTACGGAAACCACTTTCCAAGGGCTTCGAGTACTTTTCTACACTGACCACCGAACACCTCGACAGGGGGTTGTTGCGTAGCAGTTAAGCCAACTTGACCCATACCGGCCTCAAGGCAGCGGAATCTCTTGCCTTTTCCTGAACGACACTTCACCTACGGGTCGTTGATCTGGTTTGGTTTGCCGAGCGCTTGCTCAGCAGGCAATGAACCTGTTGCGACCTTTGAGGACAGGATGTAAAGTTCGCCACACAGGCGATCCCGCACTGCTCCCTGGTTGAGCAGTGCGGAGGGTGACCGCTTCATGCGGACCGAGGCGACTGCGTATTCGCCTTTTATTCGCCTTCGAGGCGAGTGTACTCTACCCCACGGCTCCTGTCAGCAACGTCGTGCGCAGGATTTTGTAGCGGCAAAACAGAATACGGCTTGTTCCAGATGACGTCGACGAGAGTTGCCTCAAGGCAGTTGCAGTTCGCCCCGTAACGGAAGCGAAGTGGAAGATGGGCCAACAAAGATGTGAAATCTGCCGCTTCCGCTCACCCATCTATCCGTTGCTTCATCGAAGACAGCCAATATGCGCGGATCCACCCGCACAGTTACAGTCTTTGCCTCCCCGGGTTCCAACGCCAGCACTTGCCAGCCTGAAAGCCGGGTGAAGGATTCATCCGTGGCTGCAGTGGGCTGCACGTACACCTGTGCAATCTCACGCCCTGCCCGCGTACCAGTGTTCTTCACCGTGAAAGTAATCGAAGACGCTCCGCTATCCACCTGCAAATGGGAGTAGGCGTAGCTGGTATATGAAAGCCCGAACCCGAAAGGGAACAACGGTACTTTGTGCTCCGTCTCATACCACTTGTAGCCAACCTTCACACCCTCGCTGTAGTGCACCGCATACTTGGACCCGAAGTGGTTGCGGTCATCCACTGCCCCTGATCCCGCGCCGGCATCTTCGGCAGAAAGCGGCGCAATCACTGGATGTGGCAGATCCGCATCGCTTCGTGGAAAGGTCATCGCCAGCTTGCCACTGGGATTCACCTTGCCCGTCAGCACGTTGGCCAGCGCGATATGACCCTGTGTACCGGGATACCACGCCTCCACAATGCCGCTGACCTGATCGATCCAGGGCATCGTGACAGCAGACCCGGATTCAAGCACCACGATGGTGTGCGGATTGCTTGCAGCAACACGCTCAATCAACGCGTCCTGGTTGTCCGGCAGATTCAGGGTCGGCAGATCGATGCCCTCCGACTGCCACTGATATGCGAACACGATGGCCACGTTGGCTGACCGGGCTAAAGCCGCCGCAGCCTCAAGGTCCTTTCCTTGGTTGTAGTCGATCCTTGCAGTAGGCAGTTGCTCCCGAAGCGCTTTCAGCGGAGAAGTCCGAAACCAAAGGCGGTCCCGCCAATAGGTACTGCCCTCTCCTGGCGATAAAAGAGCGTCCCCTTCCGGAGGATCGACCTGCGCAGAGCCACCGCCGGAAAGCATGGCGACATCTGCATGTCCTCCAATCACGGCAACAGAGTGAATCTTGTCGGCTTGCAACGGCAGCACCGCGTTTTTGTTTTTCAGCAGCACGATGCTTCGCTCTTCCATGTGCTGTGCCATCTCCCCATCCGCAATGGCATCAACCACGGTCTTTGCTGCAGGGTGATCGACGACGCCGGCCAGGAACTCGCCATACAGTACGCGGCGCACATGGTCGTCTATCTCAGCCATCGGGACGTTGCCCGCCTTCACGTCATCTTCAAGTGCCGGTCCAAAAAAGTCGGCCATGGGCTCTTCCTGATCCAGGCCCGCGGCGGAAGCCTTTCGGGTGCTGTGCGTTCCACCCCAATCGGAAACGACAAAGCCCTTAAAGCCCCAATCCTTCTTCAGCACCTCCTTCAGCATGTAAGAGTTTTCACAGCCGTAATCGCCGTTGATCTTGTTGAACGAACACATCACAGCGGCAGGCTTGCCGATATCGAGCGCAATGTGAAACGCCAATAGATCAGTCTCCTGCAAAGCGCGTTTCGATATCTCCGCGTTCACGATGTTGCGTCCCGTCTCCTGTGCATTCAACACGTAGTGCTTAATGTCGCCGATCACGTGCTCAGCCTGTTCGCACTTCATAAGATTGCCCACCATCACGCCTGCCAGCAGAGGGTCTTCCCCTGCATATTCGAACGTGCGGCCGTTTCTCGGCTCGCGAGTGAGGTTCATACCTCCGCCCAGACTCATATTGAAACCCTGTGCACGCAACTCCCTTCCAATAAGCGCTCCGTAATCGCAGGCCAGGGCCGGATCCCACGTGGACGTCGCGCCCAGATTCGACGGCAGCGAGGTGGAATATCGACCATTCGCGCCACTACCACGCACACCATTGGCTGCATCGGAAACGTATAACGATGGAATGCCGAGGCGTTCCACGCCCTTCACGTAACCCGCTCCGCCGTTGGCCAGATACGTAAGGGGCATTTGCCATTGAGCGGCAATGGACATACCATTGCCATGAAGCAACCCTATTTTTTCGTTGAGGGTCATCTGCTTCAATACCAATTCCGCACGCGCTTCTGGAGAGAGTTCTGTGTCCATCCACGGCGGAACGGCTTGCGAACTCGCGCCTTGTGCTCGCAGCATTAACAAAGGAAGTGCCGCTATTATCAGCCGGATGATGCGGAGGCGATGTGCTGTGTTTGTCATAAGAGCTACCCCGTTGTAGAAGGAGTGAAAGATACGATAGTTAGTTCGCGCGCGTGAACATGGCTCAGCATGTGTACGTGACATGCGGTCGCAGCCAACTGCATGCCTTGAGAAAACAGTGTAAGAAAACGGAGCTGCCTTAATTGGCTTCTCTTATTTCAGATAGTGACATTGCATCTGTGTGCTAGACGAGTAACCGACCACCTGTTACCGATACAGGTTCGTACTTCGGAAGGCTCCGACCTACTTCCATTGGATTCCCACTTCGTTGGTGGCTAGCGAGCACAATGCTAATTAGCGCATAGGCGCTTTTGACATTGGCTGAGCCTTGGCACAAATTGCTGACGGAGGCCGTCGGGCGAAATTTAGTCTGTAGGCGGAGCGCCCCTCGTCGAGGTGGTCGCGCCACCAGACCTCGCTGTGTGGGTATCCGACCATAGTGAGTCCGGGCCGAAGCAGCAATTGTTCAAACTGGCCCAAGCCCAGATCCGGCGTTGGCGGTAAATCTCTCAAATGCGGGTATGCGAAGGAGTGAGTTGATGGTTGATCCGAAGTAGCTGACCATACGCTTCGGTCGGTACCGCCGAGAGCAATGGCTTGCTGGCCGAAACGCAGACCGAAATAGCGGAGGCTAGCCCGATCTTTGCGAACCAGTTTCTGCTACGCACCAAAGCATGCCAGGGTGTGATTGAGCGCGAGCTCGGTCACTCTTCGGGCAGCAAGTGTTCATAGAGCAAAGCTTCGCCTGTTTACCGTGCGCGCTGTCTTGGCTTTAAGGCCGCCAACACATCCCATAGGTGACTCAACATGCCCTTCCTCCTCAAAGTGATACCACTAGAGCCTGTACTCAAGGTCTTTGGCGTTGTGCGTCCGGTTCATCTCCAAATCACACTTGCCATCGCCCTGTATTCCTCACGTACGACCTGAAGCAGCGGATATCCTCAGACATCGCTTCCGGGGTTACGGCTCCGAGCTCCCCGAACGAGGAGAGCGGGCGTTGGACGCCTCTTTCCCGGCGGCGTGTTTACACAATGCACCAGCACGACTGCAATCGTTGGCTGGCTGCAGATGAACTACACATTTCGCTTTCGAACGGAGCCGATCAATCCCGGCAAGTCTGCCTAGAGGCTGTTAGGAGGTTGCGAGTGAGACGAGCCTGCTGGTCATGAGGATGGCGAAGGCGGTGAAGTGGATGCCTTTGAGTGTGCCTGGTAGCCGTTCGTAGTCGCGGGCGAGACGGCGGAAGCGTGCTGCCCAGGCGAAGGAGCGTTCCACAACCCAGCGGCGTGGCAGCAGAACAAAGCCGCGTGTGGCCATGGGGTGCTTTACCACTTCCAGCCGAATGCCGTGCTGGCTGGCGGCGATGGCGGCGTTTGGTCCGGTGTAGCCCTGGTCCACATAGGCGATCTCGACGGTGGAGCCGGTGGCATCCTGTACCTGCTGGGCCAGCGCGGCCACCTGTTCGCGGTCGCTCCGGTCGGCCGGCGTGACGGTTAACGCCAGCAAATGGCCCAGGGTGTCCACCGCGATATGCACCTTGCTGACCTTGCGCCGCTTGGCTCCGTCGTAGCCTCCCCGTCCGCCGGGCTCCGGCGTGGACTGCAGGGTACGGCTGTCGATGCAAATGGCTGTGGGCTGGCCCTTGCGCCCGGCCCACTCGCGCACGATGGTCTGCACATCGGCCACCAACGCCTCAAAACACCCGCTGCCAGCCGGCGCCGGGGTCCCCGGAAAGCCGGCTTTCTGGGGTGGAGCGCCGAAACTGCTGGTACACCGTGTGCCACGGCGCAAGATCGTTCGGAATCAGCCGCCACGAACAGCCGCTACGCGCCACATACCGCAAAGCATTGAAAACAGACCGGAGATGAGGCGTTGCGCCGGCGCATGCTCGAAGCCGAACCTCCGCCCAAACCGCAAACGCTGCGGGTAAGCCTGCCCGGCGATCTGCGCCGCCGGGGTGTTTTGGGCTGGGGGCCGCCCACACACACCCGGGGCCGCCCCGCGGC
>CAXTRN010000152.1:0-8984 GCA_964246645.1 uncultured Acidobacteriaceae bacterium
CTTGCTCCGTGGACGCAAACCCGGTCAGCCGCGCCGCCGCCGCCAGCAACGGCGTAAACAGATCGCTCTCGTAGTTCGACACCTTGCCCTGCAACACCGCCGCGATCCGTTCCAGCCCCATGCCGGTATCGATTGAGGGCTTTGGCAACGGCGTCAGCGTTCCATCGCTCGCGCGATCGAATTGCATGAACACCAGGTTCCAAATCTCTACATACCGCTGGTCGTCTTGCGGAAACGGCTTGTCTTCTCCCGGTATCTCCGCAGCCTCGACCCCTAAATCGTAGAAGATCTCGGAACACGGTCCGCATGGCCCGGTATCGCCCATTTGCCAGAAATTATCCTTGGCCGGCATGCCGAAGATGCGATCTTTGGGCACCCCAATGTCCATCCAGAACTGTTCCGCCTCATCGTCCCGCGGCACAGCCTCGTTCCCCTCAAAGATCGTCACGTACAGCCGCGAAGGATCGATCCCAAACCATTCGGGTGAGGTGAGTAATTTCCACGCATACGCGATGGCCTCGCGCTTAAAGTAATCGCCGAAACTGAAGTTTCCTAGCATCTCGAAAAACGTGTGGTGCCGCCGCGTAAAGCCCACATTTTCAAGATCGTTGTGTTTGCCGCCCGCACGCACACATTTTTGCGAGCTGGCCGCGCGCGTGTAGTCCCGCCGCTCCGCTCCGAGAAACACATCCTTGAACTGGTTCATCCCCGCATTGGTAAATAATAGGGTCGGATCGTTGGCCGGTACCAGGGAGGACGAGTGCACGCGACGGTGCCCTTCACCCTCAAAAAAACGAAGAAAATCCTCACGAATCTGGTTGCCGGACAGGGAGCGCATAGGACGTATCGTACCAGCGCCGGAAAGCTCTTTACGATGCACTACAATTCGCGTTTGCATGACAGACCACAAGACAAACCGGTTGCCGTGACCGAGGAAGAGATCGCGCCCTGTTGGCGGCATCTTTAACCCCAACCCGGCCGCCACGTATCGCCTTCCAGCCGCAGCACCGGATCCTTTGTGGCCCGCAAGCGCGGAAACTGCTCGCCTTCCCGCACCATCTCCAGCGTGCTCACCAGCGCATCGAAGGCGTCTTCAGAGCTCTGCGCTTCCTTCAACACCGCGCGGTTGACATGCTGAAACAAGGGGTCCACGCTTCGGCGGTGCGCCAGGTAGCGTTTCCGCGCAGCCGCATTGCTTTTAGCCACCGCACCGGTCATCAGGCGCGTGTACATTTCCACCAGCAACGGCCTGGGCTCCGGGTCGGCAAGCGCGGCGTCCACAAACGGCCACACGCGCCATCCTGCCTCGTGCAACTGCATCAGCATCGGCATGGCGCGCAGCGAGCCCGTGCCGACGGACCCGGAACCGCCGATCTGGAATGGCGATTTCGGCGTGATGCCCTTCATCTTGGCCGCGCGTTCCCTGTCCCCGCCTTCAAGCGCCTGCGCAATCTTGTTTTCGTAGTCGGTTTGCCGAAACATGCGGCGCAGCCCTTCTCCTGAAAACAGCGCGGGCCGTTTGTGCGGCTTGCCCCAGAAACGCACATCCCTTTCGGCATCTTCGGCAAATTCGACAGATTCGGACGATCCGGCAGCAGTCCGCCGGAGCCAGCGCTCTCCCGCCCCGTCAGCCACCAGGCGCCAAAAGCTGAACACGTCCGCACAGCCGAGCTCGGCCAGAAACCACGCCGGAAAACTGAAACAACAATCGATGCCGACCACCATCCGCGGCGTTTCCGCGGCGAGTTCGGCAAGCCACGCCGCCATTTCTGCGCGGGTCCGCCCCGCTTGGAGCTGTACCTTCACTTTGCCCGAAGGGGAAACCGTCCACATGCCTGCCCAGATGTGGCGTCGCTGCCCGGCAGCATCGACCCGGCCTGACCAGTCGATGCCGACAAAGCGCTGCACGGCGCCGAGCTCCGGTAGCGCTTGGGTCGAAGTTTTATTCTGCTTTCGGGGCACTACGATTCGATGCCCGGCCCCTCGTCCGCGACATCGATCTCTTCCACGCCTTCCACCGCCGCCCCCCAGCTGCGCAAGACAGCCCAGATGGCCTTTGATCCAAAGCCTGCGGCCAGCAACCGTCGCATCGCCCGTGCCGTTTCCTTTTCGTTGGCGGGCTGCTGCATGCGTTTGCGCGCGACATAGGCCCGCGCCAGCGCCACCTCGTCAATCTCGTCGTAGGCCTGCCCCACGGCTTCCTGCACGGTTGCCGCGGCCACACCTTTTTGCATCAACCCCTGCTGCACGCGACGGCGGCCGAACTTGTCATTTTCCTGGCGCAAGCGCGTGTAATCCACCGCAAATCGCTCATCGTTCAGATAGCCGAGCTCATGCAGTTTCGCCAGCACGGCGTCCATGGCGCGCACGCCTTCTTCGCCGGGCTCCAGGCGTTGCGCCATCAACCGGCGCAGGTCGCGCTCGCTTTTCATGCGGCTGGCAAGCGAGCGAACGGCGTACTCCAGCAGCCCAGCCTCATCCAAAGGCGGTTTCGCCGATTTTGCGCGCCCAAAACTCATACCTTCAGTATCGCTCCTGTTTGTGCCCATCGGTATACCAGATGGGTATTGCCGGATGGGTTAGGTGCGCCGGCACAGGGCGACAGACGAGGAATCGGAAACCGGTCGGTGGAAGCCTTTCGCTCTTCAACGGCGTCTACTCCAGTAGGCTATGCGTTCCCGTCCGTTCCTTTTCGCTCTTCTTGCCGCTGCGCCGCTCGCGTGTTCCGTCCTGGGCTTGCCGCTGCGGGCGCAGCAGGTTCCACCTACGCCTTCAAATATCGCCGGCTTTGGCCCGCTTGACCCTGCGCCTCCTGTGGGAATCGCTGTTCCGAAGATCATCGAGCGCATGGGGCAACGTGAAGCGGAGTTCGAACACGCCCGCAACCAGTACACCTTTCGCCAGACTGTAAAAATGGACACCGTTTCAGAAGACACCGGCAAGCCCGACGGCGAGTTCCAGGACGTGGAAGACATCACCTTCGACAACGCCGGCCATCGCGTGGAACATGTGGTTTTCGCGCCGCAAAACACGCTGGAACGCGTCATCATGACCGAAACCGATGTGAATGACGTGAAGCAGCGTTTGCCCTTCATTCTCACCACCGCGCAGCTGCCTGAGTACAACCTCACCTACGCCGGGCGACAGCACGTCGACACCCTCGACACCTATGTCTTCGAGGTCGCGCCGAAGGAACTGGTCAAGGGTCATCGGTACTTTCAGGGCAAGGTCTGGGTCGATCAGCAGGATCTGGAGATCGTGATGGTGAACGGCCTCAATGTGCCGCAGGATGTGCGTCGCGGGCATGAAGACCTATCGCCGCCCTTTACTACCTATTACCAGCAGATCGACGGCAAATACTGGTTCCCGACCTACACCCGCGCCGAGGGTGTGCTGCACTTTGCCGCGCAAAACGGCGCCTTGTCGCAGGACGTCCATATGCGCGACACCGTCCGCTACACCGAATACAAGCGCTACCACACCAGCGTCACGATCGAGTACGCCGGCCAGGAGGTGCAGGCCGACCCCGACGACGGAAAGACGGACACGCAACCCAAGGCGGGCGCGACCGGAGCGGCTGGAGCGCAAAAGCCCCAGCCCTGAGACGCTGTTTGTGGAATCCTTCTTCCATGAGGAGGCGTCTTCCTCGTCGGGCCGGCGGCACATTGCGTTACCCTTCCTTTATGCTGTCGCTTCGCTGCTTGCCGCTCGCCGCGGTTCTTTCACTTTTCTTCGCGCAACAAATGTCTGCGCAGCAGAACCCTGCGCAGCAAACAGCTGCCCAACAAACAGTGGCTCCTCATGGCAAGCTGTCCGCCACCGCGGCTAAACCGAGTGGGGCGGCCCCGGGAACACCCGATCGCCCGGTCGCGGTCGCCCTGCAGCCCTACCTGAGCTGCAAGCTGCCCGTTGGCCCCGATCTGCTGCAGCACGCCGCGCTTCCCCAGGCACCGATGACGCGTGCCGCACAAACGTTGACAGGACCCAAGAAAATCCACCTCGTGGACGGGGTTTTTGCGGCGTATGGCTATCCGAACACCGCGCCCTTTGCCAATGTAAAGGTGGAACAGCTGCCCGCAACGGGATACCTCGCCGAAAAAGCCGACCTCATCAGCGAGTTCGACAAGATCAACGCCACCGGCGAAGACACCCAGCGGAACTACGCGCTAAAGCCGACCCTGAACGGCTTCGAAATCTACGGCTTCGATCGCACCGCGCTCGACGGCAAGGTGTTGGGCATTTATCTTTTTTTCGACAACCCGCATCACGTGGCCACCACGGCCTACTTTTTGAACGCTCCGGAAGGCCAGCGCAAGTTCAACAGCATCACGGAATACAACGGTCTCCGTGAGGGATTTCTGAACGCTTACACGGTGTGCCTGCGCACGAAAGTGGGTGGAAGCACCAACGCCTCAGGCGCAGGCGCCAAACCCGCTGCGAAACCCGCGGCACGTCGTCGTGCGCAGTGAGCGATGGCCGTGAAGGTCCGCGCAAGAACCGCACCATGGCCATGGAACCTCTATGAAAAATCTGCAACCCATCGAAGCCATCGCCGCCAAGCTCGACCTGTCCGCAGCGGCCTATGAAAAACGCAGCCCCGTCAGCGCCAAGCTGAGCCTCGATCTGCTCACGCGAGAACCGGCAAATGGGCAGTTCGGCAAGCTCATTCTTGTTACGGCCACGACCCCGACCGCCTCCGGCGAGGGCAAAACGGTGACCTCGATCGGCTTGGTCCAGGGCCTTGCCGCCATCGGCAAGCGCGCCATCATCACCTCGCGCGAGCCCTCCCTGGGTCCTGTGTTCGGCATGAAAGGCGGTGCCGCCGGCGGGGGCCGCTCGCAGATCGAACCGAGCGAAAAAATCAATCTGCACTTTCATGGCGACCTCCACGCGATCACCTCCGCACACAATCTGCTCGCCGCCCTGATCGACGCGCATCTGTTCCATGGCAACGAGCTTGACCTTGACCCCGCCGGCCTTACCTGGCCGCGCTCGCTCGATATGAACGACCGCGCGCTGCGCCGCATCACGCTGAGCGTTGCGCAAGCGGCAACGGAACCGGCAGCAGGTCCGGCAGGGGAACCAGCCAAGCCGCTGCGCGATGGAACGAATCGTCCTTCAGGTTTTGTGATCACGGCCGCCTCCGAGATCATGGCCATTCTGGCGCTCGCAGAGGACCGCGACGACCTGCGCCGCCGTCTCAGCGCCATTGTGATCGGGGCCAACCGGACCGGCGAGCCGGTGCGGGCTACCGACCTGGGCGCGGTGGGCGCCATGATGGCGCTGCTCGCGGAAGCTCTTTTGCCCAATCTTGTGCAAACCACCGACGGCACGCCTGCAATGGTGCATTGCGGCCCGTTTGCCAACATCGCCCACGGCACCAGCTCGGTCGTTTCGCAGCAGATGGGCCGCCGTTTGGCCGATTACGTGGTGAACGAAACCGGCTTTGCCGCCGATCTCGGCTTTGAAAAATACATGGACCTGGTTGTTCCCTCGTCCGGCATCAAGCCGTCTCTGGCAGTGCTGGTGACAACGGTGCAGAGCGTTCGTTTGCAGGGCGAAGGCGATCTGGAACGTGGGCTCAGCAACCTGGCCAAGCACATCGAGATCGTACGCGGCTTTCATCTACCCGCCGTGGTCGCGATCAATCGCTTCCCCAGCGACACCGACGCCGATCTGGCGCGGCTGGAGGCGTTCTGCACGGCCCGTGGCGCGGAGTTTGCCTTGTCCGAGGTCTTCAGCAAGGGCGGACAAGGGGCGGTGCCGCTGGCGCGCAAGGTAGTGGAGGTGCTTGAAAAGCACCCCGATGTGCAGCCTGCGACCACCTACACAAGCACCGACACGGCGCTTGAAAAGATCACCAAGGTAGCGCGCTCGGTATACGGTGCGGACGGGGTCGCGTTGAGTGACCGTGCAACAGCCGATCTGGCGCGCTATGCGCGGTGGGGCTTCGGTCATCTCCCGGTTTGCATCGCAAAAACACAGTATTCCCTTTCCGACGATCCAAAACGCATGGGCGCACCCACCGGCTGGACGCTTCATGTGAAGGAAGTTTCACTTTCGGCCGGCGCAGGATTTCTGGTGGTGATCTGCGGCAATATGGTGCTGATGCCGGGTTTGCCGAAGCTTTCGCGGGCGCTGGACATCGATGTCGATGCGGAAGGCGAGATCACCGGCATGGCATAGCAAATCGCTGGCTCACGCGCGTAACTTGCTGAGGGCGATCTGTTCGGCCAAGCCGTAAGGAGGAGGGAGCGCCTCGGCCCTTCAGTCCGCCGCGACCTCCTCCTGCCCCTCCAACTCTTCCAGTTCCTCCACGACCTCGCCCACATCTTCACTCGCCTGCTGCGCGTTTACAGCGTACCGGGCGGCTAGATCCGGCGCATAGCGAGCCATGTCGTTGCGCAGTCGTATGAGTGACAGGTCCTTTGACTTCGATTCCAGCATGACATCTGTATCGATATGCTGGATCGATCGTAAAAAGGTGATCGTTTCAAAAGGGTTGTTGTAATCCGCATGACCCGTCCAGATGGGCGGCTGCAACACCATTTCGATCTTTCCGGTCTTTCGATTTTTGCGCTTGATCTCGCGCATCTCCGTGCGAGCGCAGCTGAAGTGCATTTTGGGCCGCACATCGCTGGGCCAGGTTTTGCAGAACCGTTCCAAGGTCTCGACCATCGAAAGCCCTTCCGGGTTGAAGCACCAATGGTGCTGGTAATCGAAGACGCACTTCACACCGGTAGCCTCGTGCACCTTCAATACATCGGCGGCCGAGTAGCGGATATCGTCGTTTTCCAGCACCAGGCGGCGACGCACCGGCTCGCCCAAACGCTTCCAGGTCTCCGCCCAGCGCCGCCAACCGGACTCGCGATCGCCATAAGCTCCGCCGACGTGGACCACCATCACGGCTTCGGGGCCGCACTCCATCAGGTCGAGCATCTCGGCTTGCGAATCGAGGTCCGCCATGCTTTTGCGAGTCAGCGTTTCGTTTTCGCTGTTGAGCACGATGAACTGCGATGGATGAAAGCTGAGCCGCACATCGGCCTCGCGGGCGAGCCGCCCAAAGCGGGCGAGGTCGCTCGCCGACTCCTTCACCATGTTGTGAAACTGCGGCATATCCGGATGCGTGGCGTAGGGCGCGATGTCGGAGGACATGCGGTACATATGAATGCCGTGCTTGCGCAAATACCCGAGAACCTCGCACAAATACCCGAGCGAAACACGGAGGTGCGGATCGGCCTGCCAGCGCCGCGTGTCGCTGGTTTTGATGCCGCCGTCGCCCATGATCTTGACGGGAAAACCCAGGCGCATGCACGAGGGCGGAAAGGTGAGCTGCTCCTGCACTTCCATGACGTCGCACTGCGACATCGGCGTGGCAAGCATGCGTTCGAGCTCGAGGTCCGCTATCTCTTTTTTTGTCGGGGCTTTCGCCTTCTTTTTCTTTGCCTTCTTCTTTGCGGACTTTTTCACGGCTTTTTTTAGCGGCGCCGCCGCGCTCGCGGCCGCCGAAGCCTTGCCCTCACTCGCCGACTTCTTCGGCCGGCCTGGCCGTTTGCGCTCCGTTGTCAATCCACCGGCCGCCGCTGCATCCACTGTCGATTCGTCCGCCATCACTCCCCAACCTCCGCCAACTCCGCAGCCGCCCGGGCAGTCGCGTGTGACGCCTTTTCGTCTTCTTCGGTAACGACCATCTCCGGCCCGAAGCCGATCTCCCGAATCCAGCGGTTCCAAACGGCAACCGGCAGCGATCCGCCGGAAGCCTGATTATGGCCGAGCCCGTAGGTTGTGTCTGCCTCCGGTGGCCGATGGTGAGCTAGAAAATCGATCAGATTCACACCTGCAGGGGCGCGGCCCGAAAAGCTCACCCAGCCCGGCCGGTACCCTGTATTCACACCGAAGACGACGCTCTTCGGAAAGCGTCCGCGCCATTGTTGCGCGACCAGCGGATGCACCTGGCAGCCGGTGTGCATGCGGATGGCCACCAAGTCGGCGCCGAGCTCGTCCCGCACAGATTTTGAAAAGCGGGGCGGCTGTTTACGTGCAGACGCGAGCGCTTCGCCGACCTCATCCTTCGCGCGCTGCAACTGCGCGGTTTCAGGATAAACGCCGCTAATGACCTCTTTCGGGTTGCCGGCTTTGATCAGCAGGGCGAGCGCCGCGTCGGCGCGCCCGTCCGAGGTGCGCCGGGGCGCGTTCAAAAGGCTGGTGCTGTCGCGCAAAGCACCGCCGCCAAAACGCGCTTTGCCCAGCTTGAGTTCCTCGAAGGGAGCCTTGTCGCCGAGGTCACTTTGGATCGAGATCGCTGCCAGCCAAAGCCACTCCGCGGCCTTTTCTTCACCCACCAGGGCGCGGGCGCACCACCAGCAAAGCAGCCCGGTTGTGGCAACATCTTTGCCGTCGCCGGCGGGGTCGCCGGTCCCGTAAGCCGTGATCAGCGTGGAGCCCTCGGGCTGGCCGATGGGACGATGGTGGTCGATGAGCAACAGCGGAACCGGTTGCCCCTGGGCATCGCGCAAAATCACGCCGTCGCGGCTGCCGAGGTCGGCGACAATCAGCGCGTCGATGCCGCAATCGCCTGCGCTGCCATGGCCGGCTGCGCTGCCGTGCCCAGCCGCGCGCTCCTGCAAACGTTGGCCGATCTCTTCGCCCCAGGCCGACTCGCCCTTGCGGCGGCACTCGCCCGCAACGTCGGCGTATCCGGCCTCGCGCAAAGCCCGCAGCAGAAGCGCCCCCGCGGGCAAACCGTCGCCGTCGGAATCACATACAACATAGATCCGCGATGCTTTGGCTTTGGGAAGCGCTGCCAACCAGGCAACGAACTGTTTTCCTACCTCGTGCGCAAAGTCCATGTACGAAGTATGGATGCGATCTGGACCGGATACGGCGCTGGCCGGCTTCACCACTTTCGTCCCCAAGCTCCTCAGGAAGTCTTATGGCAAAATGGCTACGCTGCCGGCTCGCTTTCAAAGTACAGGTACTTGCGC
>CAXTRN010000153.1:0-8940 GCA_964246645.1 uncultured Acidobacteriaceae bacterium
CTCGATAACTCTGTGGAGCCGCCGAACGCGCCCGCACCGCAGATCACGGCGGCCCAGGCCGGCACCTTGCGACCGCCACGCGAAGACGCCCACGGGCTCACGCCGGACTTCCTCGGCTTCCTTGGACCCTACCGCCGGCCCACCGTTCCGGCCCTGTTTCCGGGTGACGAGACGAGACTGCTGCGGCTTATCCGCGACGGCAAACTTTTCCTCACCCTGCAGGATGCCCTTGCGCTGGTGCTTGAAAACAACCTCGATGTGGAGGCCGAGCGGTACGACCTCACCATCGCACGCACCGACCAGACCCGCGCGGCCGGTGGAGGCAACCTGCGTGGCATCGATTACGGCATTACCGAACCGCCGGCCGGGGTGGGCGGCCCGGGTTCGCCGCTGCTGAACGCGGCGATCTCCAACTCCAACCCAACCACACCCACCGTCACCGACCTCACCTCACTGAACTCGACGACGCAGGCGCAGACCAACCTCGGCCAGCTCGGTGTCGGGTTTACCTATGCTGCCGGTCCCAATTTGCCCATCTTCGATCCGCAGCTGATCGGCACCGCCGGCTATCTGCGCCGTTCCAACACCGTCACCCTCACCGACACTACCGGCACAGGCACCAACGGGACCGGCACCAACGCGGCGGGGGCCACGAGCACAACCCCGCAGCCGCTCGACTTCGTTGCGGTAAATCTTGCGTACCTGCAGGGATTTTCGTCCGGGGCGCAGCTGGAAGCCATTGCCAACAACGCCCCCGTGGTGATCTACGGTTCTGCCGGGCAGCTCGATCCGTTTTCGCGGCCCAGCACGTCCGTCACGCTGACGCAGCCGCTGTTGCGGGGGCGCGGCCGCGAGGTGAACCTGCGCTTCCTCCGTATCGCACGCACCGATCAGCGCATTTCTCGCCTGCTTTTTGAGCAACAGGTTCTGGAAACCGTCTACGGCACCTCGCGTTTGTACTACGATCTTGTTTCCCTGGGCGAAAACGTGCTCGTAAAAGAAGAGTCGCTGCGCGCGGCCGCCAAACAGCGCCAGGACGATCAGGATCAGGTCACCGAGGGTACCCTGGCACCCATTGAACTCACACGGGCCCAGGCTCTCGAAAGCTCCAGCCGCTTCGATCTCACGCAAGCGCAGGGCCTGTACAAGCAGGAAGAGATCATTCTGCGCAACCAACTGCTGCGCACAGCGTCGCCCGCGTTTACAGCGCAATTTACGGAGATCGTGCCCACCGATCATATTGCGGTGCCCACCGAGCTCGAGCCGCTCAACCTGCCCACCCTCATTCAACAGGGCTTGGGCCGTCGTCCTGATCTTGCCCAGGCGCAGTTGCAGGTGCAAACCGGCCAGCTCCAGGCTTCGGGGAGCCGCAGCGCCGCCCTGCCGCAGGTCAATGTGTACGCCAACATCGAAACGCGCGGCTCCAACGAACAGCCCTATGAGGCGCAGGGCTCCACCGGCACAGGGCTGCCGCTGAACCCGCAGGAATTGGGGGTGGGCGGCCTGCGCGTTTCCACCATCTACCAGGCCGGCATCCAGCTCACGTTGCCCCTGCGCAACCGGGTAGCCGAAGCCGATGCGGCGCGCGACAGCGTTCAGGTGCGCCAAGTGCAGGCCCGCACCGAAAAGCTGGCGCAAGGCGTCCGGCAGGATGTGGAAACGGCGGTGGTGGCGCTCCAAACCGCCGACGCCGCTTACCGCGCCGCCGTTTCCAGCCGCGACTACCAGGTGGCTCTGCTCGATGCCGAGCGCGATCGGCTTTCCGTCGGGCAATCCACCGATCTGGCGGTGTTGCAGGATGAGGCCTATCTGGCGCAGGCACGCTCGACTGAGATCGCCGCCCGTTCCAATTACATGAAGGCGCGTCTCGAGCTCGACCATGCGCTGGGCGATCTACTTGAGAAAAACCACATCGCGCTCGATGATGCGATCCGCGGTCAGCTGCCGCAGTGACATCTCGCCCACAGGCGCGCTTCCATCTCTACCTTTGAAGCGTGCCGGGTACCCGCGCTTACGCCTTATTAGCGCGTATTCTGCGGCGCGTCCGGCGCTGTCAATGTCCTCACCCGCGCCTTTGTTTCCTTGTAAAGGCAGGCAACATAGGCATAGCCTTCGCCGGTGCCCCCGAAGGCGACGGTGCTTTGGTAGTTGCACTCCGCATCCCTGAACGTGATCCATGCGCGTTCCGCGGCGACCAGGCGCTTCACGATTTCGGGCTCAGGGGACGCGTGATCCGGTCCCGGATGCGTGAGGGTGTTGACCACGCCGGTATACACCTCGTTCAGCCGCCGGTCGGCGGCCTCGGCGGCAAGCTTGGTGCAATTCGAAACTCCCGGATTGTTGGGGTTTCTGGCGGAACACGCTTCGAGCCGGGCGTCCATGGCGGAAAAATCCGACGGCGACTGCGCCCATACCGGAACAAAGGCGAGAGCGACGAACGCGGCGGTCACAAATCCCTTCACAAAAACCTCCCAAACGGTTCGGCGGCCTTGAGCGCACGGCTGCGAGCGGCCTACGCTATCTTACGTACAGCAAACCGTTTTCGTCGAAAAAGGTCTGTCATGGCGACCGCTTTCCTGGCCGGAGCTGCACGTCATACCGCTCCTTGCAATGAAAACAGCCATGAAAACCAAGCTGAACAGCGAAAGCCCTCCATCAGGAGGGCTTTCGCAAACGTGAATAGCATGGATGAAGCTATTCCACGGGCTGATTTTTCTTCGGCCGGCGATTCGCTTGCAATACTTTTTTGCGCATGCGCAGGCTCTTCGGCGTCACTTCGACCAACTCATCGTCGGCGATGAACTCAATCGACTGTTCCAGCGTGAGCACCTTAAAGGGCACCAGGCGCACGGCGTCATCCGAACCCGAAGCACGCATATTGGTGAGCTTCTTTTCACGCACGCAATTTACGTCAAGGTCATTGTCGCGCGAGTGTTCGCCGATGAGCATGCCCTCGTAAACCTCCACGCCGTCGCCGAGGAAGAGGATGCCGCGATCCTGAATCCCATCCAGCGCGTACAGGGTAGTCACGCCCTGGCGATCCGAGATCAGCGCTCCGGAAGGACGCTGCGGGATCTCGCCTGTGTAGGGAATGTACTCGCCGGCAATCGAGTTCATCACGATCGTGCCGCGGGTTTCGGTGAGCATTTCGTTGCGCAAGCCGATGAGTCCGCGCGACGGCACCTTGAACTCCATGCGCACACGACCGGAGCCATGGTTGGCCATCTTCACCATTTCGCCTTTTCTCGGCCCAAGGCGCTCGATGACCGTGCCGACGAAGTTTTCCGGAATGTCGATGGTGAGGATTTCGGAGGGCTCCATCAGCTTGTCATCGATGCGCTTGGTCACGATCTGCGGACGCGAAACCATAAGCTCGAAACCTTCGCGGCGCATCATTTCAATCAACACGGAAAGCTGCAACTCACCGCGGCCGAGCACCTTGAAGGTGTCGGGGGAACCGGTGTCTTCCACGCGGATCGATACATTGGTGAGCAGCTCGCGCTCAAGCCGTTCCTTGATGTTGCGCGAGGTAACGAGCTTGCCTTCACGGCCGGCGAAAGGGCCATTGTTGACGGCAAACTGGATGGCGATGGTCGGCTCATCGATCTTGATATTGGGCAACGGCTTGGGGTCTTCCAGCGCGCAAAAGCTTTCGCCGATAGTGATGCCCGGAATGCCCGCAACGGCGATGATGTCCCCCACCGTCGTTTCATCGGTATCGATCCGTTTCAGGCCGTCGAAGGTGAAAAGCTTGGTGATTTTCACCGTTTCGAGCTTACCGTTGACCCGCGAAAGATTGACCTCCTGGCCGTTTTTCAAGGTGCCGTTGAAGACGCGCGCGATGGCCAGGCGGCCCAGGTAATCGGAATAATCGAGGTTGGTGACAAGCACCTGCAGATCGCCTTCGGCCGTGCCGGGCGCGGCAGGAATCGTTTTGAAAATCAACTCAAAAAGCGGCTGGAGATCGGTGCCCGGCTCATTGAGATCCATGGTCGCCGTGCCGGCCTTGCCGTTGGTGTAAATGACCGGAAATTCGAGCACGGACTCATCCGCATCGAGGTCGATGAATAGGTCATACACCTCGTTCAACACTTCCTGCGGACGGGCGTCGGGGCGATCGATCTTGTTGACGACCACGATGGGCGTCAGCTTGGCTTCCAGCGCCTTGGAAAGCACATAGCGGGTCTGCGGCAACGGCCCTTCCGATGCGTCGACGAGCAACACAACGCCGTCGACCATCTTCAGCGCGCGCTCCACCTCGCCGCCGAAATCGGCATGGCCCGGGGTGTCGACGATGTTGATCTTGGAATCTTTATAGTGAATGGCCGTATTTTTCGCGAGAATCGTGATGCCGCGCTCTTTTTCAAGGTCATTGGAGTCCATGACGCGCTCCACCACGGCCTCGTTGGAGCGAAAAGTACCGGACTGACGCAGCATGGCGTCAACCAGCGTGGTTTTGCCGTGGTCGACGTGCGCGATGATGGCGATATTGCGAATGGGCTGAACGGCAATGGCGGTAGCGGAACTCACGGCAGGAATCTTCCTATTCTGGGGCGCGGTGCGGAAAACCAAACCGGCGCTGGATCAGTGACTTGGGATTTCGATGATGATGGGATGAGACGAAACTCTGGAACGTGCAACTCTGGAAAGCGCAAAACCTGGAAAGCGCGAAACTCTGGGACGTGCAAAACCTGGAAAGCACGTAACCGTCTTATTTTACCGCACCGGACGAACGCCACTCCGGCAGCCCTCTATACTGGGGCAACATGGACCCGCTCGCTCCGGAAAGCCTGCCGCTGCACCCGCAGCTCGCGGCGTTGCGCAATTACAGGCTGGACCACGCCTTTGATGAAATGTTCGCCAAAGACAAGCTCTTGCATGCGCATTACCAGAAACTGCTGGAGCACTTCGCCGTCCTGCCCTCTTCCGAGGTGCAGCGCCGCAAGCAGGCCGCCGATCTCGCGTTTCTAAACCAGGGCATCACCTTCACCGTGTACGGTCGCGAAGAAGGCACAGAACGCATCTTCCCCTACGATCTGTTGCCGCGCATCATCACCGCCGCGGAGTGGGAAAAGGTGGAGCGCGGTCTCACGCAGCGCATCACCGCCTTGAACCTGTTCTTGAAGGACATTTACAACGAAGGCCGCATCCTGAAAGACGGCATGGTGCCGCGCGAACTGGTATACAGTTGCCCGCAGTTCCGCCGCCAAATGCAGGGTCTGCCTGTGCCGCGCAACGTGTACGTGGCCATCTGCGGCACGGATCTGATTCGGCTCGAAAATGGCGATTTTGTCGTCCTCGAAGATAATCTGCGCGTGCCCTCGGGCGTAAGTTACATGCTTACCAATCGGCGCGTGATGAAGCGCATCTTTCCGCAGCTGTTTCGCCACTACAACGTGCGCCCCATTGAGCACTACACCCAGGTGCTGCTGAGCACCCTGCGTTCGCTCGCGCCCGAAGGCCGGCCTGAACCCAACATCGTGTTGCTTTCGCCGGGCGTCTTCAACTCCGCCTACTTCGAACACGCCTATCTTGCCCGGCAAATGGGCATCGAGCTTGTGGAAGGCCGCGATCTGGTGGTGCACGACAATGTCTGCTACATGCGGACCACCAGCGGGCTGCGGCGCGTGGACGTGATCTATCGGCGCGTGGACGACGACTTCATCGATCCGCTCGCCTTTCGCATGGACTCGATCCTTGGCTCGGCGGGTTTGTTCAATGCATACCGCGCCGGCAATGTCACACTCGCGAACGCCTTCGGCACGGGCGTGGCCGATGATAAGGCGATCTATGCTTTTGTGCCCGACATCATCAAGTATTATCTCGGCGAAGATCCCATCCTGCCGAATGTGAAGACGTTTCTGTGCTCGGTCGAAAAGGAACGCAACTACGTCCTGGCAAACCTGGACAAGCTGGTGGTCAAAGCGGTTGGCGAATCAGGCGGCTATGGCATGCTGATCGGCCCACAATCGTCTTCCAAGGAGCGCGCCGAGTTCGCCGAAAAGATCAAAAGCCATCCGCGCAACTACATCGCGCAGCCGACCATCAGCTTTTCGCGCGCCCCCTGCCTTATCGGCGACGAACTCGAGCCGCGGCATGTCGATCTGCGCCCGTATGTGCTGTATGGCGACAAGGTGACCATTGTGCCCGGAGGCCTTACCCGTGTGGCGTTGAACCGCGGTTCCCTCGTGGTGAACAGCTCGCAGGGTGGCGGGTCAAAAGATACCTGGGTGCTGAACTGAGCATCGGTCCTTGCCCCTGGCCGCCGGTGCGCAAGGTACGTCGTCTCACGCGCATGCTCGCTGCGGGCGCGCTCCTTGCGCTGCTGCCTGTGCACCGACCCGCCCACGCTCAACGCCTCGTCCTTATCGATCAGGACGGTTCCGGCCCGGCCGGCTCCAACCAGATGGCCATGATGGCCCTGCTGCAAGCGCCCGAGGTGCGTGTGCTTGGCATCACCGTTGTTTCGGGCAATGCTTGGGAACCCGAAGAGGTCATGCACACTCTGCGCATGCTCGAGCTGATCCATCGCACCGATGTGCCCGTGGTGCCGGGGGCGATCTTTCCGCTGCTGCACACACGTGAGGAGGCTTTGGCCGATCGCGCACGCGAAGGCAGCTTTTCCTGGTACGGGGCCTGGGGCAAACTTGCCGAACACACCGCCAACGAACCGTACCATGCGCCGGAGACCATTCCGCCGCTGGCAGAAGGTGTGCCGATGCTGGCGCCGCTTTCTGAAGATGCCGCGCACTTCCTGCTCCGCCAAGTGCACGCGCATCCGCACCAGGTAACTATCTACGCCGCGGGCCCACTGACCAATATTGCGCTTGCCCTGGCGCTCGATCCGCACCTCGCCGAGCTCACACAAGGCATCGTCCTTATGGGCGGCAGCCTTTCGCCAGAAACCGATGACCCCGAATTTGCCCTGCACCCACGCCATGAGTTCAATTTTTGGTTTGATCCCGAAGCCGCACACCTCGTGCTCCGCGCCCCGTGGCCGCGCATTGACCTGACGACGGCCGATATCTCCCTGAAAACACACTTCACGCCTGAGCTGCTTGCACAGATCGACAGATCGCCAAATCAAAGCAGCCTGGCAGCGTCCTACCTTGCCCGCTACACCGGGCCGCAGGAGTTCTATTACATGTGGGACGAACTGGCGGCCTGTGCCTGGCTTGATCCCAAAATCATCACCAAAGAACAGGTGCTTTATGTCGATGTCGACCTCACGCATGGCCCCAACTACGGCGATGCGCTGACCTGGGATGCCGCCCATAAACCGGCCCGCGCCGATCTGCGCCTGGTGCATGTGAAGCAGGAGCTCGACACCAGGCGTTTCTACAAACTTTTCGTGCACCTGATGCAGTTGCCGCCCCGCAATCCATGAATCATGCTACGTTGCAGGTACATTCCCTCGACCACGGGGGAGGGTAGGAACGAGGTTTCGCATGCTTTCCCGCGTCGCCGATTCGCTCTACTGGATGTCGCGTTATCTTGAGCGCGCCGAACACACCACACGCCTGCTCGATGTGAACTTGAACCTCATGCTGGATGCGAGTGCGTCCGGTGCCGACCATCGCTGGCCGCGCTTGCTGCAGTGCCTGTCCAAGCCGCGACGCATTCCCTGGGACGGCAACCCTTATGCGCTTGCCGGCAAGCTCACCTTCGACATGGATCTGAAGTCTTCCGTGCTCGCCTGCATTGTGCAGGCTCGCGAAAATGCGCGTCATGTGCGCGAGCAGATCTCCACCGAACAGTGGCACCGCCTGAACTCGCTCTACCATGAGGTCATGCGGCCGGAACACCGGCAAGTGCTGCAGATGGAAACTCCTGAAACCTCCAGCGAAGCGTCTTCCACCTTTCTGCAGCAGGTGCTTGAGGCCATTCATCAGTTCCAGGGCATTACCGACTCCACGATGAGTCATGGCGAAGGCTGGCAGTTCATCCAGGTGGGTCGCTTTCTTGAGCGTGCTGCCGCCACCGCCAAGCTGCTCGAAGCGTACCAGGAGGACCTTTGGGCCAACCCCGAAAAATCGGGGGAGAACAACGAATACCTGGAGTGGATGGGACTGCTGCGCAGCGCGACCGCTTTTGAAGCCTATTGCAAGGTGTATACCGCCGATCTCACGCCCGAACGCATTCTTGAATTTTTGCTGCTGGACGCCGAGTTCCCCCATTCCTTGCGTTTTTCCATCGAAAGCGTGGAAGCGGCGCTCGGCAAAATCTTTGCAAAAAGCGGATCCAAGAACCCAAAGGGGCGTAGCGACCAACTGCATCGCATCGCGGGCCGGCTCAGTGCGCAACTCAGCTTTTCCGGCATCGACGAGTTGCTCAGCGGCAACGTCGTCGAGTATCTGCACTCCATCCAGAAGCAGTGCCAGGCAATCCATGAAAACATCTACGCGCTGTATGTCGATTACCCGATTCAAGTCGCTTTGGCAGGGTAAAAGCACGCCTTCTGCCTTCTTCCCAGCCTTCTTGCAAGCCACTGTCTCGCTCGCTCGCCACCGAGGTACCCATGTTCTACTCCATCCGTCACCTCACGAAATTCCGTTACGAAAAATCAGTCTCGGAAAGCATGATGGAAACGCGCATGCACCCGCGTTCGGACACGTACCAACGCTGTCTAACCTTTCAGCTTTCCGTCACCCCGCGCTGCCGTGCCTTCAGCTACCGTGATCACCTCGCCAATCACGTTCATCACTTCGACATTCCCGGTCTGCACGGCCAACTGGTCATCGTCGCGGAAGCGCTGGTCGAAATGCAGCCTCACTCCCCGGTTCCCCCTTCGTTGTCCGCTGCCGCGTGGGACGAACTCGACCGCACGGTGCATGGGGGCGATTTTTGGGAGATGCTGTTGCCGAGCGAATTTGCCCGCGCCCCCGCCGCCGTCGCCGCGCTTGCGGAGCCGGTCGCCCTGCGCCGCGCCGCGGCCCGCCG
>CAXTRN010000154.1:0-3162 GCA_964246645.1 uncultured Acidobacteriaceae bacterium
TCGCGGACCGCTTCGGCCGCCATCTCGTGGCCGGCGATCGCGCAGGCGGCGCCCAGACCGACGATACCCGGTACGTGCAGTGTGCCTGAACGCATGCCGCGCTCGTGGCCGCCGCCGTTCTGTTGCTCAGAAAGCTGGACGCGTGGGTTGCGCCGGCGCACATACAGCGCGCCCACACCTTTGGGACCATAAAGTTTGTGGCCGGAAAGGGAAAGGATATCGATGTTATCGGCTTGCACGTTGACCGGGATCTTGCCGACAGCCTGCACGGCATCCGTGTGGAAGATGACGCCCTTCTTGTGGCAGAGTTCGCCGATTGCCTGGACGGGTTGAACGACGCCGATCTCATTGTTGGCATACATGATCGAGACAAGGATCGTCTGGTCGTCCATGGCGCGCTCGAGTTCTTCGAGGTCGACCAGGCCGTCACCTTTGACAGGGAGATAGGTGACGCGGAAGCCCTGCTTTTCAAGCTTCTTGCAAGTGTCGAGCACGGCTTTGTGCTCGGTTACTTCCGTGATGATGTGGTTGCCACGCTCGCGGTACATCTCGGCGATGCCCTTGATGGCGAGGTTGTTTTAATCGGTGGCGCCGGAGGTGAAAATGATCTCCTTCGCGGTGGCGCCGATGAGCTTGGCGATCTGTTCCCGCGCCTTTTCCACGCCCTGCTCGGCTTCCCAGCCGAAGGAATGATTGCGGCTGGCGGCATTGCCGAAGATGCCTGTCATGTAGGGCAGCATGGCTTCGAGCACGCGCGGGTCGAGCGGCGTGGTCGCGTGATTGTCCATGTAGATGGGCAGTTTGACACCGGCCGGCAGCGGACCGCTGGCCTGCGTAATGCCCATGCCGTTGCTGGTCATGGCGCTGGAAGGCTCAAGTTCATGGATAGCGGTTTCGGACATGGTGTTCACTCCTCAAAAATCGGGTCCTGGTGGCGGGACCGGGTCAATGGCGAAAGATCGCCAACAGGGGCCTAAACGGCAATAGTGACCAGCCCGGCCGCCATGGGCGTGTGCAGATGGGCGTCGCTCGCCTCGGCCGGCTCGACCAGATCGGCGATGCGAATCGCGCTGAGCAGGTCTTTAAGCGAATCGTTCACTTTGCGCAACGGTTCTTTGATGGTACAGGTGCCGTGGAGGTCGCAGGTTCCGTGAATGGTGATGCAGCTGGTGATAAATAGCGGACCATCGATAGCACGAATGACTTCAAAAGCCGAGATGTCCTGCCCGGAGCGCGCCAACGCATAGCCGCCGTTTGTACCGGCGGTGGAGATCAGCATGCCGGCCCGGGTCAGGGTTTGCAGAATTTTTGCCAGCAACTGCGGCGGAATGTGGTAGGCGTCAGCGATATCCTTCGCCGATTGCGCACCACGTTCGGCGTGCTCGGCCAGGTACTTGAGGGCCATGAGCCCGTAATCCGCTTTTTTGGTGAGCCGCAACATAAGGTTTGGGGTCTGAAAATATCGGGGCCGAAATGTGGTTGTGGCCGGCGTACGGACCGGTGATCAGCAGAAAGCAGGTACGAGATTGGAGAAGCCGCTGGGCCTGCCCGGCCAACCCGGTCCAGTTGGCACATCTTCAGTGTACGGCGCTGCTGTGGGCTGTGCAATGGAGAATTGCGAGGCAGGCAGATGGCTGGAGGCGTTCGCTTCCGCCGTGGTGTTTCTTTCAGGATAATCAAGCGTGCGGGGCAGGGCCTCCCGGCAAGGTCCGGTGCAGCCGATCCCGCCCAAGGCGGATCTGCCAGAAAAGATCAGCAGGCACGGAACGAATCGTTTGTTCGAACGCCTATGGCGTTGGGGTCGCCGCGCGACGCTTGCGTGTATGCTAGGCCCCGTGACCGCAAACCCAAGCAAGTCCAACCAGGGCGCGCACATCGTGCTGACCTGTGTCGGTTCGTTGGGCGACCTCCATCCCTACCTGGCGTTGGGCGTCGAGCTTCTCCAGCGCGGGCACCGGCCGGTGGTGGCCACCGCGGAAAGTTTTCGTGCGCATGTATTGGCGGCGGGTTTGCACTTTCACCCGATACGCGCGGTGACTACGGAAACCGCCAGCCCCGAATTGATTCACCGTGTGTTTCGCGGGCGACGGGGTGTGGAATACATCATTCGCCAGTTGATTTTGCCCGCCCTGCGCACCGCCTATGCAGACACGCTCGACGCCGCCAAAGACGCGGATCTGCTTATTGGGCATCCGCTTACCTTTGCGACGCCGCTGGTCGCCGAAAAGTGCGGGATTCCCTGGATGTCGACGCAACTGGCGCCCACGGGCATGCTTTCCGCTTACGATCCGCCGGTCCTGCCGGGGGTCGCCTGGGTGCACCGGCTGCAACCTTCACCGGCTGCGTATCGGCTGTTCTTCAAGCTCGCCGAGCGAAGTATGCGTCGGTGGTTTGGGGGGCTTTCCCAGTTGCGAACGGAGTTGGACCTGCCGGCTGGCGGCAACCCCTTATTCGCGTGTGGGCACTCGCCGGTGGGCGAACTGGCGCTGTTTTCGCCGCTGCTGGGGCCGCCGCAGCCCGATTGGCCGCCGCAAACCCTCCCGACCGGCTTCCTGTTTTTCAAGCAGCCGGCGATCCCCTCACCAGAGTTGGTGCGATTTCTTACCGAAGGCCCACCGCCGGTGATCTTTACGCTGGGATCTTCGGCTGTGATGGATGCGGGCGACTTTTTCCGTGAAAGCGCGTTTGCCGCGCGCATGCTCGGGGTGCGGGCACTGTTGTTGGGCGCCCGGCCTCCGTCTGAAGGCAGCTCGGCGAACGCAAAACAGGAAGGCGGGTCGCCTTCGATCCTGGCCTGCTCCTACGCGTCCTATGCGGAGACTTTTCCCGCCGGCGCCGCGATTGTGCACCAGGGCGGCGTGGGCACGACGGCCGAGGCTTTACGCGCGGGCCGGCCCATGCTGGTCGTGCCGTGGGGTGTCGACCAGCCGGACAACGCCGCCCGTGTGGTGAAGCTGGGCGTGGCACGCACCCTGCATCGCAAGGCGTACCGGGCCGCGCGGGTCGTGCAGGCGCTGCGGCCTTTGTTGGAGCGGCCGAGTTATTTGAAGCGTGCCGCCGAGGTCGGGGCGGCGATCAATGCCGAGCAGGGAGCCGCGAACGCGTGCGAGGCCGTCGAGCGTGTGTTGCGCGGCGCTACGCTTGCACGCTGAGCTTGCTTAC
>CAXTRN010000154.1:3262-8934 GCA_964246645.1 uncultured Acidobacteriaceae bacterium
GTGCTGTGTGCTGCGGTGTCTGATCCTGCCGTGCTTGATCCTACCGTGCGCCGCGCCGTGACGGACGACGGTTTGGGCTACCATTCAGCTGCACCCTTTTTTCTCATGCCCGATCTTCGCCAATTCCGTGCGCTTCCGAATCTATTGACCATGTTGCGGCTTTTTACGTTGCCGTTTTTGGTCATCGAAGTGCTGGATGGCCATTGGGCACTGGCGTTTGCGCTGCTTTGGATCGCCGGCATCTCCGATGGCCTGGACGGCTTGTTGGCCCGCAAACTGGGGCAACACACCACGCTGGGGCTGTACCTTGATCCGGTCACGGATAAAGCACTGTTGAGCACGCTTTTTCTGGTGCTGACGCATGTGGGCGTGATTCCGCGTTATGTCACGGTGCTGGTGTTCAGCCGCGATCTGGGCATCTTAATCATTTCGACGATGCTCTACATCACAAATATTCTGCGCGACTTCCGGCCAAGCTGGTTGGGCAAGGTAAGCACCGCGGTGCAGATTTTGGCCGTGTTGACGGTGATGACCGTGCAGGTGAGCGGGATTGCGGGACTGGCGGCATGCAAACTCCTGCTGCTACGCGCGGTAGCCGTGTTGGCGCCGCTTTCGGCAGCGCAATACGCCTGGATCACGCTGCGCAAGGTGCAGCGGGAAGGCGAAACGGCAGAGCCCGGAGCAGTGGAGCCCGAAGCTGCAACGACATTCAAGGCTGTCCTGCAGCCCAGGGCTGTTTCTGCGGTTCAAGCCAGGGAGGAAAAACCCTTTCTGCGTCCCTGACGTTTGTGCGCTTGTCGCCTGCGTCCCGAGATCCATCACGGGATGAGATTTCGGCCAAGGAAAGATTGCATGGGATCAGCTGTCCGGGTAGACTGAGTTGTACGCACTATAGGCGCGTAGCTCAGTTGGTTAGAGCGCTACCTTGACACGGTAGAGGTCGTTGGTTCGAATCCAATCGTGCCTACCACTCCTTCGGCCAGCTGCTTCGCGAGCCGAAGCCGACCTGCAACTGGTCGGTTGAGTAGGGATTTGCGTACCCATTCCCGTTTGTTGATTTGTCTGGAGATTTCGATGGCACAGGTTTGTGAGCTTTGCGGCAAGGGACCGCAGTTCGGCAATAACATCTCGCACGCGCACAATGTCACCCGCCGGCGCTGGAACCCGAATCTGCAGGAAGTAAAGGCCGTGATGAGCGCCGGAGTCAACAAGCGCATCAAGGTGTGCACCACCTGCATCAAAAGCGGCAAAATTATCAAAGCTCAGCCGCAGCGAGTCGCAGTCGCAAAGGCCTAAGCAGGAACAGCAAAGACCCGGTGCAGCGCATCGGGCCTTTGCTGTTCACAGCTGTTAGAGCTCTAAAAAGAGTTTAGGTGAGCCCCTGATCGTTACCGCCCGCCCACCGTCGACCCGTCCGGCTGGAATCCCAGCGAGGCCGAGTTGATGCAGAAACGCTGGCCGGTCGGTTGGGGGCCGTCAGGAAATACATGGCCTAGGTGTGAGCCGCAGGCAGCACAGGTGGCTTCGACACGACGCATCCCGTAGCTGCGGTCTTCATGCAGTTCGACGGCGTGGGGTGAGACGGGCTCGTAGAAGCTCGGCCAGCCCGTACCTGACTCGAACTTGGCATCGGACTTGAACAGCGGAGCATGGCAGGCCCCGCAATGGTAAAGCCCGTCCGCATGGTTATTGTAGAGCGCGCCGGTAAAGGCACGTTCCGTGCCCCTTTTGCGCAGGATCTCATACTGTTCAGGCGTGAGCCTTTCTTGCCATTCGGCATCGGTTCGCTGCACCTTCTGAGTTTCAGCAACCGCCGCGGCCCCGGCTTTGGCGTCGTTTCCGGCGATGGCGGCATCGCTCAAAGGGCCGCCTGTGGGTATGGTTGGCATCTCGTCACCTCATAGAATGAGATGCGACGTTTCCCTTTGGGGTGCCGGCTCACCGCTGCGGGTCATCGGCGGCGATACACTCGATCTCCACCAGAGCCTTTCTGGGCAGTGCTGCTACCTGTACGGTCGACCGGGCGGGTGGAACGATGTCCCGTGGTGCGAAATAACGGGCATACACCTCGTTCATCGCGGCAAAGTCACCAAGATCCTGCAGAAACACGGTGGTTTTTATCACGTGGGTCAGGTTCAGGTTTGCTTCATTCAGCACGGCGCGCAGGTTCTCGCAAACGCGCTCTGTTTGCTCGGCGACGCCGCCGGCAACCAGTTCGCCGGTTGCGGGATCGAAGGCGACCTGGCCGGAGGTGTACACAAACTCCTCCACCCGCACAGCTTGGGCGTAGGGGCCGATGGCGGCGGGAGCGGCAGGAGTAGCGATGATGTTTTTGCGGGGCATGGCATTGATTGTCGCCGATTGGCACCGCGGAAACGGTGTGCCGTCGAGGGCCGAAGGAAGTTTCTTCGGCCATGAAGCCGTGCTCCCGTTTTTTGTCATCTCAGTGCACAGAGGTACGAACGATGGGTTTGTTGGATTCGATTGAAGGCATGGTTGGCGGAGCGCAAGGCGCGCCCGCGAGTGAGCAGGGCCGGGTTGCCGGCGGGTTTTTGCAATCCCTGGGTGAACACCCAGGTGGCCTGGGTTCGCTAATGCAGAACTTCCGGAACCAGGGCATGGACCAGCACGTGGATCAGTGGTCAAACGGGCAAAATCAGCAAGCCACCCCGGAGCAGGTGCAGAACGGGCTCGGCGGCACGGGTCTGCTGGAGCAGACAGCACAGCGCGCCGGGGTATCGCCCCAGGTCGCCACCATGGCGCTTGCCACGATTTTGCCGATGGTGATGTCACACATGACGCAGAACGGGCAGCAGGCGCCTCCGTCCAGCCAGGGCGAGTTCGGCGGTATGGCCGGATCGCTGCTGTCCCGTCTCTTGTAACTCGCTGGCATTGAGGAAATCCGGCTGGTGTACGCTGGCGAGTAATCCTAACGGTTATGTATAAAAGAAAAGCCGGCATGAGCCGGCTTTTTTCTTGCGAGGGTAAGTCTAGGCAGCCACTGACTGTGCAGCCTTGGTGTTGATGTTCGCCTCGGCGTAGTCGGTCAGCTTTTGGTCGCCGGCTTTGGCCTCTTCCAGACTTTGCGTCAGATCCTGAACGGCATCCTGCTTGCCGAGCAGCTTGGCGTAGCTTGCCAGCGAGCCATACGACGACACGCGATATGCCTGTTGTTGATTAAACGCCACCACCAACGCGGCATCCCGCACCGGCGACTCATCGGTGTTGGAGATCATGTTCTCGACCTCTTCAATCATCGCTTTGGCAATGTAGTTGGTGTTGGTGTCCTCTTTCTTGCCGATTTTGGAAAAGGACTGTTCCAGGCGCTCCGCATATTTCTGGCCTTGCGTGACGCTCTTTTCGAACATTTCTTTCACCATGGGATCGGTGGCCGCTTTTGCCATCTTGCCGGCTTCCTTGGATATCTGTTGTTCGAAGTCGAGCGCATAGGTCATGCCGGTGAATAAAAGGTCTTCGACGTTTTTCATTTTCATAGCTAAATCTCCTTGAACGGTAGTTTGCTGAATGATTCGTGCGCTGCGATACGTACTTGTCGGTCCGCCCGGTCACGTTCTCCGGGATACAAGCTGTTAGGTGGCGAGTACGTGAGTCCCGTTGTCCTTGGAAAGAATGATTCAGTGGGGATTCAAGCATCTTTCACATACCACGCAGTCCAGCGGAACCCTGGTTGACCGAATGGAAAGGTACTTGGCAAAGAGGAGAGTCTGCCCAAAACGGGAAGCTGCTCAAGAAAAATCTGCCACCGATGGCGGGGCGGGGCTTGTATGGCAGTAGCATGGTGGGGATTCCAGAAGCGTTTGTAGCGGAGAAGCGGAGATTCTGCATGCCCGGAACACCTAATCCCCAGATCGCGTTTATCACGCAGCGATTAACCATGAAACTTTCGCAGCCCATATACCGGCCCCTGTTTCAACGGTTATGGGCAGACCAGGCGGTGGAAACGCAAACGCGCACGGCCGCGTTCGCCGCGTTTGCCGCGAAACATGGCGCACCCGCGGCCACAACGCCACGGTTGCCGCAGACAAAGTCCATCGAGGACTTCGCGGCAGGCAGTGTGCTCTACGCCTTTGGCCCGGCCAACGCGCCCAAGATCGTCGATCCCGTCGTGGTGGCGGAACCGGGCAGTACAAAACCGATCACGCTGTATCGGGTGTTTGACGGCAATTTGGGCAAAACGCTGGGGGGTTGGTGGTGTTCAGAGGCGGTGGTGCGGTCTGTGCTCGCCGACCCGGCATTTGCCGCGCTGCGCGGTGATGATCGGGCCAGCGCCGTTTGCCGCAAGCTCGCCCAGGAAATGTTTGTTCACCCCAGTTGGAATGCGTGCCGGTTTTTGGCGAAGATGGAGCTGGGCGACGGACGCACGGCTGTTGCCATTGCGGCCCGTGGTGACTGGCAGGCGCTGAAAGCTGTGCCGGGCATCACCAGCCCCGCCGATCTTGTCACTCTCGGCATGCAGGCACAACCCGGGGCGGTGCAATACTTCGTTCCGCTGGTAAATCCGATGTTTGTGACCAAGGTGCCCAATGCCCTGGAGCACTGGCCCTTCAGCTGAGCTGTTCATCATGGATCAAGACGATGGATTTCCAACCACGTCGAAGATCTTCAACATTGCACCAGAAGCAAGCAAAAGCCCACCTTCGACAAGGTGGGCTTTGCATCAGCTCGTGCGCTGACGGTTACGGCCGGCGACGCCGACGGCCTGCATTGCTGCCGCCCTTGGGCGAGGAGCCGCCGGCGCGTCCGCCACTGCCGCGCTGTCCGGCATGCGAGCGGCCATGGCCGGTGTCGGTGCTGCCGCGCGGATGCCGTGGGGCGTGCGGGTTGGCGTGCTCGACATCCGCAGATTCGCTCTTCCACGCCCGCGTCTCCATGGCTAACAGGCCGGCGATGTCGTTCACCGGTTTGTTCATGTCGATCGGCGTATTGCGCTCTTCCTTGGCGAGATCCTTATCGGCAATCAGCCATTCGAACTGGATCTTCAGCTCGCGTTCCAGCTTGCGTGCGTCACCCTTTTCGAGCGGCGTGATGAAGGTGCTGGCGACGCCCTTTGCGCCGGCGCGCCCCGTACGGCCAATGCGGTGAACGAAATCGTCCGAACCGTTCGGCAGATCGTAGTTCACCACATGCGCAATGTGCGACACGTCGATGCCGCGGGCCGCGACATCGGTGGCGACGAGCACGCGCGCTTTGCCCTCGGAAAACCGCTTCAACGCCGTTGAGCGTTGCGACTGCGACCGGTCGCCATGAATGATTTCGATCTTATGGCCGAGCTTTTCGAGCTTTTTGCCGATGCGGTCGGCACCGTGTTTGGTGCGCGAAAAGACCAGATACGTCCCTTCCTCGGTGGTCAACATGCGGTCCAGCTGCGAAAGTTTCTGGTCCTGCATCACGGTGTACACGCGCAGGGTCACGCGGTCGGACGGGCGAGAGGTTTGGCCGATTTCCACGCGCACCGGTTCGTGCACGTAATCTCGCACGATGTTGCGGATATTTCCATCAAGCGTGGCGGAATAGCACATCGTTTGCCGGTCCTTGGGCAGCGCGCCGACGATGGGTTTGATCGCGGGCAGGAAGCCCATGTAGAGAATGCGATCCAGCTCATCGAGCACCAGCATGTCGACTTCGCTGAGTTTGATCAGGCGGCGATCGAG
>CAXTRN010000155.1:0-7309 GCA_964246645.1 uncultured Acidobacteriaceae bacterium
TTTCAACGCCGATCGTTTCGGCCAACGTGATCTGCACGTTTGTGATCATCGACGCATTCCAGACCGGCTCGAAGATGCTGTTCGCGAAGCGGAAAACGGGGATGTTGCGCACGGGATCGCGTCCGGCGAAATGATCGATGCGGAAGATTTGCGCTTCCGGGACACTTTTGTGCAGTTCCGCGGTTAGCTCGATGGCGGACGCGAGGTCCACGCCGAAGGGTTTTTCCAGCACAATGCGCCGCCAACCATGGTCTTCGGTCAACAAACCTGCGTGCGCGAGCTGCGAAACCAGGGGAGCAAAGAGTTTGGGAGCGACGGCCAGGTAGAAGAGGCAGTTTTCTGGGGTGTCGGGCTGCGACTGAATGTTTGAAAGCGCCTGCTTGAGTGTGTCGAGCGAGGCATTTTGTCCTGTCTCGGCCCGCACGTAGCTTGCATGCGTGCTGAGCCAGTGCACCACAGCCGGGTCCGCGTCCGGTCCCCAGAACTGCCGCAGTGTGTCGGCGATATGCTTCTGGAAATCCGCCTCGCTCCAGGGCTCGACGGCGACGCCCAAGAGGTGGAACTGCTCCGGCAAAAGCCCGGCGGCGCGCAGGTTGTACAGGGA
Source organism: uncultured Acidobacteriaceae bacterium (assembly GCA_964246645.1). Taxonomy (GTDB): domain Bacteria; phylum Acidobacteriota; class Terriglobia; order Terriglobales; family Acidobacteriaceae; genus Granulicella. The sequence continues at coordinate 605 of CAXTRN010000155.1, forward strand.
AGGCAGCAACAGCCGCTGCGTAAGGTCGCCGCTCGCGCCGAAGATGACGAGGGTGCAGGCGGGCACGCTCTTCCGGTCTGCATCGTTCATGTAGGACAACCTTTCTTGCAACCGCCTTGGCTTCGCGCTGCTGATCTCGTGCTTGTGAGCAAGCGGTGCGGCCGGGCACCTCTTCTGATGCACGCACAAGGGGTGCCGCCGCGCGTAATTTTTCGCAGGTTTCCCTTGCGATGAGCATCGTCGACAAGCCTTTGCTGCGCTCTTTATACTGAGCCGCACGCTCCCGCAGTGCTCGTCCTACCCTATACCGACCTTTGGAGGTCTATGAATCAGAAGCGTTTCGGTGCTCTTCTTTGCTCGTTCGGCATCGCCGCGGCGGCGCATGCCCAAAAGGACGTTTCTCTTTGGTTGACCAACGCGGATCGCTCGGCGCTGTTTCAGCGGCAATCCGCGCCGATTCCCCTGGGCGAGGCCGCAGCGGAAAGCCGGCACAGCACGACGCAGAGCGGGAGCTTCCAGAGCGGCAACCTCCAGCATGGGAGTGTCCAGAACATCGAGGTTGACGAAAGGCAGACGTTTCAAACCATGGATGGCTTCGGGTTTGCCCTCACCGGCGGTAGCGCGCAGCTGATCATGCACATGGAGCCGGCCAAGCGGGCGGCCCTGCTGCAAGAGCTGTTCACCCGGGGCGCTAATGGCATTGGCGTGAGCTATCTTCGGCTTTCGATCGGCGCTTCGGACATGAACGATCACGTTTTCTCCTACGACGATCTGCCCAAAGGCGAGACCGACCCCGGTTTGGCCAAGTTTTCGCTGGAGCCGGACCGGGCGGATGTGATTCCGTTGATGAAGGAAATTCTTCGCCTCAATCCGAAGATCAAGGTTTTGGCTTCGCCTTGGTCCGCGCCGTTATGGATGAAGACCAACGACGCCGCGCGCGGCGGTGTGCTGAAGCCCGAGGATTATGCCGCGTATGCCACCTACCTGGTCAAGTATCTTGCGGGAATGAGAGCCGAGGGCATCGCCATCGATACGCTCACCGTTCAAAATGAGCCGTTGAATGAGAAAAATACCCCCAGTATGCTGATGCTCGAGTCGGAGCAGGATGTGTTCATCCGGGACAATCTCGGTCCGGCGCTCGAACGTGCGGGGCTCCGGACAAAGATTGTCCTGTACGACCACAACCTCGATCATCCACTGTACCCGCTGAGCATTCTGCGTGACCCGGGGGCGAGCAAGTACATTGCCGGTAGCGGTTTCCACCTTTATGGCGGCACGGTGGACGCGATGACCGAGGTACACGACGCATTTCCTGAAAAGAACATTTACTTCACCGAGCAATCCATCACCGACAACAGCGGCGGCCCAACGATGCGCGTGAACCGGCCTGTGGCAGAGGTGATAGTGGGCGTCAGCCGCAACTGGAGCAAGAACATTTTGCTGTGGAATCTGGCGGCAGATCCCAGTTTTGGGCCGCATACGGATGATGGCGGCTGCCCCGTCTGCTCCGGCGCCCTCACCATCGATGGCGACCAGGTAAAACGCAATGTTGCGTATTACACCATCGCGCATGCCTCCAAGCTGGTACAGCCGGGCTCCGTGCGCATCGGCTCCACGGCGTCCAAGACCGTTCCCAATGTCGCGTTCATGACGCCGGAAGGCAAGCGCGTGCTGATCGTTTCCAACGTGAGCGATGGTCCGCAGAGCTTCGATGTACACAACGGGGCAAAGGTGTTTACAACGACTCTGCAGGCCGGTTCTGTCGGCACCTATGCGTGGTAAGCCGGCAAGCATGCGTATCGTGATCTTTGGCTTGACGGTGTCGTCCTCCTGGGGCAACGGCCATGCGACGCTGTGGCGCTCCTTGATTTCGGCGATGTTGCGGCGTGGGTATACGGTTGCCTTTTTCGAAAAGGATGTCCCGTACTACGCGGAAACGCGGGATCTTTGGGTCTTGCCCGCCGGTGGCACCCTGCGGTTGTATGAGCGCCTGGAGGATGTCGAAGATGAGGCGCGGCGCCTGCTGCACGATGCCGACCTGGCGTTGGTGACGAGTTATTGCCCCGATGGCCCGGCGGCCTGCGCCTTGCTCCTGGAGGCTTGCCGTGGTGTGCGGGCGTTTTACGACATGGACACGCCCGTAACGTTGCGGGCGCTTGAAGATAAACAGCCGGTGGCCTACCTGCCGGAGGGCGGACTCGGCGATCTGGACCTGGTGCTGAGCTACACCGGTGGACGCGCACTCGATGAGTTGAAAACGCGGTTGGGTGCTCGCGCCGTGGCGCCGTTGTACGGCTCGGTCGATCCCGCAACGCATCACCCGGTGGCGCCGGTGGAGGCGTTCCGGGCGGAATTTTCGTACCTGGGCACGTATGCGGAGGACCGGCAGGCGGCCCTGGAGCGGTTGTTTCTCCAGCCGGCGCGGCAAAGTCCGGAGAAACGCTTTCTGATTGGCGGGGCCCAGTATCCGGAAACCTTCCCGTGGACGCAGAATCTGTTTTTTACCGGGCACCTTCAGCCGGCGCAGCACCCGGCGTTCTTCTGCTCGGGGCGCGCGACGTTGAACGTGACCCGGGCGGCGATGGCGGCGTATGGGTTTTGTCCGTCGGGGCGGTTGTTTGAGGCCGCCGCCTGTGGCGTGCCTTTGTTGACTGACACCTGGGCGGGGCTGGACGAGTTCTTCACAAGCGGCACGGAGATCCTGCCGGTACGCTCCGCGCAGGAGGTGCTCGACACGGTATCCTTATCCGACACAGAGTTACAGCGGATCGCTGAAGCGGCACAGGTGCGGGCGCTTCGGGAGCACACGGCCGACTGTCGCGTGCTGGATCTGGAGCGGGCGTTGCTGCGTTTGGGCGACCGGTCCATCCCTGTGGACCTTCCTCTCAACAGGGGGTCCTGAGACCGGCGATGAGAGAAACGGCCGGAAGGTAGAAGGAGACGAGCAGCGATGTGGGGCATCATTCCAGCCGCGGGCGCGGGTAGCCGGATTCAGCCGTTGGCCTTTTCGAAGGAGCTGCTGCCGGTGGGTAGTCGCGTGGAAGACGGCGATGAGCGGCCGCGGGCGGTGAGCGAATATCTGGTAGAACGCATGATCGCAGGCGGGGCGGACAAGCTTTGCTTTGTGATTTCGCCGGGCAAGACCGATATTCTTGAGTATTACGGCTCGCGCCTTTGGGGTGCCGACATCGCGTATGTGGTGCAAGGGCAGCCGGGCGGTTTGTGCGATGCGATCTTTCGCGCACTGCCGCTCATCCATCCTGAGGAAAGCGTGGTGATCGGGCTGCCGGACACGGTATGGTCGCCCGCGGACGGGCTGCGGACCTTGCCGGAGGATCAGCTTTCCTTTCTGCTGTTTCCGGTGGAACGACCGGAGCTGTTTGATGCGGTGGTGACAGGCGAAAACGGCGTGGTGCGCGAGATCCAGGTCAAGCGGAAGGGTGCGGACACGCACTGGATCTGGGGCGCTATCAAGATGCCGGGGCAGGTGCTGCATGAGCTCTACGCATTGTGGTGCCGGCCGGACCGCCGCGATGAATACATCGGCACATTGGTGAACGCGTGGCTGGCTGAGGGTGGCCAGGCCGTGGGTGTGCATCGCGGTGAAGGCTACGTCGATGTGGGCACCCTGCATGGGTATCGGGCGGCCATTCGACTGCTGGAAGAGGGCATGGTGGCTGCGCCACAGGAAGAATCAATAAGGGAGACGGCAGAAGAAAGGGAGACGGCAGAAGAGCATGACCGAAACGCGATCAGAACAGGTTGATTCCGCAGAGGGTACAAAGTTGAGCAGAGCATCAGGCAGCGCGCAGGCGGAGGCACAGGAAGCGGGTGCTCCTTCGCGGGCGGCTTTGCTCACAGAGGCCGATCTGCGGCAGCGGATCGAGTCGCTTGGGCCGTGGTTCCACAACATGCGGCTGCGCGGCGTCCAAACCGCGCCGGAGCACTTCCTGGGCGACTATCCCGAAGTGAAGTTTGCACGTTTTCGTGACGCGCTGCCGGCGGATCTTTCCGGCAAAAGCGTATTGGATATCGGCTGCAACGGCGGCTTTTACTCGTTCGAGATGAAGCGGCGCGGGGCAAGGCGCGTGCTGGGCATCGACACGGATGAACACTACCTTAACCAGGCCCGGTTTGCGGCGGAGGTAACGGGACTCGAGGTCGAGTTCCGGCAGATGCCGGTCTGGGAGATCGCGCAGCTGGGTGAAAAGTTTGACCTCGTGATCTTCATGGGTGTGCTTTACCACCTGCGGCATCCGCTGTTGGCGCTCGATTTGATCCATGCCCATGTTGCCAAGGATTTGTTGCTGTTTCAGACCATGCAGCGGGGCAGCCGGGAGATCGCGGCGGTCGATGAGGACTACGACTTCAATGCGCCGGCACCGTTCGATGAGCCGGGATACCCCAAGATGCACTTCATCGAACAGCGGTACTCGCACGATGAGACCAACTGGTGGGTGCCGAACCGGGCAGGCACGGAGGCGATGTTGCGGTCGGCGGGCTTTGCGATCGAGGCGCAGCCGGAAGACGAAGTGTATGTGTGCCGCTGGCAGCCGGTCGCGGTGCCGCCTGATGGACCGCATGCGGTGTACCCGGCACGAGGCGCTGCGCCGGAAGGGTCTGAAAAATCTGAGATTCTAGGCGGTCAAACAGCCCCTTCGCCTGTTCAGCCGTGAGTTCGCCGGAAGCGCTCGCGGCGCGCGGTGAAGCGGCGCTGGCGGAAGAAGAGTTGGCAAACGCCGTCGCTCTGCTGGACGCCGCCGAAGCGGCCGGGGCGGAGCCGGATCGATGCGCCGGGAATCGCTGGCTGGCCTATATGCTTGCCGGCGACTTCAACGCGGCGTGGCGGGAAAGCGATGCCATCCGGCAGCGCGCGGTACCGGACCCACACCGGTTCTGGATGGGCGAAGACCTTTGTGGCAAACGCGTGATGGTGCGCAGCCTGCATGGTTTTGGCGATGCGGTGCAGATGTTTCGATTTCTGCCGCGGCTGCAGGCAACGGCACGGCAGCTGATCGTCGAGGTGCCCCCGCGGCTCGTGGAGCTGGCTCCATATTTTGACGGTATGGGCGAGGTGATGACATGGGGCGAGCAGGCGCCCGCGGCTCCACCAGCCTGGGATGTGCAGGTGGAGGTCATGGAACTGCCGTACCTTTTGCGCGTCGGCACGGAGAATCTGCTACCCGGTGCGGGGTACTTACGGCTGCCGGAATCCGTGCGCGCGCAGGCAAGCCGGGTGGTCGGTGCAGGGACGCAGCGGCGGGTGGGCGTAGTCTGGACGGCGGGTCACTGGAATGCATCGCGATCTATCCCGTTTGGCTTCATCGAGCCTTTCACGCGTGTCGACGGGCTGGAGCTTTGGAACCTGGAGGCGCGGCATGCGTCTGGGGCAGGTGCTCCGCCGGGATGGCGCGATGTATACGAGTGTGGCGATGGCATCGTCGCCCTGGCAGCGGTGATCGAGCGCATGGATCTGGTGATTACGGTGGATACACTGGCTGCCCATCTAGCAGGCGCACTCGGCGTGCCTTGCTGGCTGATGCTGCAGCATCGGGCGGACTGGCGGTGGATGGCAGGCCGGGCAGACTCGCCATGGTACCCCTCGCTTCGGCTATGGCGGCAAAGCGTAGCCGGGAGTTGGGCCGAATTGCTGGGGCGGGTTGCCGATGCGCTTGCATGCTGGGCGCGCGCCGATCATTCCTGCTCTGCGGGAGAGCTGACGATCCGTTCCGTTTCACCAGTGGCGCAAAGCTTGTGAGGGGACCAGGGCGTGCCCATGGCTGCTAGCCTGTGGAGATGGCTTCTGCTTCTATGCTCTCGCATCCTTGGGATCACTTTGACGCTTACCTTTTCGACATCGACGGAACGCTGCTGAACTGCGAAGACGCGGTGCACTATTTCGCCTTCTGCGACGCCCTGAGCGTGGTCGCAAAACGGCCGCTGAACCTCGATGGCGTGATCACGCACGGCAATACGGATGAGGGTATCCTGCGCGATGCTTTTGCGCTGGGAGGCGTCGATGCGGCCATCTGGCAGCCGCAGATGGAGGCGATCCGTGCGCAGATGGGAACACAGGTAGAGGCCCATCGAGCGGAATTGCGCATTGCGGTGTTGCCGGGCGTACGCGAGGTGCTGACGCACTTGCAAGGGCAGGGTGCGCTGCTTTCAACGGCTACCGGCAATCTGGCGCGGATCGGTGAGGTCAAGCTCGCGGCATGTGGGTTGCGGGAGTTCTTTGCGCTCGGCGGGTGGAGCGACGGGCTCCAAAGCCGCACGGCGGTGTTTCAAGCCGCTTTGGCGCAGGTACGGGCACGGCTGGGCGCGGAGGCGGCGGTTTGTGTGGTGGGCGATACGCCTGCGGATGTACAGGCGGCCCATGCTTGCGGGCTGGAGGTGATAGCCGTGGCGACTGGGGTTTTCTCGCGAGAGCAGCTGGCATTGGAAGGCCCGGAACTGTGTCTGGGTTCGCTCTTGGAATTGCCTGTAGCCGCGAGGGAAGGGAACGCAGATTCCCTTCGGGAATGACAACAAATGTAGGCCGCCGTGGGGAGGAATGCCGATTTTCTTCGGGAATGACAAGCAAAATAATCAGCTTGGGTGGAACGGAAGCCGGCCTGGGCGGACCCTTCAATCAACGGCACGCGGCGACGATGTTTTCAAACTGCGTTGCACGATGGGCGGCGGTGTGTTCGGCCAGGATACGTG
>CAXTRN010000155.1:7319-8919 GCA_964246645.1 uncultured Acidobacteriaceae bacterium
GGATACGTGCTCGTGCGCGCTGCCCCATGGTTTGGCGCTCGGTATCGGAAAGACCCTGGAGCATCGCTGCGACTTCGCCGGGGCTGCGGGGAAGCAGGATTTCAGTGCCGGGGGTGAGGAAATCTTCCAAACCAGGCCACGGATCAGAGAGGATCGCGGCGCCGCAGGCGGAGGCCTCAAAAAGGCGGACAGAAGGCGACCAGCCGGCGGCCACCATGTCATCTCGGGTGAGGTTCAGAGTGAAGCGGGATGAAGAGTAGAAGGCCGGGTGCTCGGGGGGCGAAAGGTGGATGATGCGCTCGAGATTGTCCGACCATGGGACACCGCTGGGGTATTGCGGTCCGGCGACGATAAAGCGTTCATGGGGTAGGCACGCGGCGGTCTCGTTTAGCAAGGACATGAGCTTGGGTTGGCGGTCCGGCGCATACGTGCCCAGGTAGCTGAGAGCGCAGCGAAAGGCAGGTTTGGGTGGTGTGGGACGGTACAGGTCCGGGTCGACGGAGCAGTAGAAAGCAATAGCGCGCGGTGAGCCAAAGCGGGTTTCGAGCTCTTCAAGCGCGGGGCCGCCGGTGAAGCTGAGATAGGCGGCGAAGTGCGGGATGAGGCTGGCGTTGAGGTAGTCAGTGTGGCCGTGGGCGCGAAGCGCGGCGAGGGTAATGGGGGTGTCGATGTCGTAAAACAGGAGGGGACCGAAGTCTGCGCTCAAAAAAGCTTCTGTTGCGGCTACGGCGTCAGGAAAGTAAGAGCCGATGACGATCGCGTCGGCGTCGCGGCCTAGCTCGATGAGCTGGGCGGCCTCGGCGACCCATTCTTCATACAGGCGCACGCGGGCAAAGGAAGGTGCGGGTAGGTCGCGGTTGGAGCGGTACCATTCCACATCTTTTTCAACAAACGTGATGTGGTGGCCCCGCGCGGCGAGCGCTTTGCAAAGCGAGCGATAGGTGGTTCCATGGCCGTTGCCCCAGGACGAGGTGATCGTTAGGCCATAGAAAACGATCTTCATGCGGGTCGGCTCGCGGGCTGGGCCTCGTGCCGCCAGCCGGGAACGGTGCACCAGTCAGCCATGGTGGCGAGGGATTGGGTTTGCGCGCCTAAGTGGCCTTCGCGACGAGCGCGGCACTCGCGGAAGGCGTAATCAGCCTGCGCGGCGCGCTGAGCGTAGGTGTGGTCGGCGAGACCACGGGCGTGGAACGCGGCGCCGATCTGCCGGCGAGCGGTGGAATCGTAGCGGGTGAGGGCGGAAACCACGTCCTCGGCCGATTGCACGACCAGGATCTCGGGGGAGGCTGCAGGGGGTGGCGCAAAACAATCGTCGATGCCGGGCCAATCGTCACAAAGCAGACAGGTGCCGGCGCCGGCGACCTCGAAGATGCGGGTAGGGGGTGAAAAGCCGAACTCGGCCATGGAAGCGCGGTTGATGTTGAGCACCATCGAAGCGGAGCCGTTCACACGGTTGTGGTCGGCGGTGGGAACGTGGCCCAGCCAACGGACGTTGGAGGGCATGGCTTTGTCGCCCCAGCCTTCACCGCCCAGGATGAAGCTGGCGTGCGGGGCAAGGGTCGCGGCGCGGAGGAAGAGTTCTTCGACGCGGGCTTCGCGG
>CAXTRN010000156.1:0-8862 GCA_964246645.1 uncultured Acidobacteriaceae bacterium
CAGTTCGCGTCCGCCGAGGCATGCGGCTTGCCGGCGGGGTCGGTATCCGTGCACCCTCGCCCGCTCTCAAACCCAGTTTGGCTGCTGATATGGGACTGGGTTGAAAGCGTCCACTGCTCCTGGGTCGAGCCGTCCAACCCGGTCGTGAGTTGGACATTGCCTGTCTCGTGGGTGGAACCCGCTGTCCACGATACGGTGCCGTTCATCGTCAACGAGCCGAACGTCTTTGCCGTTGGATTGACGGCCTGCGAGGCCAGCAACTCGAACGGGGTCAGCACGCTTTGTGCCGTTGCGGAACGCGCCGGCAACAGGCCGCAGACCAAAGCCGCCATGGAAAGACTACGGGCTACCAACCGTGCGCACTTTGAATGGCGAATGGGACTGCCTTGCAAACGAGTGCGCGCAACGCGACACAGAATCATCACTGCTCCTTGGGGCAACTGTGCTTCAGGGCTCGGACGGTTACACTGTACCTTTGCAGGTATTACCAAAGTGTCTTCGGAAGAATGTAGCCATCCTTACCGACGATGTACCGGCTGTCAAGAACTTTCTTTATGAATTTTTGCGATCGCCCGATCCATCGTTGTTTACTACCGGCGAGAAGCGGTGCTACGCCGCCTGCTGCCACTTCAGCGTGAAGCATGTCGCGCTAAGCTCCAACGCGAGCAGTTTTCAGCCTTTGCGAGGCAATCACCCGATTACCAACCTCAGCTATACCGCAAAGCCAGGGCCATGACAGGCCATCGTGCACCTGGGGAGGTTGGGCGCATATGCTGTCGCAAACGTTTGTTTGTGACGACCTTTTAATCAAGCGGAAGAGGAGGCACCAATGGCCGAGGGAATGAAAGGAGGACCTGCCAGGTTCTACCGCCGTCGTTCGCTGGCAGAACAGCGGAGGCGTTTCAGGTCGCTTCCGCTGAAGTGGCTGTGTTGGAAGCGAAGGCTGGGCGAGTCGCAGCCGACGCCGAGGTACGCATCAATAAGCTCGATTTGCAAATTATGAAGCTGAAGCAGAAGGAAGCGAAGGCCAGTGCAAGGAAGCGTTCCCGCCCTGGTGCAGCGGTGAACAATGTCCCAATAGGCTTAGGACAACACCCCTCCAGCGTTCAAGAATTGGTTAAACGATCCTAACGCTACACTCTTTAGCCCCGTACGAGATGTAGCGTTGGGCTATACCCCAAATAACCATGCGATTGCTTAGGAGGCTCCATCATATGTACATAGAGGTGACAGCGCTTTCCCCAAGAGATTCCTTCGGCATGATGCTTGTCACAGTATCTATTTCGATAAAACGAGATACCGACACGACGGACGGCGGGTCCATCGACGTTTTCATTCCCGCTAGCGACTCCCTAGCCGAGACTCGCAGACTTGCCGTCGCGGCTGTCCGTCGTGTTGCCCAAGAGATTCTTGACGCAGAACCCGCAGAGCATGCCGAAAGTGAAGAAGAGAGATCAGCAGAGATTGAAGCAAGGGCAAAGGCTGCAGCAGAAAAGCTGTTCCCCAGCGATAGCGGAGCGTAGCAATGTCAAATCAGCTTTACTACGGCGACAATCTTCAGGTTCTTCGTAACGACATCAAGGACGAAACTGTCGATCTCGTCTACCTTGATCCACCCTTCAATAGCCAGGCGAACTACAACATCCTCTTCAGAACTCCTAGCGGGGACCAATCTGAGGCTCAGATAGAAGCCTTCGAGGATACGTGGCACTGGAATGTAGCTGCAGAAGAGGCCTTTGACCAGGTAATCAGTAGTGGGAACAGCGAAGTCGCTGAGCTTCTAAGGGCTATGAGATCGTTCTTGAAAGAGAACGACATGATGGCTTACCTCACGATGATGGCCGTTAGACTTCTAGAACTTCATCGTGTGCTCAAGCCAACCGGTTCTCTATACCTTCACTGCGATCCAACAGCAGGACACTACCTCAAGCTGGTGCTTGATGGAATCTTTGGTATCGAAAATTTCGTTAACGAGATCTCGTGGAAACGAACTGGCTCGCACAGCGATGCGAAGCAGGGTAGCTCGCATTTTGGCCGGGTCCATGATCTTGTTTTCTTCTATTCCAAGACCCGCGACTTTTACTGGAAGTCACTCTGGAAGCCACACAGCGATTCGTACATTGCTTCTCACTACAGCAATGCGGACCCGGATGGCCGATTGTTTCAATGGGACAATCTCACTGGTCCAGGGGGCGCGGCGAAGGGCAACCCATTCTATGAGGTACTTGGTGTTTCTGGCTACTGGCGATACAGCCGTCAGAAAATGCAATCCCTTATCGAGGAGGGACGCGTTGCCCTACCAGCGCCTGGCTCTAAACCGCGGCTCAAACGCTATTTAGACGAACAAAAGGGCGCATCGATTTCAGACTTTTGGGACGACATCGCTCCACTGAACTCCCAGGCTCAGGAACGCCTTGGCTATCCAACGCAAAAGCCACTTGCACTGCTGGAACGGATAGTTGAAGCTTCCAGCCCGCCGGAGGGGGTGGTCCTCGATCCCTTCTGCGGCTGCGGGACGACTATTCACGCGGCACAGAAGCTAGGGCGTCAATGGATCGGCATCGACGTGACCCACCTCGCAATCTCGCTTATCGAAAAGCGGCTCAAGGATGCATTTCCAAGAATCCAATTTGCGGTCCACGGCACCCCGAAAGACCTTGATGGAGCTCGTGAGCTTGCAGAACGCGACAAGTATCAATTTCAGTGGTGGGCGGTGTCGCTCGTCGATGCAGTTCCGTACGGAGGCAAGAAGAAGGGAGCAGATAGCGGGATCGACGGCTTCATTTATTTCAAACCAGACGGCAGGACAACAGAGAAGGCAATCGTGTCTGTGAAGGGTGGCCTGAACGTCGGCGTCCCGATGGTTCGAGACCTTGGGCATGTAGTAGAGCGGGAGAAGGCTAAGGTCGGAGTCTTCATCACGTTGGCTGAGCCAACCAAGCCGATGTTGACCGAGGCGATCAAAGCTGGTTTCTACGAGACGCCATACGGGAAGTTCCCAAGACTACAAATCTTCACGATCAAGGATCTCTTCGAGGGTCGCCGCCCCCACTTGCCGTGGTTGGACACTGCTACGTTCAAGAAGGCTGTAGCTGAAGATATGACGAAGCAACATGCCTTGTTTGAGAGCTGAAGAGCATGTTAAGTCCTTCATCTCCACAGATCAGAGCAGTTCGTTGTCGATTTCCTTTGTAGCCCCACGTACCCTATCGTTATGGCCCTACCTGTCATCACCGAGGAAGACATCAAGCAGCTCCTGCCCGCAGTCGAGTCGGCTCACCAGATTGGCCGAGGTGGGCAGAAAGTCGTATTCCATATCGTCTACGAAGGCGCAACTCTGGCCTTGAAGTTTGCTTTGCTACCAGCAACCTTTGAGGCTGACAACGCGGATATCGACGAGACAATCCTGCGCGCACAGCGAGAGACGCAGATCATGCAGGAATGCAATTCTCCAAACATGGTCAAATTGGGGCTGATCCCCCTCGGGACTGCCGTGATAAACGGTCAGAATGTTCTCTACTTCTCGGAGGAGCTTATTGAGGGGCAGGCGTTGAATGACCTTCTCGCGTTCAGCGGACCTCTGCCCGCCCCCGAAGTGGTTCGACTCGGGCGAGAGATGTGTTCGGCAGTCGGAGAACTCTGGTCACTCGGAAAAATACATCGTGACATCAAGCCTGGAAACATCATGCGCAGGAAAGGTGACGGCAGCTACGTTCTCCTGGATGCAGGGTTAGCATTTGATGTGGCTGGTGAATCGATCAGTGCGGGCTTCATGGTAGGAACTATGGCATATTTCAGCCCTGAACAATTTGACTATACGAGTCGCCGCACCATGGACTTCCGTTCGGACCTTTTCTCCTTGGGAGTGACGCTATACCAAGCAGCAACAGGTCAGCATCCGTTCTTCACCCCGAACACGAGCACGCCTCATCTCTTTACACGGATCACCAAATACGTTCCTCCACCACCCAGCTCAATCGTTGCGAGCATTCCTGAGTCTCTAGATAGAGTGATCCTGCGGATGATGGGGAAGTCTCCGCATCTACGGTACCGGCGCATTGAACAACTTGAAGCAGCATTGGCTAGCGTGGAGGCATAGATGGCGTTCTATATCCAGCACGGTCACGGCAAGTCAGACAAGATAGACGAGGCCCTTGAGTCGAACACGGCAACGGGAGTCATCTTCGGTGCACGAAACGAAAAGGCGGCCAACATCGAGAAGTGCATCGCATGTGTCCGTGAGCGTGACGGTGCCGTACTCTTTGACCCTCAGTTCCACGTATCAGCGCTCGTCCCCGCGAATGACCGCTTCCTTCCCGAATACCCCTACTACAAAGTTGGGAGAACAGTAGCGGACTTTGTGGGTGTGAAGAAGTTGGCAGGATATGCCAAAACGACCCTCGATTACGAGCTATCCCTGGCTCCTGATCGGCTGCTGTCCCCTACTGTGATCTTCGATTCTTTCGAGAGCAAATGGTGCCAGATTGCTCTAAACCTTGCGGATGCTTCTCTCGAATACCATGCTGGCATGAAGGACGCGCCTCCGCTTCTTCTCAGCTTCGTTCTTGGCGAGCAGGCGTTGGAGTCTCGGTCCGAGCTGGACTCGTTCCTGGATCAACTGACCTCGTGGGATGCCCTCACGGGGGCTTACCTTGTGATCTCCAGAGAGGATAGCTCCTACTCACAGAAGTTCAATCCAGAACGCCTGACCAACGCCCTGTACATGAACTACGTGCTCGGAAACATCAACGGGTTAGAGATTACAAACGGCTTCTCCGATTTCTGCGGGTTACTCTACCGCGCAGTAGGAAGCTCAACCTTTGCGACCGGCTGGAGCCAGGGGTTAAGGCAATTCCATAAGCGCTCTTTCACTAAGCAGAAACCGGGAGGGCAACCGCCCTTGTATCGCTACACCTCTGGCCCACTGCTGAACTCCATTCTGCTGAGCGAGCTGCAACAGATTTTTGAGAACGGCAATATGGACGATGTTCTCTCTGGTGTGCCCCTCGATGAGGTCATCACAGAGGCTGACAGCCCCGACGACTCTGATTGGAATGCGCGAACGTCCGAGCTTCATCATTGGCAGACGCTAGCAGGATTTGACGAGCTGGTCGGCGCAGACGTCAAAAAGAACATAGCCAGTCTTGAGAAGCGGATCAGCGCGGCTGAAGATCTCTATCTCTCTCTGGAGAACGATGGTGTAATCTTCAGCGTGAAGAGCCGGTCAGAACACCTTGAGCAATGGAGCGAAGCTCTTCAGGCGTTCCGCGAAATAGCAAGCTTGTGACTTCCTCGATCGCTCAGCATACCCAAAGCCATGATCGCCCTATATGTTGCATGAGGCTTACGCTTCGCCGGACGTACTAAGACTTCGGAGTGCCCACATGTGGTGTGTGAAATCAGCCCAACGTTAGCCTTCTCGAACGAGGCCTTGTTCCTGAAAGCAGTCTCGGCCCCGGCCTCGGGCATAACGACGAAGACTCTGTGGGAAAAGCTACGGTAGCGGGTCGCCTGGTATAGAGCACGTTGCCAGTTTTTAAGCTTTAGTTCGAAAGAACAAATCTCCACTGCGGGCAAAGAGCGCGCTAGCGTACTTGCCCGAAATCTGTGATCCCGTGTTTCCTTGAGGAGCTCACAGCTTTGAAGCTCACCGATCCACTTCCTCAATACTGGAAGTGAAACCCCGGTACGGCACTGAAGGGCCTCTTGCGTCTGGGCAGCGCGGTACCGCATGGTGCACGCGAGGATACGACTCGCCGTCGCATTTGCTAGTACCTCAGCGTACGGTTCAAGCTGGCTAGGGCAGTCTTCCGGGCGGAAACGTCCCCATACGATGTCGGCACGCCCTTCTGAGCAGGTACTCTCCATCGTGCTCACCCATTTGCCCAAGCGCTGTCGCGACCAAAGAGCCGGAACTACATGCTCATGGAAGCTCTCGCTCAACTCAGCTTCCCAACGAAATGTAGCAGCGCTGTTCATGTCTCAATTATCAGGGATGATGATGCATTGCGCGTATTGCTAAGGGTACCGGAACCGTGAGGAGCACCGGGCGGCACGAATCACTCGGCATCGTCACCCCTAATTTCGTGGTGTTGCGGAACTATCATTGGGAAGGCAAACCCCTTCCCTGCCCGGCTGCCTTCGCGTTGCGCAACCATATCCACGAAATAGAGCAGTGCCGCGCGGGTTAGGCGAAGACTTCGGATGACGTTCCTTTCGTATTCCTCCGCAGGGTAGTGTTCGATGAACGCGGAGGCACGACTAGCAGATTGCCCGATGTCATGCGTGACGACAACGCGATGCGTTGAAGCGTTTCTGAGGAGCTTGTTCAGATGGAGAGCCCCGCCCGCCTCGATGTCGAGCGCAATTTCGGCCAGGGCAATGAGAGCCGTGTTGTTCTCCTTGATCAGGTCTCCGAGTTCAGGGTGCCATTGAAGCGCGCCGCCCTTCAGCTTTTCCCCGAACCACCGATTCGAGAAGTAGATGTGCCGGCCTGCCAGGCCTAGATATTCACTCGTTGCCACGGCAATTTTGTCGAGCACATCGATGCACGACCGCTGCGCCATGGTCAGGAGACTTTGTTTTGTCCCATAAAGAGCGTAATCCAAGGTGTCAGCATACGTTCCGCTGTCAGGTATTTGCTCGTGCAGGGCTTTGTAAGCTAAGTATCGCGCTGCAATGTAGTCCGCCTTCATCACGTTGAAGATTGCGAAAAGTGGTGGCACTCCACTCGCAGAGATTCCTTCCGTGATCGAAGCGATTTGTAATGAATCCCAACGCTTAAGAGAAACGTCCAGCCCTTCGATCGTCAGGGTCAATGCCAGCCGGTGTCGTGCGATGAAGCGCTGATAGTCATCAGCTTTTGACAAATCCGGATAAGCGCCACCCGGAAGCGTGCTCTCCAAAAGCGGTAAGAGGCCCGTCTCCGCATGAAGACCGCCAAGCTCCTTCAAGCGGTGTTTATGGACTTTCGAGCGTTCCAGGTGGCGCTGTGCGACAGCTAGGAGCACGGAGCGCTTCCCAAGGCCTTGTTCTGCGCAGCGGAGCAAAACCCGAGCCGCGCCGGTCTGCGCAATCACGTTTGACGGATCATGATCCAGGGCTTCTAAGTATGCGTCGTAGGCCTCGGCCCACCGATGTGCTTTCCAGAACGCATTCGCTAGATTACAGGCTGCCGTAGACCGCAGATCGTCTTCCACATCTGAGTTCGATTCAACGCCATCCAAAAGCTTCCGGCCTTCGCGCCGCAACGCCGATGTTTCCAGGTACCAGTCCAAATTCTTGAACGGTATCGCATCCGCTTTTGTCACAAGCCCGTTTGCCAAGTTGTACAGGAAGGCGGGGTGTTGCGGGTATTTCTGGCTTAACTCTCGGAAGACATTGATGCCCTTCTCGATCGCTTCCGCATCACGCGTCAGCGCTCCCGCATCCACGAGGATGCCGGCCGCAACCGAGCGTTGATTGACGTCCCCTTCCAAAAGCGTGCAAGCAGCTTCAGTGGCTTTAACGGGATCGATATCGAGCATGCGACGGAGTTGACCATCCAGCGTTGCTACGAAGTCTTCAACGTCCAACGTTGCCCCCTACCCCAGACACCTGAATCTGCCTGGGTTTAAGTCGCTATCCTAAGTAACGCAGCAGCCATACGTTTATCGATCCCATCCGGTTTCAGGCATTGCGGTCCGGATTCCTCGCATGCGGTGTCGAGCGTGTCTACTGCGTCGGTGACGGCGCGGTAGTCACGATATGCTTCCCTGCCCTTACAACCAGCTCCGACAAGGACGACGCATAGAACGGTCCAGACTGCGGCATTGCGCACACGATGCATCGAGTGTCCTCCCATACATCCTAAAAGCTTTAGTGGGCCTCCGCGTATCCAGCCGTTTACCCTTCCAGCGTTCTAGCCCACTAACGTCTTAGAAATCTAGCCACTTAGATCGGGGAAGGCGCTGCGCCCTTCGCCCGGCTCCGAGCCCGCACCGGCGATGAAGCTGCCGGCGCGGTCTTGGAGACTCCCCATCCCAGCGGGGGTACCCCGCAACGCCCCAAAGGCAAGTTTGCGCGTGACCGCGCGATGCGGAAACCAGGCCTTGCTGAGGGACGCTGTCCCTGGCGCGCGCAAGAGCCACCTTTATCTTCCGCGCCTTCGGCTTGTGCAGACCGGACAGAGAACGCCCGCCCTTCGGGAAAGGAATCCGGCTCTTGCACTTGCCGCCCCTGCTGGCGTGGGCCAGGGCCAAGGCGTGTTTCTGAACAAAACACAGCCAAACCATTCAAGAGCGACGGGCCAACCTCTTGAGCCGCTGACCACTTAGAACGCTAGAAATCTAACCACCTAAAACTCTAAAGGAGAACACACCATGATTAGCAACCTGAACCGCTCCACCTTTATGGGCCACCTTGGAGCCGACGCGAAACAGGCCAACGGGACCGCACCCGTCACCTTTTCCGTCGCTGTGTCTTCGCACTGGATCGACAACGCCGGGGACCGGCAGACGCGCACCGACTGGCAGAACATCGTCGTCTTCGGCAACCTCCGCAAGTACGCGGCCAAGTTGAAGAAGGGTGACCGGGTGTACGTGGAAGCCGAGGCGCGAAACAACAACTACGAGCGCAAGATCGGGACCGAGACCGTGAAGTTCTATGAGACCGAGTTCCACGCCGCCGCCATCGAGCGGGTTGCGGTCAGGGCTGAAGCGGAAGCAGAAGAGTAGGCCGCTCAGAGGGCTTGAGTGGGGCAGTGCAGGAACACTGCCCCCAACCATCCACGATGCACACACCCGTCAGGAGAAGAGCATGTACACCACAGCGATTGCAGAGACAGGATACCGGAACCTCCCCCTTTCCATGCTGGACGAATCG
>CAXTRN010000157.1:0-8860 GCA_964246645.1 uncultured Acidobacteriaceae bacterium
GCGCTTGTAAATCGCTTCAGACGATTCCGCATCGAACAGCTCACGCCTGCATGTCCGGAGCAAGGCATCACGGTCGGTGCCGGAACCAACAGCAGTGGAGCGCGTCTATTGTTTGGGAGTGTAGTTTTGAGAGCCTGACCCTCAAGGGCCTGATTTAAGGGCTTGGGGCGGGTTGGGACGGAGCTGAACTGCAGCCTGGCCGCATCTCGGGCTCCGCGTGTCAGAAGCGCCGCTTCCGGGAGTGAGGCTGAAAGCCGGCGGCGAAGGGATCGGCTTGCCGGGGGCGCGTGGCAGGTACGTTCGGCGCAGGATTGACGTGCGCGCGGCGAAGCGTGTTAGTTTGCAGGCTACAGATGGACGGAGAATGCGGCGAACCCCGAACGGGGCAGCGCCGGTTTTTCGAGCGGTGGGAGCAGGTGTGTCATGGCTAAGAATCTCGTGATCGTGGAGTCGCCGGCAAAGGCGAAGACGATCAACAAATACCTGGGCAACGATTATGTGGTGGAAGCCTCGATCGGCCACATCATGGACTTGCCGAAGAACGACATAGGGGTGGAACTGAAGCATCGGACCTTTGCGCCGACGCTGATCGTATCGCCGGGCAAGGAAAAGGTTGTCGACCGACTTAAGAAGCTCGCAGCCAAGAGCGATGCCGTATTTCTGGCGCCCGATCCTGACCGCGAAGGGGAAGCGATTGCGGCTCACCTGAAGATGCAGCTGCTGCCCGCGATGAAGGACAAGAGCAAGCTGCGCCGGGTGACCTTCAACGAAATCACCAAAAAAGCCGTAAAGGCTGCGTTTGAGCGGACGCGGGATGTGAACGACAACCTGGTGGACGCGCAGCAAACGCGCCGTGTGCTCGACCGGCTGGTTGGCTATCAAATTTCGCCGCTGTTGTGGGATAAAGTCAAGCGCGGTTTGAGTGCAGGGCGCGTGCAAACGGTGGCTTTGCGGCTGATTGTCGAGCGGGAACGCGAGATCAACGCCTTTAATCCTGTCGAATATTGGAACATCGATGCTGTTCTGCTGCCCGGCGCCGATAAGGGCAAACGGGAAGAGTTTACCGCGCGCATGGTGGGGGTCAAGGGCCAGCCGATCCGCGTGCCGAACGGGGTGGACGCGGATGGGAAAGAGCAGTTTTTGTCCAATGCGCTGCCGGACAAGGAAGCAGTCGACGAGGTGATGGCGCAGCTGGAAAATGCCGTGTGGCGGGTGCGCGGCATAGAAACCAAGGAGCGGCAGCGCAAACCGGCGGCCCCGTATACGACAAGCAAGTTACAGCAGGATGCGGCCGGCCGGCTGGGGTTTAACGTGCGCCGCACCATGGGCGTCGCCCAGCGCCTGTATGAGGGCATTGAGTTGGGCGCGGAAGGAACCGTCGGGCTGATCACCTATATGCGTACCGATTCGACACGCATGAGCCCCGATGCAATCAAGGAAATTCGTGAGTGGGTAGGGGCAAAGCTGGGCGATCGGTATCTGCCGAAGACGGAGAACATATATAAAAGCAAATCCGATGCGCAGGATGCGCACGAAGCGATCCGCCCGACGAACTTCAACTACGCGCCCGAAGATGTGCGCAAATATTTGAGTGATGAGCAGTTTCGGCTGTACAGGCTGATCTGGGAGCGCGCGGTGGCGAGCCAGATGGTGCCGGCGATCTTCGATGCGACAACGGTGGACATCGAGGCGCGGGCAGGTTCCGCAACCGCGACGATGTCCTATGACTTTCGCACCACGGGCAGCGTGCTCAAGTTCGACGGTTTTCTGTATTTCGAAGAAAAGGCCAAGAAAGCGCGGACGGCGCGGGATTCAAAACAGGTCGCCGATGACAAGAAACTGGCTGAAGGCAGCGCAGAAGGGGATGCCGGCGAGTCTGCCAACGATGCGACGAGCGAGGCCAGTGCCGCCGATCGGCGTTTGCCCGTCTTGACGCAGGGGCAGCCCTTGACGGCGGACCGGCTCGATCCGCAGCAGAAATTCACTCAGCCGCCGCCACGCTTCAATGAAGCCAGCCTGGTAAAAGCGCTGGAAGAGAAGGGCATCGGCCGGCCGTCGACCTATGCGTCGATCATCAACACGATTCAGGAGCGCGATTATGTGAAGAAGATCGCGCAAAAGCTGATCCCGACCGAGATCGGCATGGTGACCACGGAGCTGCTCGTAAAAAACTTCCCGTACATCTTCGAGACTGGGTATACGGCGCAGCTGGAAACCGAACTGGATGCGGTAGAGGGTGGGTCGGAACGCTGGACGGATCTGCTGAACGGCTTTTACGGGCACTTTGAGAAGGAGTTGAAGGTCGCCGAAAAGCAGATGGAAGACGTAAAGGCGATGGAACAGGCGACCGAAGAGGTGTGCGATAAATGCGGCGCGCCGTTGATTCTGAAATGGGGTAAGTTCGGATCCTTCTATTCCTGCTCGAATTTTACAAAGGTCAAGCCGGTGACGGTGGGCCATGGGCCGCTCAAAAAAGACCCAAAAGCGGCGGTGAAGAAAGTAACCGCAACGCTGAATTTTCCGATGATCGTGAAGGCGGTGACGGAAGAGACGATCGACTTTACGCGAGAGGTGGGGAACGACCGCGAACTGCTGGATGCCTTGCAGAAAGCATCGCCGAAGGGCAAGAAGTTACTGGTGGAGCCGCAAACCTGCGATTTCACAAAGGAAAACTTTGCGGCCAAACCGGATTTGAGTTCGCCGGAGGCCCACGATGCCGAGCAGGAAGAGGAGTTTTGCGACAACTGCGGGCGAACGATGGTGCTGAAAAACGGCCCGTGGGGACCGTTTATGAGCTGTCCCGGATACAGCGACGATCCGCCATGCAAGACGATCCGCAAGCTGACGCAGAAGCAGCAATCGAAGCCGCCCGTTCAGTTGGAGGAGCCGTGTCCGAAGTGCGGTAAGCCGCTGCTACAGCGTGAAGGCCAATATGGTGAGTTTGTGGCCTGCTCGGGGTACCCGAAGTGTAAATACATCAAACAGGATCTGCTCGATGTGCCTTGTCCGAAGTGCGGGGCCGAGGTAGCGGCGAGGAAAAATCGTCGCGGCGACACGTTTTACGGCTGCACACGGTATCCGAAGTGTGATTTCACAACGAACCAGAAGCTTGTCGCCGAGGTTTGTCCTTCCTGCCAGTCGCCTTACCTGCTGGAACTGGCAGATAAGGACGGAGTTTACCTGGTTTGCCCAAACAATCAGGACCGACTGCCAAAACGGCGGCCGAAGAAGGGCGGCGAAGCCGAGGGGGCGACCGGGCCGGCGTGTCATTTCGAACAGAAGATTGGGCCACCCAGGGTCGAGGAGCCGCCAGCCTCGTTGAAGGTGCCCGATCCGAACCGGACTCGGCCATTGGTGGAGGCTGTTGCCTGAGTACGGATGCGCGAGTGGGGGATCGCTGATGACTGGTACCCGGCAATTGCCCGCCGGGCGTGGGCTAGTGCGGGTGACGGCGATAGCCTACAAAGTTCTGTATATGAAAGGATTTACTTTCCAAAACACGTAGATCGTGCAACGATAGTTGTAGCTGTCCCGTGCCGGAATTTTCATAAAAGGCGATCGGGGCTAATTTCTACGCGGAAAAGGACAACATGGCAAAGGCAATCTGGAATGGACACGTCCTGGCAGAGAGTGAAGAGATTGAAACGATCGAAGGAAATGTATATTTTCCCGAAAAAAGCGTAAACCGGGCTTTTCTTCGTCCCAGCTCTACCAATTCCACATGCCCTTGGAAGGGTTTAGCGCGTTATTACACATTGTTTGTGGACGGGCAGGAAAATCCAGATGCGGCCTGGTACTATCCCGCGCCGAAGGCGGCAGCGCGTAGCGTGAAGCATAGGGTTGCCTTTTGGCGCGGTGTGGAAGTGACCGCGTAGCTTTGATCGTTTGTGCATCGGTTTGTCGATCGCTCCCTTAGGGGAGCGATTTTGCTTTGGTGCGAGAAAAACGCTTTCCATTTGCACAGAAAGCGCGTTGTCGAGCTATGGAGCGAGCCGGGTTAGCGAGCCGGTCCGGTTGCATGTATCTCTTTCTGTCGCATGGGCATGCTGTCGATCGTTTCGTTCAGCTTCTGCATGGAAAGAGTCTTGGAAGAGCGTAGTTTCGGGCCGCCGTCTTTACCGATCAGGATGACAGCGAAGTCCGTGGGCGCGATGTGAAACCGGCGCCGCAGGGTGGCCGCCTCGGCACCGGTAAATTGCACGGCCGTTGGGGCGGGAGCTTCATTAGGGAATGGAGACCGGAACGAGTTGGCGGTCGTGCGCTTCTGCGGCGTGTTCGTCGAGGATGCGTAGCTGGATGCCGAGCTGCGCGTCTTCGGGCCTGGGCGCAAAGATCAGAAGGGGTCTGCTTTGCCCGCGCATCGCCGCCAGGGTAGTGATCTCGGCTTTTTGAGCGCTTGCCGGTTTCAAAGAGAGCAGGCAGCAAAAATAGAGTGAACGACAGCCGTCGAAACCGCATGCGGTTTGGATGCGTTTGGGTGTGGACTGCCGCAGGAAGTACGCGATACTTGGCGCGTTTAGGTTGTTCAACCTAAGTCAAGAACAATCTTGCCGAAGTGATTGCCGCTTTGGAGGTGGGTGAACGCGGCGCGCGCGTCGGCGAACGGGAAGACGCGATCGACTGCCGGTTGGAGGCTGGTGGCCACGACGGCCGCGATGAGGCGCTCAAACATGGCGCGGCTACCCACATAAACGCCGTTCAGATGGATGGATTTGCGCAGTACGGGCAAGACGTCCACCCCTTTCCCCGGTTCGGAAAGCACTCCGATCAAGTGGACGTGCCCACTGACGCGGACCGCAAGGAGCGAGCGGGCGAGGGTGCCGGAGCCGCCGACTTCGACGACGTGATCGACCCCGCGGCCGCCGGTCAGCCGCAGAACCTCGGCATCCCAGTCGGGCGTAGACCGGTAATTGATGGTTTCGTCGGCGCCGAGCATTTTGCCGCGCGCGAGCTTTTCATCGGAAGAGCTGGTCAGGATGACCTTCGCGCCGTGCGCTTTGCTGAGTTGCAGCGCAAAGAGCGAAACGCCGCCTGTACCCAGGATGAGCACCGTTTGACCGGCGTGCAGGTTACCTTTTTCGACCAGCGCATTCCAGGCAGTAAGCGCGGCGCACGGCAGGGTTGCGGCTGCTTGCCACGAAAGCGAGGCTGGGATGCGGAGCAGGCCGGTGGCGGGCAGGACGCGATCCGTGGCAAAAACACCATCGATAGGACCGCCGAGCGCCGCTTTGCCGGTGCTTTGCGTAATTTCCCCATCCTGCCAGTCCTGGAAGAAAAGGCTGACGACGCGGTCGCCCGGAGAAAGGCTGGTCACCTGTGTGCCCACCGCGACGACCTCGCCGGCGGCGTCGGAGCCGAGAATCCGGGGCAAAGCCAGCCGGGGATTGTAGGTGCCGAGCGCGATGGACAGATCGCGGTAGTTCAGCGAAGCCGCATGGAAACGTACATGGGCCTCGGTGGGGCCGGGTTCAGGGATCGGTTCCGATTCAAGCTGAAGGTGTTCGAGGCCGAAGCCATCGCGTATCCGGAGAACTGTCGCTTCACGCATACGGGGTTGGATGCGTAAGCAAGGAGGGCAGTGAAGGCTCACTTCTTCATGGTGAGACAAAGCTGCATCAAAACGAGCGATGCCGTTATTCGATGGCGGCACAAAGATCGGCTTGCTACAACCCCAAGGATGATGCAGATGACCTCCCTCGTTTCCCGTTTTTCGAAAGTGTTGGCCGTGAGTTGTGCCCTTGCAGCCGTCGCCCCGTTCGCGACGGCTCAGTCGCTTCCTTTGCCCACCACCAACGATCCCCTAATCTTGTCGCTTGATCCGGATATGCAGAACGTAATTTTGCTGTATGACGCCATTAAAGGAACACCGGCGCCACAACTGACGCCGCAGGACGCCCGCCAGCAGTTTGCAGCACAGGATGCGGCGAAGATTCTTGCCCGCGGCCTGGGCTCGGCGCAGGCACCGACGCCGGTCGGTAAGGTCGTCGATGGCATGACGGTACCGGGTGAAGGCGGCACGGAAATTCCAATCCGCATGTATTACCCGCAAGGCTCGGGACCGTTCCCGACCGTGGTGTACTTCCATGGCGGTGGGTTTGTGGTGGCCACCATCGATACGTACGACGAAAGTGCCCGTAGCCTTTGCGCCAACGCTCATGCCATCGTGGTGTCGGTGGAATACCGCAAAGCGCCGGAACATCCGTTCCCGGCAGCGCGAAACGACGCGCTCGCGGCATACAAATGGGTGACGAACAATATTGGCGCTTACAACGGCATCGCGACACAGGTGGCCGTTGCCGGAGAAAGTGCCGGCGGCAACCTGGCGGCTGAGGTTTCGCTGGCCGCGCGCAACCAGGGGCTACAAATGCCCACGCACCAACTATTGGTTTATCCGGAAACGAATAATAACTTGAATCTGCCGTCAGAGCAGGCATTTACCGATTCTGCGTTGCCTTTGAATACGGCAGGCCTTATCTACTTCGATACCAACCTGGTGTATGGCAATCCGGCGGCGGTGAGCAGCCCGGAACTCGCGCCGGTTCTGGCGAACTTGAAGAAGCTGGAGCCGACGACCATCATCGCAGCGGATGAAGACCCTTTGTTGAGCGATGGGCAGGTGTTCGCAGCAGCGCTGAAGCAGGCAGGCGATACGGTGACGTATCAGCTGTATACAGGCGTCACGCATGAGTTCTTCGGCATGGGTGCGGTGGTGGCGAAGGCCAAAGCCGCGGAGTTGTTCGGGGCGGCGCAATTGGCCGCTTCGTTTACAAAGTAGCCATCCGAGGCAGGACGACAGAAAGGGAAGGAGCAGCTTGGCTGCTCCTTCCCTTTTTTGCTCCATCGTTAGGCAAACGCTACGCTTTGACGACTGTCCCGTTCTCTACTTTGACGGGGTCGAGGAAGGGCATGCCCTTACGCAGGGCCGCGCCGACTTCTTCGACAGGATGGGCGCGTTCTTCGGCGCGATGACGAGCGAACTCCTTGCGGCCGGTTTCGTTTTCTTCGATGAAGCGTTTGGCGAAGCTGCCGTCGCGAATGTCGGCGAGGACGCCGCGCATGGCTTGTTTGACCTCGGGGGTGACGATGCGGGGTCCGGACACATAATCGCCCCATTCGGCGGTGTCGGAGATGGAGTAGCGCATGTATTCGAGGCCGCCGCGGTACAGCAGATCGACGATGAGTTTGAGTTCGTGCAGCACTTCGAAGTAGGCGATTTCAGGCTGATAGCCGGCTTCGGTGAGGACCTCGAACCCGGCCTTGACCAGCGCCGCGGTGCCGCCGCAAAGGACGGCTTGTTCGCCGAAAAGGTCGGTTTCGGTTTCTTCGGTGAAAGTGGTTTCAAGCACGCCGCCGCGGGTGCAGCCGATGCCTTTGGCGTAGCTGAGCGCAAGCCGCATGGCCTTTCCGCTGCTATCCTGCTCAACGGCAACCAGCCCTGGGACGCCGCCACCTTCGGTGAAGACCTCGCGCACGCGATGGCCGGGACCTTTGGGCGCAACCAGCGAGACGTCGAGGTCTGCGGGAGGATTGATGGTGCGGAAACGGATGTTGAAGCCGTGGGCGAACATCAGTGTTTTGGGTTCACCATCGGAACCTTTGGAGCCGAAGGCTGACTCGATTTCGTTGTAGACCTTCGCGGCGGTCTGGTCGGGCACAAGCATCATGATGACGTCGGCCCACTGCGCGGCTTGGAGTGGCATGACGGCTTCGAGACCGGCGTTTGCGGCTTTTTGGGCGGACTTGGAGTCCGGGCGCAGGCCTACTTTGACCTCCACACCGGAGTCTTTGAGGTTAAGCGCGTGGGCGTGGCCCTGCGAGCCGTAGCCGATGATAGCGACCTTTTTTGCCTGGATGAGGGAGAGGTCGGCGTCGTTGTCGTGGTAGGTCTTTGCCATGGAGGTTGCGTTGTCCTTTCAGGGATGGGAGGTGGAAGCAAGCGCAGGGGAACGCTCGCAACGATGTTGAATAACCTGCAAAATGCTTCCCTGCAGGCTTGACATGACGGCGTCAGTCCAGAGACCGGCATAGCCGTTGAGGTCGGTGGAGAGCCGTTGATGGCTGGTCAGGTGAAGCAGCGTGCTGCCGTCGGGCAGCGCTTCGATGCGATACTCGCCATCGAGTACGTCAAAGTAACGTCCACCGATGGTTACATGCTCGTCGAGCGTCGTGCGGGGGATATGTGCGGAGTCGGCGCGGATGGAAAACGCCAGACGCTGCATAGGCTGCCAGATATCGACGGTCTCGATGAAGGTGAGGCCGCGCTCAAATGTGGCGTGCCGCACGCCGCCCACACCTTCGTAGGAGAGGGTGGCTTCGACAGGCCGTGGGAAGCCGATGCGATGTGTCCAGTTTGGTTTGAGTTCGGCTTGTGTGATGGAAGGGACGCGCTCAATGTGCTGCCAGACAGTATGTGGGCTGGCGTGAATAACTACTTGATTGTGCACGGTGCGCGTTTGTATCGGCGAAGGTAAAAGGGTTTCCGCAGGGGCCAGCAGGGCAGGAAGAAGGGCGATGCAGACGACGCGATTCGTGCTGAGACGTTTCTTACGCGCGCTTAGCCCGGCTACGACGCCACCCAGCGAGGCGCAGAACAGGGCGATCGGGAGGGCCATGACGACACAAATGGCACCTTCCCAAGCAAAAAGAGCGACGATGGCCATCATCAGCACGACCGCGAGCCAAGGTGCGGCAATCCACGCCGACACGCCCGTTGCCTGCACCGACGCCATGCGATGGATAGTTAAGTAGCCGATGATGACAGGCCCAAGAACCAGGAAGGCCACGGTCATTACCTCGCCGGAGATGTCGAGCGTGCGCGTGAGGTGCATGAAGTGCTGGAAGCCATGCGGACCCTCGGCGG
>CAXTRN010000158.1:0-8812 GCA_964246645.1 uncultured Acidobacteriaceae bacterium
GTATGTGGGGGCGTTGGGAGCGCCGGAAACAGCTGCGTCGCGGCTGAATCTTTGCGGCTTTCTGAACTCGCTGGCAACAACGCTGGCGCCCAAGCTGGGGGCGGCGTTTATCTTTGTCGCAGCCGGCGCGGCGACGGCGGAGCTGGCGCGTTCAGTGCGAACGCCCTATCTCCTCCTTTCGCTGTTTGCGTTCCTGCTCGCTGCGGTCACCGTGTTTGTGCCGCTGCCGAACCTGATTCCCACCGGAGGCGCCGAGACAGGAACCGCCAAGACAGGAACCGCCGAGACAGGAGCCGCCGGCAAAGAGCAGGGCAGCGCCTGGCAGTTCCTGCACCTGCGCTTTGGGGCGCTCGCGATCTTTACCTATGTGGGCGCTGAGGTGGCCATCGGCAGCGTGATGATCAGTTTTTTAGGCCAGCCGGCGATGGGTGGACTTTCCCACGCGGCAGCGGCGGGCTATGTTTCTCTTTACTGGGGCGGGGCGATGGTCGGCCGCCTGATCGGGACCTTTGCGCTGATCTGGGTTCGGGCACAACGGGCGCTGGCCGCTGTCGCGGCTTCGGCGTTCACCCTCATTTTGGTGGTGTTGTTTGGGCATGGCCATGTGGCGATGTGGGCGCTGGTCGCGTGCGGGCTGTTCAACTCGGTGATGTGGCCCTGCATCTTTCCGCTTTCGCTGAAAGGACTGGGGCGCTTTACCAGCCAGGGCTCGGGCATTTTGATCACGATGGTGGTAGGCGGCGCAGTGATTCCCGAGATCCAGGGTCTGCTGGCGGACCGGTTCGGGTATCAGCACAGCTTCCTGGTCGTTCTGCTTTGTTATGCGTACCTTCAGTTTTTTGCATGGAGCGGATACCGGGTGCGGCAGCCGCGGTTTCCCTCCTTGCCGGATTATGTGCCGCCGGTCGGGGTAGCGTAGTGCGGTATGCAACGGGCTTACTGAGGCTCGACCCCACCCATTGCACGGTGACGCGATGCAATGGGTGGGGTACCTGGCTTTCTCTTGAAGGTTGCAGGACGGTGGAGGAAAGCAGATCCCTTCGCGTTGCTACGGGATGACAAACGGAGAAGAGGTGTTGCTGCGAGCCTCTGTATCGAGCCTAGCGTGCCTTCGGCAGGGCTGCCCAGATCGCGGGGTCTTCTTCGCCGAGTACCCAGGAAGAAACCCCTTCGAGATGATGGTCTGCGGCCAGGTGGTAGCGGTCCATAAAGGCGCGTTGGTCGGTGTAAAAGACCCATTCGCGCATCTGGTCGCGATAAAAATAGAACCAGGGCGTGTGGTCCTGCTCATCCCATTGTTCCTTGCCGCCATAGGTGTCGCGAAGGTTGACGGCGGTGGCCTGTGAGATGTAATCGGCTGTGATGTTCGGCGTTTTGTCTTTGCGGTTCAAGCCGGGATCGCCGGTGTACCAGCGATAACCGTAGGCGGCAATGCCGAGCGAAAGCTTTTCCGGCGGCACGACTTTCAAAGCATAGTCGAGATTCTGCTGGGTCCACGTCCAGCCGCCGACGGGGCCGGGTGTGGTCCAGTGGGTGCTTTGGTCGTAGGTCATCAGGCAAAGCAGATCGACCGACGCGGCCAGCGCTTGGAGGTCGTAGGCGCCGCGCCATTCCTCGAAGATCCATTTGCTGAAGGCTGTTTCACCGGCGTGGCCGGGGGCGTTCGGAACGACGTCGATCTGTACCTGGAGGTGTTCCTGGTGAAGGAGATCGGCGGTCTTTTTGACCATCGCGGAAAGACCATCGCGGTCGGTCCACATCACGTCCTCGATGTCGTAGTTGATGCCGTCATAGCCGTTTTCCTTGCATTCACGGATGAAGGCGCGATTCATCTCGTCCTGCGCCTTTTCATTGCCCAGCAACATGTGAATCTTGTCCGGGTTCATAAGGGCAAACAGGGGCACCACGGTGACGTGCGCGGCCTTTGCAGCCTTCAGCACGACCGGTTGCGGTTCGCCGCTGACAAATCCATTTTCGTCGATGGAGTACCAGGTGGGCGAGATGATGCCGATCTTGTCCTTGTGGGCCAGAAACGAGTTCACGGAGGAAAGGCCGTTGCTCATCCAGAACAGCACCTGCGGCGCAGCGGTGTGGGCCGCCGGTGGTTGGGCGGACGCAACAGAACAGGCGCCGGCGAGCGCAAGGAGAGTGGAAAGGGGTGAGATCTTCAAGAGCACTTCCTTCTTTGATCCTTCTTTGATAGGTGTGCGCTGCAGAAACCACGCACGCAACGCTACGATGAGCATAGGGTACGTGAAGCTCAAGGTCGATCCTCATTGTGTTCTCGCTATGTTTCACGGGAGCGGATATCGGAGCAGATGCTGAACGCTGTGGGTTGTGGGTGCCGTGCTGTGTGTGATCTGAGCGATAGATGAAAGAGGAACCATGGCCTGTTTTCTGGCACTGGATGTGGGCGGAACGAAGACGGATTATGCCCTGGTGGATGAAACGCAGACATTGGCGCGGGTGCGGACGGCGACCATCAAGCGCATGCGTGCTGATGCCGCCAGTGCGACGGCGCGGTTGGATGAAGCGTTGGAGGAACTCACCAGGCGTACCGGCGTGCCGATGCACTCGATCGAGCGCACGTGTGTGGGTACGGCGGGCAACACCGTACCGTTGGTGACGGACTGGTTGCGGGCGGCGATACGGAGTCGTGTGGCGGGCGAGCTGGTGTTGGTAGGCGATGTGGAGATCGCCTTGGATGCGGCCTTCCATGGCGGCCCCGGTGTGCTGATGCTCGCGGGCACAGGTTCCAACTGTGCGGGCCGCACCGCCCAGGGCACGCTGCTGGGCGCGGGTGGCTATGGCCCGGTGCTGGCCGATCAGGGTTCGGGGCACCGTATCGGCACCGAGGCGCTGCGGGCGGCCTTTCTGGCAAAGGATGAGGGAAGGGACAGCACGTTGCTCGAGGCGGTAAGGGCGTTCTGGCAGCTGCCCTCGGAGGACCACCTCGTCGAGTATGCGAACAGCATGCCTGCGCCGGACTTTTCTCGTTTAACGGAGCTTGTGTTGCTCCATGCAGAGCGGGGCGATGCCGTCGCCGCTGCGGTGCTGCAAAAAGAAGGCGAAGACCTTGGATATCTTGCACGGCTGATGGTGCGGCGCTTGCGTGCGGCTTCGGCCGATCCGGATGGAGGCGCTGGCGGAACTGCGGGAGAAAGGTTTCAAGAGGCGTGGCCGGCGGTTGCCTTTGCCGGCTCGATTCTGGAAAAGGTTTTGCCTGTGCGTTCGGCGTTGATCGCGGCGGTGCAAACGGAATTTCCTGCGGTTCAGTATTTAGACGGGGTGATCGATCCGCTGGAGGGGGCAGTATGGCGGGCGCGGCAAACGGATCCGTTGCGGCCGGAGTAGAAACATCAAGGGAATGGACTGATGCTGATTTGAGCACCAGGGTTATGCGGATGCCCGCGTTTTTGGCTCTACCCGGGTTCACGCCACTTCCATCGGATCGGAACGTGCTGCTGCTATGCCGGCGGCGCGCCGGTGCTTTCACGCACCACCAGCTCCGGTTCGACGACGCTGTCGTGCTGAAAGGAGCTTGGTTCACTGCCGGAAGCTCCATTCTCGCTGGAGCCGGCTCCAGGGCCAGGATCATTGGCGGCGACGCGCTTCAGCACAGTTTCGCCCGCCAAAACACCCATGGCTTCGAGCGGTTGGCGCACAGTGGTCAGGCTGGGCATTTGGAAGGCCGCCGATTGGATATCGTCAAAGCCCACCACCGAAACGTCCTCGGGGATGCGGCGGCCCGCTTCGCGCAGCGCGCGCATGGCGCCGATGGCGGAAACATCGTTGAACGCAAAAAGGGCCGTAAAGGACTTACCTGCGGCGAGCAGCCGTTGCGTGGCGCGGTAACCGGGCTCATGCACCGGTGCTTCGCCTTCGAGCTGCACCGCAAGTTGCGGGTCGAGCGGCAGTTGCAGTTTTGCAGCGGCGGCGCGGATGGCCTGCCAGCGTATTTCGGTGTCGGAACTGAAGGCTTGGCCTTTGATGATCGCCACCCGGCGATGCCCCAGGGCGAGCAGGTGTGCCAGCGCAAGTTCGGCGGCGCGCCGGTGGTCGAGCACGATATTGGTGGCGACCTCATGCGGGTTGGCACAGGAAACCGTCACCATGGGCAAGGGGCCGCTGTAAGGAAAGGGCGTGTCGATGGCGACCAGACCGTCCACAGCGCGCTCGCGCAACAGGCTTAGGGAGCGTTCGACGACCTCGGCCCGATGGTGATGGCTGATCAGGATGAAAAGGTACCCTGCATCGAGCAACGCCTGCTCCAGGCCCGCCAGCACAAGGGTGGCATAGCCCTCCGAAACCTCCGGCACCAGCGCGCCGATCATCATCGACCGGCCGCGCCGCAGGGAACGTGCCAGGATATTGGGCCGGTAATGAAACTCCCGGGCTGCGGCAAAGATGCGGTCCTGGGTCACCTGCGGGATGCAACGAGCCGCGGGCGAAGCGTTCAACACACGCGAAATGACCGCCTGCGACAGCCCCAGATGCCGGGAAAGCGTGGCCAGCGACACCACGCCGTTGCCGTTGGTTTTGACCGCGCCGTTGGGTGCCGGCAGGGTTTGTCGGGTGCGGGTCGTCACAAACGCCAGTGTTTCACACGGATGAAGGGGTAGCGACGGGCGACTGTACGCGCGGCATGTTTGACAACCGGGGACGCAAAGGCGCATAGTGCCGTTCGACTCACACAATCGTTTGTGTAACAGGCCAGGAGCCCACGCGCCCTTCGCCGAACAGCCGACCGGTGTGTTTTCAGGAGGCTCCATGTCGCACCCCAGCTTTTGCGATGCATCGCAGCGTCGCTCTTTGCGCAAACACCCTCTCAGATTCCAGATAAGCGGTGCCGCTGCTTTCGCGGCGCTAACGGTATGTTCCGCGGCGCACGCGCAGTTCCGCGCATCGCTTACCGGCACCGTCAGCGATCCGCAGGGCGCCTCCGTGCCCGGAGCCACCGTTACCCTCACCGATGTCGACACGGGACGCATCCTGAATGCGATCTCCAACGAAGCCGGGGTGTATAACTTTGGCGCCTTGCCGCCCGATCACTTCACGCTGAAGACGACGATGGGCGGCTTCCAGACCAGCACCATCAACGGCATCACGATCACGCCGGAACAGGCCAACAACATCGACGTGAAGCTGGCTTTGGGCAACACAGAGGCAGTCGTCGATGTCAATGCCGACACGATTGCCCCGCTGGAAACATCGACGGCCTCGTTGAGCGGGGTGGTGACGAGCGATCAAATTCAGCATCTGCCATCGGCGGGGCGCGATGTATTTCAACTCGCGCAGCTTGCCCCCGGAGCCTTCGGCGATGGCCAACAGAGCGGCGGCGGTGGAACCAACAGCTTGCCGGGAACGCAGGGACCCGGCGGCTCCGGCGCTTCGCAGGGCGTTTTCGCCACAGAAAACGGTCCGCAAACGCTTTCCGGCGGCGGCCAGTATGAAACCAACAGCATTTCCATTGACGGCATCAGCACAACCTCGGCGGTGTGGGGCGGCACGACCGTGATCACGCCGAATGAGGATTCCGTCGACAATGTCAAGATCACGACCAACAACTACGACGCTGAGTTTGGCCGCTTCAGCGGGGCCAACCTGCAGGTAACGACCAAGAGCGGAACGAATCAGCTGCATGGAAGCGTTTTCTTTCGAGTGAATCGTCCAGGGCTCAATGCGTATATGCGCTACAACGGGCCGACTTCGCTCGGGCCGGGTGACGCCACGCACTCGCCGGCGAGCCGCGGTTTGCTGCGCGACACAGCGCGTTTTAACGATATCGGCGGCAGCATTGGCGGACCCATCTTGAAGAACAAGCTGTTTGCCTTCTTCGGGTACGAGACGATTCGCAATAACTCGCAGGCGACTGCGAACGGCTGGTACGACACACCGCAATTCGATGCGGCCGCGCCCGCGGGTTTTATCTCCAACACGTTTACGAATTTCGCGGGCCACACGCCTGTAGGCGCGACCCTGATCTCGACCAAGTGCAGCGACGCAGGGCTGGTGGAAGGGGTGAATTGCCGCGCCGTCGCGGGGCAGGGACTGGACGTTGGTTCGCCCTTGACCACAGGACGGGGAACGCAGGATCTTGGTTACACCAAGGCGGCAAGTCCGGGCGTGGGGGCTGGCCTGGATGGTTTGGCCGACATCGCGCTTTACCAGACCTCGACACCCTCGAGCCTGACGCAAACGCAATATAACGGCCGTCTCGATTCCGATGTCACGCAAAAGGATCATCTGTCGTTTGCGATCTATTGGCAGCCGGCGTCGAACCACTACATCAATGGTCCAGCCCGTGCCTACAATTCGTGGAACCACAATCAAACCAATGATGCTTTCTCGGTAATTTACAACCACACCTTCTCGGCGAAATTTCTGAATGAGGCTCGTGCCAATGCGGCGGGATGGCGCTGGAACGAGGTCACCGACAATCCGCAAGAGCCGTTCGGCCTTCCAACGGATTCGATTAACAACACCGGTTCCATCGGGGTGAACTACTTCGGTGCCTCCGGCCCAAGCCATTTGAACCAATGGACGTACGGTTACAAGGACGTGGCCACGCGCGTTGCGGGAAACCACACCATCAAATTCGGTGGTGATGCCACGCAACTTCACTATCTCCAGGACGCTGTTTACGCGGCGCGCCCGAGCTACAACTTCTACAACATTTGGGACTTTCTGAATGACGCACCGTATGCCGAATCGGGAACCTTCGACCGCTTTACGGGTATCCCGTTCTCCAATCGTTACGACATGCGTGAGTGGATTGCCGGCGCGTTTGTGCAAGACGACTGGAAGGCAACACCGAATCTCACGCTAAATCTTGGCCTTCGTTACAACTACTTTGATCCACTCTATTCCAAGCAAAACAATCTGCCGCATGTGCTGTTTGGTCAAGGAGCGTCGACGTTTACCGGAGCCTCTCTTGTCCGCGGCGGCAGTGAATGGCAAGCGGATAAGGGCAATGTCGGGCCGCAGTTCGGCTTCGCGTACAACCCCGATCTGTTCAAGAAAAGGATAGTCGTTCGCGGCGGCTACGGTTTGAACTATAACCAGGAAGAGATCGCGATTTCTGCGAACGGTTCGGGAAATCCGAACGACGCGGTAACGCCCTCCTTCAACCAGAGCACACCGCAATTGGTGGACCCCCGGATTGTGTATGGCATCGCCAGCAGTGCCACCTCGCTCTTCGGCTACGCGCCGAATCCGAACACGATTACAAGCTACGGGCCCAATGGATTGCCAACAACTGCCGGATTGCGACTTACCGCCTTTCCGACGCACCTGCACACCCAACAAACGCATCACTACTCCCTCAATGTCGAGGGTGATATCGGGTACAACCTGGTGGCAAGCGTCGGGTACCAGGGCAGCACGGCCCACCACCTGATCTTTCACCAGAACGCGTACATCTATGGGCAATACCATGGCGAAGCCTTCAATCCGCTGGTGCCCTACGTGGAATACTTCGGCGATACGGGAGGGAGCAACTACAACGCTTTACTCGTGGATGTGAAGCACAGGATGTCGCACCAGTTCAGCATCGACGCGAGCTTCATCTACTCGAAGAGCATGGATGACAACTCCGGCCCGTATGAGGAAGATCCGTATGTTTACAACCCGGTTTTTGAGCGCGGACGGTCGGACTTCAACTTCGGCAAGGCATTCAAGGTCTTCGGTATTTATGAGCCGAAGCTCTTTAACGGCCACAGCGAAGCAGTGCGGACGTTGCTGAACGGCTTTGTGATTAGCGGAATCTATAATCTCCATTCCGGTTTTCCTTGGACACCCGTCGACCAGAGCGGCACGGAGGCCTACTATGCCGGCAGCGGCTACAACACCCTGCGTCCTGCTGCCTACAACGGAGCGGCGAAGCGTGATACGAGCAATGCAGCATTCAGCGCGCCTTCGGGGCCAAGCCCGAACTTTGTGGGCGGCGGTTTAAACTACTTCACCCGACCCACGTTCAGCCAAGTGGCATTTCCGAACACGATTACGTACTATCCGACGCCTGGGATCGCCCGTAACAGCTTCAACGGACCCAAGTACCAGGATGTCGATGCCACAGTGTCTAAGAATTTCGGCCTACCGCATGTGCGCGGGCTGGGGGAACAGGCAGGCCTTGAAATCCGAGCGCAGGCATTCAATTTGTTCAACCAAACAAACCTAAACGTCGCCAACGTGTCGAACAATATCGAAAATCCAAACTTCGGTACGATTGTGGTGAACTATAACAATAACGGTCAGCAAGCTGCACTGGGTTCACGGACAGTGCAACTGGAAGCTCGCTTCAGCTTTTGATAAAAGTGAACTGGGTCAGGGGGGTGCGCCGCTAAGGGCACCCTCTTGCTTTGTAAGAAATGCTTTTGAAGATACCAATGAATGAGGACAGGATGCGACGAATACGCAAAATAGCCATCGTTGTATCACTTTCGCTTGCACTTGGCGCTGCGTACCGGAGTGACGCGCAGGAAAGAATCGTCGTCGACGCCAAGGCACCCGCTACGCCGTTTCCGCATTTCTGGGAACAGACCTTTGGATCGGGGCGGGCCATCCTGGCGCTGCGTGACAGCTATCGGCAGGATTTGCGCACAGTCAAGGCGGCGACAGATTTCAAGGCAGTGCGCTTTCACGGCATTCTGATGGATGAGGTCGGGCTGTATGACCCTGACCGCATGACCAAGAATCCGGGGCTCGCGGCACAGGCGGCCAATGATGCCTCGGCATACAATTTCTCCTACATCGACCAGATCTACGACGGCCTGCTGGCGCAGGGAGTGCGGCCGTTTGTGGAACTGAGCTT
>CAXTRN010000159.1:0-8797 GCA_964246645.1 uncultured Acidobacteriaceae bacterium
CGCCGGGCCCCGGCGCGATGCCATCTCCGGTGCAACGCCCCCGCGGGAACGAGCCGCACCCGGACGCGGAAATCCGTCCAGCGCTCGGAACGTAAACTCCTTTGC
This sequence comes from uncultured Acidobacteriaceae bacterium, assembly GCA_964246645.1. GTDB lineage: Bacteria > Acidobacteriota > Terriglobia > Terriglobales > Acidobacteriaceae > Granulicella. The sequence goes on from CAXTRN010000159.1 coordinate 106, forward strand.
CGGATCGTCGCTCTGCTACTCAGGTGTCAGCAGAGGGTCTCAGTTCCGCGCAAACGCTCAATGCGAGAACGCGTCGCACACCAGCCTGGACCACAAGATCCAGCTTGGTGTACGACGCGCTGTTCGCGTGAATATGGCTACTGGTACGACGCGGCTAAACTTTAACCCGTCACTTCCAAACCACCTGTAGCGCCATATACCTCACCGGTGACATAGCTGGATTCCTGCGAAGCTAACAGCACATACAGCGGCGCCATTTCCACGGGCTGCGCCGGGCGTTTCATCGGAGCTTCAGCGCCAAACTGCGGAATTTTCTTGTCCGGTTGGCCGCCCGAGGTTTGTAGCGGCGTCCACACCGGCCCGGGCGCCACGCAGTTCACACGAATGCCCTTCTCGACCACCTGCCTGGCGAGCCCACGCGTGAAGTTCAGAATCGCCGCCTTGGTCGGTGCATAGTCCAGCAAGGACGGGCTCGGGTGCGTCGCCTGGATCGACGCCGTGGTCACGATCGTAGCGCCCGGCGGCAGCAGCGGCAACGCAGATTTCACGGTCCAGAACAGCGAAAACACGTTCGTTTTGTAGGTTTCTTCCAGTTGCTGCGTCGATACATCCGCAATGCTTTCGACCGCATGCTGCTTGCCCGCTACCAGCGCCAGCACATCCAGCCCACCAAGCTTTTCGTGCGCCTCCGCCACCATTTTGTAGTTGAAGGCTTCATCTTTCAGGTCGCCCGGAAGCGCGAACGCCTTGCGCCCGGCGGCCTCGATCAGCTTGATCGTTTCTTGCGCATCTTTTTCTTCACTGGGCAGGTAGTTGATCGCCACATCGGCGCCTTCGCGTGCGAACGCAATCGCTACAGCCTTGCCGATACCGGAATCGCCGCCGGTGACCAAAGCCTTGCGGTTGGGCAGACGGCCCGAGCCGACATAGGTCGTCTCGCCGTGGTCGGCCTTCGGTGTCATCTCCTGGTCCAAGCCCGGCACGGGCTGCGGCTGATGCGGAAAGGGGGGTTGCGGGTACTGCTTGGTCGGGTCCTGCATGGTGTAAAGGCTGTTGGGCACGAATGATCTCCAAGCGCTCGCGTGTAGGCAGCAAGGCTCACACGGTGAGATGCAAAAACGTTATGGAGCCAGCGTGCTCGGCGTTACGTCGCAGGCGAAGCCCGGCGCTTGACCTCGACCAGCACTGAATAAAACGTCGCGCTGCCGCCCAGATCGGAAAGCCGCTGGCTGGTCAGTGCATTTACATTCACGCCTGCGGGCGAAAGCTTCTGCCAGTCCAACCGTGTTGCGACCACGCCTTCGGCAACGCTTGCCCCAACCCGGGCCACCAGCTCGATCCACCCACGCGCATTCCACACTTCGACAGCGTCGCCGGTCGCAATGCCGCGCGGCGCGGCATCCGTCGCGTGCATGTCGAGGATGCCCGCCGTTTGCCGTTCCATGCTCCGATGCCCGGGCAGGTTCGCAAAGGTCGTGTTCATGTAGTGATCGGCCTTGCGGGACAAAAACTCGAGGGGAAACGGCGACGAGGCCTGAGGCAACGGGACCTGAAGCGACAATTCTTGAGGCGACAATCCCCTTGACGACGATTCCGGACCAGCGGTCGGTCCGGGATGCCGCTGCCCATGGCGGGACTCCTCCGGGGCATGCCAAACCGGCACAGGCAACAGCATGGCCTTGCCGGTAGGCGTGCGAAACCAGCTTGCATCGCTGAAGGGCAACGTCTCGCCATGGGCGTTCCGGGGCAAGGAGAGCGGCATCCGCTTTTCCGTGGCCAGCGCCGCAGGCGTGACCGTGCTCATCCACGGATGTGCGGTGTCCAGGGCCTGTGCGATCAGGTCGTCGTCGGTATCGTCGAACGCCGGCTCGCGAAAACCCATCCGCGCGCCCATGCACCGGCCCAGCGCGGCAAAAAGCCAAGGATTTGGCCGTGCTTCGCCCAGCGGTGCCACGGCCTGCTCGGAAAGCTGCACATGGTAGTGCCCATAGGCTCCCATCAGCTCACGATGTTCCAGAAACGTCGTTGCCGGCAGCACGAAATCGGCATAATCGGTGGTATCGGTGAAGAACTGATCGTGCACCACCGTGAACAGATCGTCGCGCCGCAGTCCGGCGAGCACGCGGTTGGAGTCGGGCGCCACCGCCGCCGCGTTGCAGTTATACACAAACAAAGCCTTCACGGGCGGGTTGTCGAATCCAGTCAGCGCGTTTCCGAGCTCGTTCATATTTACCGTGCGCGCCGGCCGTTTCAGGGGACTTTGCAACATCAGTTCCGGCCGCTGCAGCTTTTTGCTGTTGAACGGAAACGCCCCCGAGGTCGAAAGCAGCAGCCCTCCACCGCGCCGCTGCCAGGCACCGGTGATCAGGGGCAACATTGCCACGGCACGCACCGCGGTTCCGCCGTTTTCACTGCGCTGGATGCCATAATTCAGCCGAATCGCCGCGGGCGCACGGCGCTCGCGGCCTGCCCGCCCATAGCTTTCGGCGAGACGCTCGATGACCGCAGCATCGATGCCCGTGATCGCGGCGGCCTTTACCGGCGCGTGTTCCGGCCGCAGGGCATGCGCGCGCAACTCGCGCCAGCCTTCTGTGCAGGCTTCCAGATACGCCTCGTCCGCATAGCCGTCGCGAAACAGCACATGCATCATCGCCAGGGCAAGCCGTCCATCGGTGCCGGGGCGAACGGCAAGCCATTCATCTGCCAACGCGGCCGTGCGGGTGCGATACGGGTCGATCACCACCAGCCGGGCACCCTTCCGCCGCGCCTGCTCGATAAAAGGCCACAGGTGAATGTTGTTGCCGTGAATGTTCGCGCCCCAGGCGAGGATCAGCCCGGCGTGCGCAAAATCCTCGGGCGGTGTGCCCAATCGGGTGCCGTATACGGCATTGAGCGCCTCCGTTCCCGCACTGGCGCAGATGGTGCGATCGAGTTGCGACGCCCCTAACCGATAGAAAAACCGCCGGTCCATGGAGCCGTACCCGAGCTGCCCGATCGTGCCCGCGTAGCTGTAGGGCAGAATGCTTTCCGGTCCGTGCTCGGTGCTGATGGCATGCAACCGCGCCGCAATCGCATCGAGCGCCTCATCCCAGGAGATACGTTCAAAGGCATCGGACTCGCGCCCTGGCGGCAGGGGTCCCTTGGGCACGCCGGCGCGGCGGCGCATGGGGTACAAAAGGCGTTCGGGTGAGTACACCCGGTCCAGGTACTTGGCTACCTTGCCGCACAAAAAGCCGCGCGTGACCGGATGCGCTGGATCACCTTGGACCTTTACCGCACGGCCGGCCAGTTCGTCCACCGTGACCAGCACACCGCACGAATCCGGGCAGTCCAGCGTGCAAACCGCATGCACCTCGCGTGTGGGCATAAGACCTATTCTAGGCGCGAAGCCGCCAAGGAGAGACCGGGAACCATCGTCAGAGCGGACCGGTATGGTACGGTGGGCAAGCGTACGGAGATGCGTGTTTGCCCGCTCGCCTCCGCGTCGGCACACGAATCCCAAGAAGCACTAAAACCGAGGGAGACGGGATGAGGATGAAGAACAGAAGCTTCCAGGCAAAACCCTTTCAGCTGTTCTTGATCGGTCTTTCCATCGTCCTTTTCCTGCTCACGACGGCTGCCCCTTCGCAGGCGCAACCAAAAGATCGCGCGGCCGCCATCAACGCGCTTCTTCAGCAGCAGGCTGCGGACTGGAACCGTGGCGATCTCGACGCCTTTGCCACCGGTTACAAGAATGCTCCCGACATCCTGTTCATCGGCAGCACCGTCGAACACGGCTACGCGGGCATGCTGGCCGGCTACAAAAGCCGTTACCCGACCCGCGACAAAATGGGCACGCTCAGCTTTTCAGAGCTCGCCGTGCAGCCCCTGGACGCGCGATTCAGCACCGCTACAGGCCATTTTCACCTCCAACGGACGCCGGCCGGCGGCGGCGACGCCGATGGCTTCTTTCTGCTCGTGCTGGAAAACACCGCAGCCGGCTGGAAGATCGTGCGCGACGACACGACAGCTCTGCCGAAACCCGCAGAGAACGCGCATTAGCGCTAGGGCGGGAACCCTTTCCGTACGCTCAACAGCAGTCTTGTCTTCACCTCCTGCGCCTGCATCTCTTATGATGAACGCGAGACAAACCCGCCATGCGCTGCTTGCCTGCTCTTTCCTCGTCGCTTCGGCTATCCTGCCCTTTGCCGGTATGCGTTTTGCTGTTCTGTGCTTCCCTGTTCGGCGCCTCCCTGTGCTGCGCCTTCCTGCTGCCTTCCGCATTGGCAGCGCAGTCGCCTGACCAGATGTACACCGCCAGTCGTGCCCAGCTGGACGTCACCAAGGTCATCATTGCTCAGGAAAAAGCCTGGAACAACGGCGATATGGATGCGTACCTTTCCCATTTCGAAGACAGCAAGGACACCGAAGCCGTCCTGAATGGGCCTGTGCGCGGTTTGCCAAATATCCGTTCGGCGTACCACATTGCCTTTGCGGGAAAAGAAGCCATGGGTCATCTCGAGCAGACCGAGGTGCAGGTCCGCGAGTTGGGTCCAACCTTTGCCCTCGCCACCGGGCGTTACCATTTGCAACGCGTAAAGAAAAGTGGCGGCGACGCGCAAGGGACCTTCACGGAAGTCTTCGAAAAGACCCCCAGCGGCTGGCAGCTGATCTTCAGTGAAGCCACTTAGCAAAGCGCTTCGGCAAGGCGCGATCCCTCGCCAAAGCGCATCCTCTACTCTGATATCGTGACACTGCCTTCGTCCGACGTTCCCGATCTGCCGTCACCCGATCTGCCGATACTCGAAGCGCGCGGCCTGGTGAAGCTTTACGGTACAACGCGTGTCGTCGACAATGTTTCGTTGGCGCTGCGACGCGGCGAAACCCTGGGGCTGGTGGGTGAATCGGGCTCCGGCAAGAGCACCGTGGCGCGCATGCTGCTGCGGCTCATCGAACCGACAGCCGGCGAGATCACCTATCGAACAACCGTGAACGCCGGCGACGACGCCGGTCCCCTGCAAACACTCGATCTTCTGCGGGTACGCCCGCGTGCCCTGCGGCGGTTGCGGCGTCGGCTCGCCTTTGTCTTTCAGGACCCTTATGCCGCACTGGACCCACGTATGACCGTCCAGCAATCGCTCGCAGAACCCTTTCGCATCCACGGCGAACGCCCTCCGGAGGGCATGGACGCGCGCCTAAAGGCCCTGCTCGCCGAGGTCGGGCTTGAGGCCGATGCCCTGCCTCGCTACCCACACGCCTTTTCGGGCGGCCAGCGCCAACGCATCAACATCGCGCGCGCCCTGGCCCTGCGGCCGGAACTGGTGGTGCTCGACGAACCGGTGAGCGCGCTCGATGTTTCGGTCGGCGCACAGGTGATTAACCTTCTGCGCGACCTGCAAGCGCGTCGCGGATTGACCTGCCTGTTCATCTCCCATTCCATGCCGCTGGTGCGCTATCTTTGCCACCGCGTGGCGGTGCTGCAGCGCGGCAAACTGGTGGAAGAGGGCACATGGCAGGAGGTCTGCGAACATCCCCGCGAAGCGTATACGCAAGAACTGCTGGCGGCCACGCCGCAGCTGCCTGCTCTTTCAGCTGACGCATCACCCTGACCGCGCTACGGATTTCCCTGGCGCCGTGCCTCGTCATCGCAAATATTGCGCAGGTACTCCCACGAATACAGCCCCGATTCATGTCCATCGTTCCAGCGGAAGCGCAGCGCATATTTGCCGACCGGTTCGACATCGAGCGGCCGCACCGGCGCCTCATACAGGGGCAAAAGGGACGCGGGTTTCGCCCTGGCTACACCCGCCGGCCGGCCTTCCTTTTCGCGCGCCTCGTGGCAGGTGGCACACGGGCATGCTTCGCGCAGCCACCGAAAGCTCCAATGGCTCTGGTGGCCGTCGCGCCAGTCGATAGTCACGCCTGTGCCGCCGCTTTTATCGACCCGCACCTTTACCGGCCGGATGGCCTCGCCCGTCAGCCGGCGGCGCTCCCGTTCGGCATCCGCCGCGGCTTCTTCGGCAGTGATAAACCGCACACCGTCATGACTCATAGGTCCGTGTCCTTTATGGCAGGGTGACGCGAGAGATTACGCGAACGGCGACAGCCACCAGCAGTTGCGGCATCAATGGAATGGTCGTCGGGCAAGCGGCACCATAGCCGATTGCTCAAATGATCGGCTTGGCGATCATCGGATCGATCATTCCTTTCACAACCACCACGTGTGTCCATCATGCGTGCGCCTGCCTGCTGAAGAAATATCCCGCGATGACGCATCCGGTCACCACGACGATGGTGCGCAGCACGCCGCCATGGACGCGCCGGGCAAAACGCGCGCCGAGCCATCCACCAAGCGCCGCAAATCCCATGCTGACCAGACAAAACCGCCACTGAACAGCACCCTGAAGGATAAAGGTAAAAATAGCGCAAAGATTCGACACACACGCCGCTACCACCTTCATCGCATTGAGCGCATGCATCTTTTCCATGCCGAAAAGTGCGAAAACGGTCATCACCAAAAACCCGCCGCCCGCGCCGAAGTACCCGATATAAAAGGTGATCGGGAAGAGACAGACCGCCAGCGGTAACCACGGTATAGGTCTTTCGGCGTCCGTATCGGCTGTTCCGGCGCGCGTTCGCAAAAAGCGGGATACAGGGCCGGACACTCCGAAGATTCCGGTGCCGCCAAGAATCAGCCATGGAATGAGCCGTAAAAATGTAGATTGGCGCGTGTGTAGCAGCACCTCTGCCCCCAACACGCCGCCCAGCACACACGTCACCAGCACCGTCGGCAGAACGTCACGTCGCACGTCGCCGCGCAGGGTGGCGAGCGAGGTGAGTTGGCCCGGCCAGAGCGCCACCGTGTTGGTCGCATTTGCCTGGACCGGTGCCACGCCCATGCCCAGCATCGCGGGAAATGAAAGAAAGGAGCCTCCACCGGCCATGGCATTCATTACGCCGGCGATTGTCGAAGCGGTTACAAGCCACAAAAAACGGAAAGGCGGCGCAGCCGGCAACGACATCTTCCCATTCTATGCGGTGCGTGTTCTTCCCAGTCGCTAAAGCTGCCGAGGACAGGAGAACACTTGCCCTGCCGACTCCCGACCAGACCCGGGATGCCGAAGCGAAATCGCTCTGTTTGCTTCGGCATGCCATTTACACCATGGCGAATCAGTCGAAAGAGCTATACAGGGGAAGCTGGCATGCAGCTAGCTTTCCGCCTTTTCTTCCTGATAATGCCCAATATGGCTGTATGTTTGCTTTGGAAAGCGCAGGCTCTTGTACACGTTGCCGCAATCGGGATCGTGGCGGTCGGGAATGATCGAAAATTCCTGCTCCGCCTGCCATTCTAGAATGCGCTCGCGACGCGGCGGTGAGTAATCCCGGCCCTCAACCTGCACCAGCATCTGCCGCGCCTGCTCCTCGGAAAAATCATTGTCGCGTGTCAGTTCGGCCAAAACCTCGTCATCAGTCAAAAAATGCCGCGCAATCATGGCGAAGGTGAGCCGGCCGTAGTGGCCGATATCTTCACCGCGCTCCAGTGAATCGAGCAGGTGCGCCATCATGCTGTCTTCCCGCAGGGCTTCGATGCCGTGCGTTTCCGGCTCACCGACGGCATGCCCTTCGGGCGATTGGGACGCCGGCTGCTTGGTCGCATCCATGGAGCCGGGCTCGACGAGATGCTTGCCCGCGGGATCCGGTCGGGCTGTACTGCTGGTGCCCTTCGGCGCAATCGCTTCAACATCGTCATGGGTCGCAGGCTTGGCGCGACTTTCAGCCTTCGCATGACTTGCAGAGGTCCCATGGCTCTCAGAGGCTGCCTCAGCTTTTTTCGCCGTGGTGGCTGCTCCCGCGCTTGCGGACTTGTGCATACTTTTCGCCTTCAGCTTCGCCAGTTCAGCTTCGGCGCGATCGGCTCGGTCTACCGCATTTTGCAGCGCAACGCTTTGCTCATCCATCACCGGTTCATCGAGTTCTACGGTACGTTTGCTCATCAAACCCCTCGGTCGCCGGAACACTCGCCCCAGCTATTCGCCTTCTCTTCGCTTATTATGACGCGTCTTAGTGCCGCCGTGTTGCTTCCCGCAGGCTCTGCCGTTGTGGAAATCGGCGATATGCCCTCCCCGAATCTCAGCCTTGTGGCAAAGCCAGCGTGAGTGCCTCTTCCACGCTTTCGGCTACCAGCAAGGCGCCGCGATTGCCGCGCAGCATGCCTTCGCGCTCGCAAACATCCAGAAATCCTAAAAGCGTGTCGTAAAAGCCTTCCACATTGAGCAGCACCACGGGTTTTGCATGGAGTTTGAGGGTTTGCCACGCTAACACTTCGAAAAGCTCTTCCAAGGTGCCAAATCCGCCGGGCATCACGAGAAATCCATCCGCAAGCTCACCCATGAGGCGCTTGCGGGTGTGCATGGTGTCCACCATATGGAGCTCGCGTACGCCTCTGTGTACCACTTCCATCTCTACCAGGACCTAGGGAATCACCCCCACCACGCGGCCGCCGGCAGCCAGCGCCGCGTCGGCTACTGCCCCCATCAACCCCACCGCGGCCCCGCCGTAGATCAATCCAATGCCGCGTATCGCCATGGCTCGGCCGAGTTCGCCGGCGACCGTCCGGTATGCCGGCCGTACGCCATCGGCTGCAGCGCAAAAAACGGCAACGCTCACCTGGCGCTGCTCTGCGCGATCTTCCGCACGATCTTCAGTGGCTCTG
>CAXTRN010000160.1:0-8794 GCA_964246645.1 uncultured Acidobacteriaceae bacterium
GTGCAGGGACGGACGGGGTTGGTGCTTGAGCCCAGCCTTCGGCTGTCATTGAAACCAGGCATCCGCAAAGCAAAAAGGCACGGAAAATCTGAAAGATTACGGGAATTGGCTGATTCCGATCTGCGTTCAAGAGTGGAAATAACCGGATGATCGGAGAGGTTTTGTGAAACTTCGGCAATCGGCAGCACCTCACGATCCGAGACCCCTCTGCGGCCTGCTCTTCTTGGACGTTTCGGCTGTGCCGGGGCGATCACCGGGTGCCGCGGTACCCCGGCGCTGGCGCATGGCCTCAAACATCACCACCGCCCCTGCCACAGACACGTTGAGCGACGAAACGCTGCCGGCCATGGGAATGCGCAACAGGTGATCGCAGGTGCGCTTCACCAGATCGTGCAGGCCTGTGCCCTCTGAGCCCAACACCAGGCAGCAAGGGCTGCGGAAGTCGAAATCGGTGTAGTCGGGCGTTCCCCGCTCGTCGAGCCCGACGATCCAAATGCCCGCCTTTTTCATGGACTCCAGGGCTCGCGTCATGTTGGTCACCTTGGCGATACGCACGTGTTCGCTGGCGCCGGCGGAGGTTTTCGCGACCGTCGCGGTGAGGGGGGCGGAGCGCCGCTCCGGTAGAACAATGCCGTCCACGCCGGCACCGTCCGCCGAGCGCAGCAGCGCGCCCAGGTTGTGGGGATCCTCGACTCCGTCGAGGGCTAAGAAGAAATGTGCGCCGGAACCTCCCGTCATCTCCCTTATCGGCAGCGCGAGCAAATCCTCCAGTGCAAAAAAGCTTCTTTCGCGCACAAAAGCGACAACGCCCTGGTGGGCATCCGTGCGCGCGTACCGGGTGAGCTGGTCGCGCGGCTCGGCATCGACCCGAACACCCGCTGCCCGGCAGAGTTCCAAAAGCCGCTCAAGCCGTCCGTCACGCCGGGCTTCGCGCTCGCGCGCCACGCTGACATGATCGAGCTCGGTTGCCCGAGCCCGCACGGCCTCGCTCACGGGATGCACGCCATACAGAACATCCATCCGTCCAGTGTACCGGGAGGCGAAGGCTCCGCTACGAAGTGAAAATCGTACATTTCCTGTGACCGCGGCGAGACTTTTTCTGCAAAAACACCGTCGAAACCAATGTGAGTTCGGGCAAAGTGCTGACGGCCGAAGCTGTTCGGGAGATCGAGCGTGAAAACGCCGCCATCGCCCGTGGCTTGAAGCAGCAAGACCCCGAGTTGCTGGACCGCTTGATCGAAACCTACCAGCATCGGCTGATGCGCTACCTGATGTTTCTTACCAGCAAGCGCGAGGTGGCGGAGGATCTGTTCCAGGAGGTCTGGATTCGGGTGCTACGGCGCGGCGCACAATACAACGGCAAAGCCCGCTTCGACACCTGGCTCTTCACCATCGCCCGCAACCTTGTGATCGACCTTTCCCGCAAGCGCACCATGGCATCGCTCGATGAAATGCGCGAGGGCGGCGAAGACGAGCGGCCCTTTGAAATTCCCGAAGACAGCCCTTCACCGCTCGATCGTTATCAATTCAAGGAAAATGCCGCAGAGCTGGCAGAAGTCCTGCGTGGCTTGGAGCCCAGCTACCGCGAGGTCTTGACCTTGCGTTTTCATGAGGAAATGTCCCTCGATCAGATTGCGACGCTCACCTGCGCCCCGTTATCGACTGTGAAATCCAGGCTTTATCGCGGCCTCGCCGCCTTGAAGCCCGCGCTCGTCGCCTTGCGTGCCCGGCCCAAGGACCCGGAAGGGGGCCAGCGTTGAAGCCGCGTTCCGCACCCTCCGCATCGCCGCAACATTTGGGCACAGTGAATGCGCACGCCAAGGTGGTTAATCGCACGCACCGTGTTGTGCGCGATCAGGCGCTGAGTATGCGTGCGCGCCGCAGCCGGTCCCGAGAGTTATGGGCGCCGCTTTCGATCTCCTCCGCGCTGCTCCTGGTTCTTTGCTATGCCGCCTGGGCCATGATGGCCGGTTATGATCTGACGCCCAACGGAGTTCCCGATGCAAGCGATCAAATGCTGCTGCTGCTGCTCTGGTCGTTGCCCGTCACGGTCGTGATCCTCAGCTTCATCTGGCTGCGTCGGCATCGCGGCGCGAACAGCAATGGGGAGCCGCTGCCATGAGTGCCTGGTGGGCAACGCCGCATTCGGATCTTTCCGCCGGCGATGATGAACTGCGGCTGATTCCGCGCTGGTCGATGGTGCTGGCGCTGTTGCTCTTTATGGCGACGCAGTATGTCTTCCATGGCGTGATGCCGCACCATAAACACGAACTGCTGCCTTTGCGCCTGATGATGGGCTACGCCTGGGGGCAGTTGGTCGCCAGCTATGCCCTGCTGCTGGGGTACGTGAGCCGCGATGTGAAACGACGTGGCATGTCGGCCGGTCTTTGGATGGTGGTGTGCATCGTGTTGCCCGGAGGCATCGGCGCCGTGGTGTACTTTCTGCTGCGACAGCCGGTGCTGTCGCGCTGCCCGAACTGCGCGACTTCGATCGCCGCTTCCTTTCATTTTTGCCCGCAATGCCAGTTCCAGATGGCACCCGTGTGCGGCTTATGCCATCGCGGCGTAAAAATCACCGACGTGTACTGCACCCTGTGCGGCCACGATCTCGCCGAAGACGGAGCTCCGGGGCGTTTGCGTGCCTATAGCGATTGAACTTCGGGGTAGTACGTGTGGTGTTCGCGAGCAGGCCACAGCGTATAGTTAGGGCAATTCTTCATGGCGATAGCTCCACTTTCTGCACTGATCATCGATGACGAACCCTTGGCGCGCCAGGAACTGGTGTACCTGCTGGAGCAAGCGGGTGGGGTCTCGATTCTTGCGGAAGGGTCCAACGGTATCGAAGCGGTTGAATTGATTCGGACACACCGGCCCGAGGTGGTGTTTCTTGATGTCCGCATGCCCGGCCTGGACGGCTTTGCCGTTCTGCGCAAGCTGCTTGCTGCAAAACCGCACACGCGCCTGCCGGAAGTGGTTTTTGCCACCGCCTTCGATCAATACGCAGTGAAGGCTTTTGAGGTGAATGCGGTCGACTACCTGCTGAAACCGTTCGACCACAAACGGCTGCAGCAAACCCTGCAAAAACTGCGCGCGCGGCTGCGTCCTGGCGATGAAGCAGAGGATATGCCCGTTCTTGCCGCCGCCTCGTCTACCGCCCTGCGGGTGGCGCAGCCCGCGGCTGAGTCGCGTGTGCCCGCGTTTTCGGCAGCGGAAACTGCCACCGCCACGTCTGGCACGGCAGCGGAGTCGCCCGCCACGCGCGTGCGCTTATGGGACGTTGCCCAGGCCAAGCTGGATGCGCTATTGCGCCTTATGGAAGAACAGGCCGCCGGTTCTTTGCCCCTCGTTCAGACGACGCCGATAACCGCGGCGACCCCGGCGCGCACAGGGCGGGTCGTGGTCAGAACGGGAAATCGCCTGTTGCTGGTTGACCAGAAAGACGTTTGCTTCGCCTTTATCGAGGAAGGCCGCATCACGGTGGTGACCAAAACCCTTGAGGGCGACTCAAATGTACGTACCCTTGAGGAATTGGCCGAACAGTTGGACGGCGCCCAGTTTTGGCGCGCGCATCGTTCCTTTCTGGTGAATTTACAGCATATTCGCGAGGTGGTTCCCTGGTTCAAATCAAGCTACCAGTTGCGCATGGATGACAGAAAAGGAACCGAAGTTCCCGTGAGCCGGTCGCAAACCAAGCGGCTACGGGAGCTTTTCAATCTGTAGTGAATGATTTCACTTCAAGAGGCTTCGGACTGGTCCGTATCGATGACGCCTGGTCGTTTTGATCGAAACGAATTGCTTCCATCGACTGCGCAGCGAAGGACCTGCTGCGGACAGCGCACCGCACGCACCGGAAGGCGAACATCTCTACGGTATGGCGGTCTCTTTCGTTGATCCGCCGGGCGCGGCGGCATTTGCATTCTTATGGTGATGCCGTTTCAGATAAGCGATGGCGTCGGGGTAGAACTCAAAAGCAACGGCTCCGAGTGCGCCCTCGGCGGTGACCGTAAATCCACTTTCAAACACCTGTCCGATGCCGCGATCCGCAGCGGGATAGTAGATATTGGAGATAGCGCCACCGATGAGATTACCCGCGATATTGCTGTAATTCGGCTGCCACTCGCCGTTGTCGCCTTTGCAGCGAACCGTAGTGAGGGCCGCGTACCACAGACGCCGTTTCGCGGTTCCATGCCCGAGCCGGAAGTATCGCGGGTCCTGGTGCAACAATGAGGGCAAAATGGCGTTTCCCCAGAGATTGCCATCCACATTGTCCGCATAAGATGACCCATACCGCTTGAGGTATCCGACAAAGCCTTGGCGGTACTGTGAGTGAGAGTCCTCCCCTTGTTCGATGCCGGCATCGACACCCGCCACCGCAAAGGTGAACGGGTCGGTGGCCGAATGGAACCACAGGTCAAACTTTTGACCCTTCGTGAGCGGCTTGGCTTCTCCACTTTGCACGATGTTGAAGGCCGGCATAATGCCCAGCATGCGTTGTTTTTCTGCAGCTTTGACGGGGTCTGTGCCGGGGGGCGGGGTTTGAGTGTTTTTTTGTTTAGATGGCGTGTCGGAAGGCGTCGTCGCTGCTTGCGCTGCCGGCGTTTGTGCCGCAGGCGTCTGTGCTGCTGCAGTTTGCGCTGTTGAAGTTTGCGCTACACGGGTCTGTGTTGCCGGTGTTTGTGCCGCAGTGCTTTGCGGTGCGCTGGCTTGCTCTGGGTCTGGGTTTGGGTGGTCGATGGCGAACTGTGGTCTTGGTGCATCCGGCAAACCGCTTTGCACAGGGGACGGGCCCTGGGCAAAGAGTGCTGTGGGAATGGCAGCAAAAAGGACGAAGATGAAAGCAAGGACCAACTTCACGACTACGGTCTATCGTACTCCTCTTCATTGACCATTTCTGGCTTGATTGTGCCCTGTCCACAGGCGTTTCTCATGATCCGCCATGAGACCTGGGCGGCTCTGATACTCTGCGCAGCATGGGCCAACGCCGCCAAAGCCTCTTACGCGAACGGATTGTTGCAGCGGCCTTCGGTCTGCTTGCCATGGTTCTGTTGTGCTATCCGATCGATTGGGCGATCTGGCATCTGCGGGCCCTCGCGGGCACCGGCATGGACGAGGTCACGGTAACCGAGACCACCGCGGCCACGCTGAAGGGCAATCATTTCGAGGTGTACTCGCAAAATACGGGCCTTGTCGCATGCAGCCGCTCGCTGCTTCCACAGGCGGGCGCGGGTGCTTGCTGGTGGCTTCGCCGCCATCCGCAGGTCATCACCCAGTATTAGCCTTTACGGAGCGGCATGTCCATGCTCAAGCCAGTTGAAGCGGTAGACCACACCGACCGTGCCGACTTTGGAGTAGATACTGCCGGAGTCGGAAGAATTGCCTCCGGTGTCGAACGGCAGGCTCCAGTGCTGTAGCTGCCCGTCCAGCAAGACCGCGAGATGCTCCGTAGCATCGATTTCAAAGCCGATACCCGGCGAGAATACATTCGATGAACTTTGGATATAGCGAAAGTTCTGCGCGGGAACGATGAAACCGCCATTCTGGTAATTCAACTGTCCACGGCCAAACAGAATATCCGCATAAGGGCGCACGCGGGTATACCGTTTGCTGACGCGTAGGCCGCCTTCCACGCTTTCTTCCCCAACCACGGCGCCATTTGCTATGGGATACGTGCCGCGGACCTCAAAGGCAGGCAAAAAGCCGCGGAACGGATGAAATCCCAGATCGATACCGGCGGTCAGGCTTGCATTCCGTGATCCTTCCAATCCGGTATAAGCACCCGAAATTCCCACGAAGGCGGAGGGTTCCACGCTGCGACTGGCGGTTGCTGAGCTTTGTGCGCAGCAAACCTCTGCTCCGGTGACGATGGTTCCGCAAAGAAGAAGGAAAGGCAAACCCCAATGTTTCAAACAAGCTCCTTGCATGCGTCTCCGGATGCGTCTTCAGGATATGACGGAGATGCGCATGCGGGACGACACATGGAAGCGGCCTGACACAGAATCTCCCTTACCGCGGGAAGTTTATATGAAATCGTGCTGCGCTGAATGGCATACAGCAGAGCGGCTGCGTTCACGGAAGGCAACACAGCCGCTTCACCCTCATCGCAGAGTTACTGTACGTCCGGTGCTGACCTGCCCCAAAGAGCGGTCGAACCGGCAGTGCCGCTTCGGCCCCAAAGGGCAGTGGAACTCGAGTCGGTGCTTGCGCTCCAATCCGTTGAACGACCCCACAATGCTGTGGCGGCATCCGGCGTGGCTCGGCCCCAAAGAGCCGTTGAACCCCAAAGTGCGGTAAAGGCGTTGGGATCACTCCGTCCCCAAAGGGCGGTGCGTCCCCAAAGGGCGGTTGCGCCTGTGGCAACGAAGGCGTTCTGGCCGTAAACGCTGCTCGCACTCCAAAGGGCAGATGTCCCGCTGGGCGCGGAACGCCCCCAAAGAGCGGTGGACGAGTTGACCAGGGTTACATCGCCTGTGGTTGGGTCGAAGGAGGCGAGCGGTGACGTTGCATACGCATCCACCGGGATCGTGGACCCATACGACCAGGCGTTGTTGATGGTTGCCTGAAGGTCGAGGTAGCCCGCGCCCTGGGTAAAGACGTCGTTGTGTGCGGTATAACTTGTTCCGCTCAACAGATCGGTAACGACATTGATTGCAGGAATGACACTCTTGTTGGCGCTGGCCATGAGCAGCACCTTGACCTGGTCAGGGGTGAGCGCGCTTGATGCTTCCAGCAGGTCGGCTACAGCGCCACTGGCCACTGCCGTCGCCATGCTGGTGCCGCTCAAGGGAAAGTAGGTGAGGGATGCTGTGGACGCGCCGTTGGTGACGTACCAGCTCAGCGGAGTGTAGAAGGAAGGATTGGCGGTTTGAAGGTTGGAAGTGCCCGCCATCGTACTCGTCACCAGATTGCCGGGAGCGATCAAATCCGGTTTACTGACCTGATCGATAAAGCTGGGTCCTTTCGAACTGTAGCTCGCCATGAGGTCGTCGCCCACAGCGGCGGTATTGACTGTGTTGGCCGCACCGATCGTGAGGGCATAGGGGTCATTGCCCGGCGCTTCGATCGTGCCGTAGCCTTCGCTGTTCAGGGCTAGATCCCGGCCGTCGTTGCCGGCAGCCACCACAACCACGATGCCCGCTTTCCATGCCTGCTCCACCGCTTGGCACAAAGGGTCAAGCGCGTAGCTTTCATAGATAGGACGGCCCAGGGAAAGGTTGATGACCTTGATGTTGTAGGTGCTTTGCAGCGAGATGGCAGTTTGAATCGCAGAGATGACAGCTGAATCGGAACCCTGGCCGTTCTCATCCAGAACGCGCAGGTTTATCAGGTTGGCATTGGGTGCGATGCCCAGGAATGTGCGCGAAAACGGTTTGCCCTTGGAGTTGGATCCGTTCCCGGCAATAAGCCCGGCGACGTGCGTTCCATGCCCGTAGGCGTCTGCTGTGGTGGTCTCGTTCGGAACGAAATTTTGGCTGTACACGATGCGATTGGTTCCCGGTACCGCCGGCGCGGGCGCCGTGGGAGCCGCAACTTTACCTGCAGGAGCTGGCGGCGGCGGAAGAGGCGCCGCGGGAACTACCTTGCTGGCGAAGTCGCCGACCAGGTTAATGCCGCTGTCGATCACCGCAACACCGATGCCGGTGCCGTCAAACTTTTGGGCGACAGCCCAGGGAGCATTGATCGGCTCCGCTGTGAAGTTTGGGCTCGTGCCGATCGGTCCGGTCGCTGCCTGGCGCGCAGCAACGGGGCGGTCCAGGGACACATACGCTACGCCCGGACTGTTAGCCAGCGCAGCCAGTTGCGCCGCAGACACATTGGCGGCGACGCCCTTGATGCCGTGCATGCGGCCTTTGATGGCGCCGATTGCCGGAATCGTGTTGATCTGCGCATCGGTTGGATCGCTGGTGTATTGAATGATGACGGGAACCGTTGCGGAGGTCGAAGCCGCTGCAGCAGCCGTGGCTACGGCATCGAGATCGGTTGAGCACTTGGGAGGGTGGCAGCTTGCAAAAAGCGGAGCAGAAATTGAAGCAAGTGCAGCAAGCGTAAGGGCTGGGCGCAGTGGACGTATCCGACTGGACATGTGAACTCCAAAGAATTGATCTGTTTGCCTGAGGACAAGTGGGCCCCGGGGAAGCTATAGTGCACCGGCTAAATCCGGCAAAGATGCGAGGGGCCCAGCGACATCTTCAAAGTTAAAGACCCCGTATGGTGAAAGCCATGCAACGGAGGTGCAACGCACTACAGGGGCGGTGTTATTACCTTCGTACCGGACGACCGGAAATCCGAATCAACCAAAGGCATGCGCAGATGCTGTAAAAGCACCGCCGGCGGCACCGGCAGCGTGTGCAGCAAGCGACGCAAGGCCGGGTGTTGCGCCATCGCCAGCTGTTCGATTTCGAGACTTTCGGCCACTTGCCCTTCACACAAAAGAGCTACGCGTTTGCAGAGCCGAAAAACAGAAAGTAAATCGTGCGAGACGAAAAGCAGAGCTGTGCCGTCTCCCTCATTTATCTCTTGCATCAGGGCGAGCACATCGACCTGCGTTGCAGGATCAAGGGCACTGGTCGGTTCATCGGCGATCAATAAAGCGGGCCGGTGCAGCAAAGCCAATGCCAAGGCGCAGCGTTGCGCCTGTCCCACGCTGAGTTCTCCGGGTTTGCGCTTCAAAAACGCTGGATCAGTGGGCAGATGCACGCGATGCAGCAACGCTTCCATGCGGCGAGCTAAGCGAAGAGGGTCGGCAGCTTCGTGGGCGCGCCAGGCCTCGCGAAAGTGGACCTGCAACGAAAGAGCG
>CAXTRN010000161.1:0-8589 GCA_964246645.1 uncultured Acidobacteriaceae bacterium
GTTCTGGCAGATCGGCGCGGAGGTAATCGGGCCGCCGAACTCGGGTGCGGAAAGCCCGTTGCGCGATGCCGAGGTGCTGGAAATGCTGGCGTCGTTGCTGGACGAGTTGGGGGTGCGCGGCTGGCGGCTGGAGTTGAACTCTGTGGGCAGCGGCGCGGACCGGGCGCGCTATAACGCGGCGCTGCGGGAAGCGCTCGCACCGGTGAAGGATCAATTGTGCCCTGACAACCAGCGCCGCGCGGAAACTAACCCCTTGCGTGTGCTGGATTCCAAGGACGAGGGCGATCAGGCAATCATCGACGGCCTGCCCAAGATTGCCGAGTATCTGGGGCCGGAGTCGCGTGCGCATTTTGAGCAGGTGCGGGAGGCGCTCGATGCCTGTGGGGTGGCGTATCACGTGAATCCGCGGCTGGTACGCGGGCTCGATTACTACACGCGCACAACTTTTGAGTTCACGGTGACCACGGGTTTGGGCACGCAAAACGCCCTGCTGGGCGGTGGCCGGTACGACGGTCTGAGCGAGATGCTGGGGGGACCGCGCGCGCCGGGCATTGGCTTTGCGATCGGCGAAGACAGGCTGATTTTGACGTTGCAGGCGCAGGCGGATCTGGATGCGGCAGGGAACGCGGTAGGGACCGGAGGCGGTCTGCCTGTCCGCAAGCTGGATGCCTTTTTAGCCCCGCTCGGCAGCGCGCAAAATGCCGCAGCGCTGCGGTTGGCACGCACCCTCCGGCAGGCGGGTGTGACGGTTGAGGTAGGCGACGGCAGTTTTAAGCTCCGCAAAAGCTTCGACACCGCCGACCGGCTCGCGCGTCATATCGTGATTTTGGGCGAGGACGAGGTCCGTGACGCTACGGCCACGGTGAAAACCTTTACGTCGGGCGAGCAGCGCAAGGTGCAGCAGGATGGGTTGGTGGACGTTTTGCGAGCCTGATTGCTGTTCTAGACTTGTGATCCCCAAACTTGGCCGGTGCGGAAAATTTCCGGATTTCGTTCGAGGCCGGCTAAAGTTTTTCCTGCGCTGGCCGATAAAGGAAATGGGAGGCAGTTCCTGTGACGTCATCGTGTGGAATCGCATATGCAATTTGTTCGCAAAGGTGCGGAACTTTGTTTTAAGAGTGGTGTTTAGCCGTTTAACATTGCGCTTAACCGGCACGTGTACTGCATGCACCCCAAGAGGTCTTGATTTCCTATGAAGCAGTTTTTTCGGCGTTTGTCCCGGTCGGTATGCGCGGCGGCCACCGTATCCCTCAGCCTGGCCGCTACGGCACAAAAGCCTGCCGCCCGTTTGGCGGCGCCCATCGCGGGAAAAGCCGAAGTGGTGCTGCCTTCGTCGCAATCGCCAAGGGCGAAGCGGGGCGCTGATATGGGGACGCTCGCTCCCGATACGATGCTGCACGGCGTAACGCTGGTGTTTGCTCGTTCTGCCGAACAGGAAGCCGCGTTGCAAACACTGCTGGCCGCGCAGCAAAATCCGGCGTCGCCGCTGTATCACCAATGGTTGACCCCGGAAACCTTTGCCGCGCAGTTTGGTGTAGCCGATGCCGACCTGGCCAAGGTGCAGAGCTGGCTGCAGGCGCAGGGGTTCAGCATCGATGGCATTGCGCGCAGCCGTAATCGGATCAGCTTTTCCGGCACCGCCGGTGCGCTCGGAACGGCGTTTGGCACGGAACTGCACCGCTTCCAGAACGGCAGCGAAGCGCATTTTGCTCCGAATTCGGATCTTTCCCTGCCGGCTGCGCTTGCGCCGATGGTGACGGCGGTTCTGCATCTTTCCGACTACCGGCCCAAGTCGCAAATGCGACGCCTCTCAGGCCAGGTGCCGGCACCCGACTTCACCTCCAGCAAAACGCAAGCACACTTTTTGACCCCGAAGGACGTCGCAACGATGTACGACGTCACCGCCGAATACAACGCCGGCTTTAACGGGACGGGTCAGGCCGTTGCGGTGATTGGGGAATCACTGATCAACACCGCCGACGTTCAGCACTTCCAAACCGCTGCGGGGCTCGCCATCAAGCTGCCGACTCTGGTACTGGTGCCCGGTACCGGACCGGCTGGCTATGTCGATGGGGACGAAGGTGAATCGGACCTGGACGTGGAGTATGCCGGCGGCATGGCCCCTGGCGCCAATATTTCACTGGTATTTGTAGGCGCCGACCTGAATCATGATGTGAGTGACGCGCTGGCATTTGCGATCGACACCAACGTGGCGCCGGTGCTCAGTTACAGCTATGGCGAGTGCGAACTGGGGCTCAGCGCGGCACAAGCCAATGCAGCCAACGCCGCCTTTGCGCAGGCAAATGCGCAAGGCCAGACGGTCATCGCTGCAGCGGGTGATTCTGGATCCACGGAGTGCTTCGGCACTACGGACAATAACGGCAACCCTCTGTCCGCGGCTTTTCAGGAACAGCTTGCGGTTACCTATCCCGGCGATAGCCCGAACGTAACCGGCCTGGGTGGAACCCAGATGGCTGCCGGTGACGCCGGCGCGTCATCTTATTGGACAGCCGCGACCGGCTCGGATGTGGCCAGCTCGCTGTTGCGCTATGTGCCGGAAACTGTGTGGAATGAAGATTCCGCGAGCTTTGGACTCGCAGCGGGCGGCGGCGGCGCGAGTGCCCTTTTCCAGCGACCCACTTGGCAAACCGGTGTTCCGGGCATCCCTACCGGCACTTTTCGGCTTTCCCCGGATATTTCACTGCAGTCTTCCACCGGCAACCCTGGATTCGTTTACTGCACAAGCGATGCGTCCGACCTGTCCGGACAAGGACTCACGAGCAGTTGTAATAGCGGGTTCCGGGATAGCAGCGGCACCTATCTTTCCGTTGCGGGCGGTACGAGCTTCGCCACACCGATCTTTGCAGGACTTTTGGCGGTGCTGAACCAGGCGAAGAATGCCACCGGACAGGGCAACATCAATCCAATCCTGTACAGTCTCGCGGGCAACACCACCACCTACGCGTCCGCTTTTCACGATATTGCTTCCGGCACCAATGCCTGCACCGCCGGTCCCTCTTTCTGTGACGCGGCCGGAGCGTCCGGCTTCAGTGCAGGGGTGGGATACGACGAGGCGACAGGACTGGGTTCCATTGACTTTGCGCACCTCGTCACAGCCTGGCCGGCCAGCACGGCATCCGCCGCGACCGGGACCACCACCACCCTGAGCGCGGCGACACTGACCCCTGCTTCGGGAGCAAGCGATGTGGTGACGATTGCCGTGGCCGGGGGAACGGGTGTCGCAACCGGCACGGTAACCCTCACGGTCGATGGCACTGCCATCACTCCGGTTCTGCAATTGACCAATGGGCAGGGTACCTACACGTACCCGGGCACCACCACCACGGGCGCCCATGTCATCACCGCGGTGTATTCAGGCGATGCGACCCACGCCCCTTCGACCGGTACCGTTGCGCTGACTGTAGCCGTGAGCAATGCGGTTACCGGCTCGTTCACGTTGACGGCGACCAACGTCTCGGTGGTCTCCGGGAACGGTGGAAACTCGACGATCACGCTCACGCCGGTGGCCGGCTATACGGGTATCGTGAACTTCGCGATCACCTCTACGCTACCCGCGAACGTTTGTTACCTTCCCCTACCTCTCGGTGTGACTGGGGCAACTGCCGCCCAACCGGTGTTTCAGGAGGCGTTGACCATCGTGTACGGCAGCACTGTGTGCGGCGCGGCTTCGGCACGTCCAGGTACACCCGGCGCGCAGGCTGTTCCAGGCAAGCGGGCGAGCAACGAACGCACCTCGGAAAAACCATGGCAGACGAAGCCCCTTGCAGCCGCTCTTCTCGGCTGCCTGGCCATCGGGTTTGCGGGCCGGCGACGTGCGCGTGCGCTGCCTCGCCTGTTTGCCCTGGTTTTGTTGGCGGGGCTGGCAGGGTATGGCTTGACCGGCTGCGGCAGCAATGCGGTGACACCGATCAAGACGCCTGCTCCGACGACGGGAACAAGTTACCAGGTAACGCTTGTTGGGACAGATGCGGCGAACTCGACCGTGACTGCTTCCACCACGTTCACCCTGACCTTGACTCCTTAACGTCCCTTCGCACATGACGGCCCGGTGGATCTCCGCCGGGCTGTTCTTTTTGCACTGGAGAATCTTCTGTTTCTGCTTGGTTACAGAACAGCAGTTGCAGTAGAGTGAAGGGGAATCGCAAAACACAATTTCACGCGCAGGCTTGCATCGACACTCAGCCTGAGGTGGTCCTTTCTGTTTGTCAAACATCGGGCAAACGGCTCGGCCTCTCTGTTTCTTGTTGTTCCGTTTCCTTGGTTCGTTTCACAACGGAGGGTGAATGGCGGTAACCAGGCGTGATTTTCTTACGCGTGTAGGGCATGCGGGTGGGTATTCCGCGGCGTTTCTTGCCATGCAGGGATTGGGCCTGGTGGAAGGGAAGCCGGCGCGGGCGGCGGTGCTGCAGGCGACCGCAGGCTCCGGGAAGGGCACCCATGTCGTGGTGCTGGGTGCCGGCATCGCCGGCCTGGTCGCGGCGTATGAACTACGGGCGCTGGGATACCGGGTGACGGTGCTGGAAGCACGCACCCGTCCGGGCGGCCGAAATTACACGGTGCGTGCGGGCGACACTGTCGCAATGACCGATGGTTCGGTCCAGCGATGTACCTGGGCGCCCGGACATTATCAGAACTTCGGGCCGGCGCGATTGCCGTCAGTCCATCCGACAATGCTGGGCTACTGCCGCAAACTCGGGGTGGAACTTGAAGTCGAAGTGAACATGAGCCGCTCGGCGTTTCTGCAGAATGACGCCGGCAACGACGGCAAGCCGGCCGTGATGCGGCAGGTGGTCAACGATACGCGTGGCCATGTGAGCGAACTGCTGATGAAGTGTGTCAACCAGGGCGCACTGGATGCCGAGATCACCGGAAACGATCGCCAGCGCATGATGGATTTTCTGCGCGTTTATGGTCCGCTTGACCAGGCCGGTAAGTACGTCGGCAGTGACCGTGCAGGGTACAGCAAGCTGGCCGGCGCGGGAGAGGATGCCGGTGTGCTGGCGCAGCCGATGGATATGCACACGTTGCTGGAAGCCCGGTTCTGGCAGGGCATGCTGTTCGATGAACAATTCGATATGCAGGCGACCATGTTTCAGCCGGTGGGCGGCATGGATCGTATCCCATTCGCGTTTGCAAAGGCGCTGGGGGAGACGGTGCAATATGATGCGGCGGTGACAGCGATGCACAAAACCGCGCATGGTGTGGAGGTGCGCTACACCGCGAGCGGAACTCCTAAAACGCTTGGGGCCGATTACTGCATTTGCGCGCTGCCGCTCACGACCATGCGCAAGATCGAGCACGACCTTTCCGCACCCTATCGCAAGGTGATCGATGAGTGCACCTACGCGAGCGCGTACAAGATTGCTTGGGAAAGCCGCCGGTTCTGGGAGCAGGACTACAACATCTACGGCGGTCTAGAGTTTTGCGGGACCGGCTGCAGCCCCATCTGGTTTCCCTCGGCCGGGCTGTTTTCCGACACCGGCGTTGTCGTAAGCGGCTATTCCGATGAGGGCCGGACGCCCTTTGCCGCGCTCAGCATGCAGGCGAAGTTCGCCGAAAGTCGGAGATCGATCGAGCGGCTGCATCCGGGGCACGGGCAGGAGTTGCAAAAGCCCGTGTATTACGGCTGGGGCAAATCGCAATGGAATGAGGGTTCATGGATACGGGCGTATGGTGCGGAGCAGGAACGCGCCGTACCAGGGGGACAGCTTGGCGCGCCGGGCAGTGTGCCCAGCCCGACCGCGAATCAGCAAGCGCCCGGTGTGGCATTTAATCGGCAGACCGGCCAGGGCGCCGCGCCTGATGCCGCCCGCACGGGCAGCAATTCCGGCTACGAGGCGCTGCTGCAGCCCGATGGGCGCATCGTTTTCGCCGGTGATCACACATCGCACATTGTGGCCAGGCAGGAAGGGGCAGCGTTGAGTGCGCTGCGAGCCGTCCAGATGGTGAGCGATCAGGTCAAGGCAGCACGACTTGCCGGTACAGCGCCATCCGTTGTTGGTTAAAGGAGATTGGAATGAGCATTTTGCGCAACGTATTTCGCAAGTTGACCTTGATTGTTACCCCGTTTGGCGCCCTTGCGACGACGGGGCATGCGCAAACCACCGTGCGCCACATCCAAACGGAAAAAGCGGCGATCGCCAGTGGGGTATGGGCGGGCGACACGCTGTACCTCAGCGGCCAGCTTGCCGATCCTGTTACCCCGGCGGACGCTGCAAAGGGGACGCCTGCGGATTATGGAGACACCAAAGCGCAGGCTGCCAGCGTTTTTAGCAAGATTCAAAGGGCACTGCAGGCGCAGGGGCTCGACATGCACGATGTTATCAAGCTGACTGTCTTTCTCGGCCCTGATCCGAAGATGGGCAAGCTCGATTTTGCAGGAATGCAAAGTGAATATTTGAAATATTTCGGCACCCCTGCGCAGCCGAATAAACCGGCCCGGTCGGCGTTCCAGGTGGCAGCATTGGCCGCGCCCTGGGCGTTGGTGGAAATCGAAGCGATCGCGGTGAAGAGCAAATAAGGTCGGCGAGGCTTGCAGCGGAACGTAAACGTTAACCGGTTTTGATTTACGAGCGCCTGAGTCCCCGCCGGGTGACGCAAATGAGCGTCGCCGGCGTCGTGTTGGTGTAGCAGAACGCGAAATAGCCCAAAACGTCGTTTGCCACAAAAGCGCTGATATCGGGGATGTCGCAGACGCTATCGTTCAGGAGCCAAGCAACCTGCCTGGCAGGCGGGCTTGCTTTAACCCTTGCAATTGCCCGGAGTGACGCCGGCGGTGGAACAGGCACCTAGAATGAGTCAAGTTCTTTCGCGGATAGGAGAAGGATGCCGTTGCCTCGCGTGGAATACGCCGCAGCGCGGCCGATGCGCACACGCAATACCACGCTGTATCGGGTGCTGCATTGGCCGCTATGGATTTTTGTCTTTTTCCTTGCTCCCGGGCCGCTTACCTTCGATTTGTTCGCGGGAAGGGCGGGCCGCTGGAACCTGTTTTGGTTGGTATCCGTGCTCGCCGGTACGGCAGTAGCGGCCTGGCGCGGGTGTTTGCCTGGCGCCGAGCCCGCTCCCTACATCCTCCGCTTCACGGAGGATCGGCCGAATCCACTGTACCGGCGCATTTGCTATACCTTTGGCTGGAATGCGGCTTTGAATTTTGCGCTGATGAATCTGATCGGGCTTTTCATTGCGGTTTTTTTCGGGCGCTGGGAGATGCAGACGATCTATGCCCGTGTTTACCCACCGGTTCTGGTGGTGCTTGTTGGGCTCGGCGCGGCCGGGATGCTGCCACGTGTTAAACCGTCTACGAAGGGGGAGGGCACGGAACGGCGCTACTTTTACGGAACGGTGTGGGCCGCCACCCTGGCACAAACCGTGCTTCTGGTGCTTTGGAGGGTGCTGCCGCGGACGCACACAGCCGATTGGGCGAAATTGGTTGCGTACGTCACGATTTTGGCGGGTGTGGGTCTGAGCGCCGCCCAGGGACAGTTACCGCGCACGCGGCCGATCGTGCCCGGCGAACAGGTTGTGGCCGACTAGACCTTTCACCGACCTTTCATTGTGCAAGGCGCTGCCTTACTGGGAAAGGGCTGAACTGGGAAAGGGCCTTACTGGAAAAGGGCTGAAACGGGAAACGGCTGACTCGATGCTGAGCGGAGCCAACACCTGCGCCTTGTTCGCACATCACAGCTTTTGAGCCGAACGGAACAGGCGACCAGGAGATGTCATGGCAGATGCAAACGATCTCGTAAAAGTAGTGATCAAGGTGTTGAACGATGGCAAAACGGGCTATGCCGACATCGGCGAGCACTTAAAAGATGCCCAGATCAAAGCCTTCTTTATGAAGGAAGCGCAAACACGTGGCACCTACTCGCAGGAACTGGCGGCGGCTTCCGGGATTTCTGCCGAGGATGCGGGTGGAACGGCAGCGGCGGCGGTGCATCGCACGTGGGGCGATGTGAAAGCGTATCTTGGCGGCAGCGACCACACCCTGTTGGAAACGGCAGAACAGGGTGAGGATGCGGCGAAAAAGGCTTATGCGGCTGCCCTGGATGACACTTCGCTTTCATCCAGCGTGCGCGCTTTGTTGCAGCAGCAGCAAACGCACATTGTGAGCGCGCACAATCAGATCAATGCCTTTCGCGACAGCACCAAATAAAGCTTGACCTTTAGCGTGAGAAGACGGCAGCCCTTGCGGCTGCCGTTTTTTCATGGAGAGCTGAGCGTGGATCGGTTTATTGACCAACGTGTTGGTCAGTACGTCAACCAAATTTTAATCACCGCAAATCAGGTTGTACTCAAGCTAATTTTGCACGGTGATCGTAACCGGAGGCGAAAGCACAGTGTTGTTCCCTATATCGTGTGCCCAGATCTGCAAGGTGTGCTGGCCGTTGGCAAGCGTTTGGGTGTTGAGCGGGTAAAGGTATGGACCGCCGGTGACCCGCTGCGAACCAACCTCCGTTCCATCGACCATGAGATACGATCCGGCGGCATCGAGCGTGCGATTCACCTGGCCGAGGACGGCGATATTGCCATTCACCATGAGACCGCCGGTGGGGAAAAGGATCGCTA
>CAXTRN010000162.1:0-8447 GCA_964246645.1 uncultured Acidobacteriaceae bacterium
AGGCCACCCTGCCCACGCCCCGTCGGCGCGGCCCCACCGCCGCTTCGGCCGCCGCCGCCGCGCGCATGGGCTTCAGCCGTTGCAGGGTCGATGCTGTCGGAATAAAAGCCGACCTGGTCGTAAATCTTGCGCTTCTTGTCGTCGCTCAAGACCTCGTTGGCTTCCGAAATTTCCTTGAACTTGTCTTCGGCTTTTTTGTCCCCGGGGTTTACATCGGGGTGATATTTGCGCGCAAGCTTTCGAAAGGCCTTACGTATCTCCTCCGCGGTGGCCGCTTTTTTCACGCCCAGCGTGCCGTAATAGTCTTTCTGTTGCGTCGGTCCCATCGTGTTCGCTACCTTTCGTGCCTTTCTC
Source organism: uncultured Acidobacteriaceae bacterium (assembly GCA_964246645.1). Classification (GTDB taxonomy): domain Bacteria; phylum Acidobacteriota; class Terriglobia; order Terriglobales; family Acidobacteriaceae; genus Granulicella. The sequence continues at coordinate 355 of CAXTRN010000162.1, forward strand.
GCTCATGCTGCTGATGCGGCCCGTCTTGTTCTACCGCCTTTGCCGCTCACGTTCACTCACTCGTTATCGCGAGCGAACAGGTTCTGCCGATAGCTTTTACTCAAAGCACGCCCGACTTTTTCGCCTTCAGCGCAGCACGCGACGCCCGCAAACTTACCCCGTGCGCAAACGCCTGTGCATTTTCCGCATCGGTTGTTTTCTGGTGCACCGGACACCAGTACAGCGTCCGGCCGGCGATGTCTCGATGCAGAATCCGCTCTTCGCAGAGCAGGCACGGCTTGCCATGCCGCCGATACACATAGTGCTCCTCACCGCGGAGGGCAGGCTCCTGTTTGCTCGGCCGGTCTCCGCGCTTGGTACACACAATCCGCCTGTCGACCATGCCGGCTTTCAGCAGCGGAATCAGGTCCTTCCACATCGCCTTCAACACCTTGGGCTCCATCGCCTCGCCCGGCGTGAACGGATTCACGCGGTGCCGGAACAGGAGCTCCGCCCGGTAGATGTTGCCCACGCCGGACAGGATCTCCTGATCCATCAGCAGCTCAGCGATCGGCTTTTTCCGTGCCAGGATCGTCTCAAAAGCACGCCGCGGATCATCGTGCCCCGTTGCATCCTCGCCCAGCGGATCGGGTCCCAGCCGTTCCAACAGTGCTTCCCACTTCGCGCGATCGAACACGCTGCAATCGGTAGGTCCACGCAGCTCGCACCATTCCACCTCCTGCGGCGGAAACGGTTGGGTGCCGTCATCGTGCTGGCAACGCAGGTTGTGCGGCTGCCCCTTTTCACTGCGCGACCGTTTTGCAGTTCCTGCCCGCTGCAGCACAGCGCGCAAGGCTCCTTTCGGCTCCGGCAGATCGCCGCAGCCCTCGGTCCAGTCCCCAAAGCGGCCCAGGTGTACGTGCAACATCAGGTCGTCGCCGAACTCGTACCCCAGGTGCTTGCCTACCGCATGTACCTGCTTCAACTTCTTGCCGTCTACCCGATGCGCGTCGTGAAAACGGTGGTTCGGTCCCGGCAGCACGTTCAGCTTGCGGCCGGCGAAGGCGGCGTTGTGCCGCTCAGCCCAGCGATGAACCTCATTTCCTTCCGGCACTGCTCCTCCACCGATAGCACATGGCGTACCGCCTGCCTCGCCCTTATACAGCAACCGCGATCCTTAAGGATCGCGGTTGCTGCAAAACCCGGTTCAACCGTTCAGTTCCAAATCTGTTTGGCCTTGATGGCTTCTACATTAAACGTCTGGTCTGGCTCAGACTTTTGCAGCTGCTGCGCGAATTGCTGCGCTTCCCGCTCCGTCGTAAACAGCCCGGAGGTGTACACGCGGCCGCCACGCATCGCATCGCACCGCCACAGTGTTTCGGCCTTGCCTTCGACTCCGAAGCCGAGACTCCACTGCGCTGCCTGTGGCCAGGCCTGATCCGTTCCCGCTTTGAATTGCTTGTCGATCATCACCGTTTCTCCCCGGCTCACCGCCGGCCTTCGCCGGTCGTTGGCCCATATTTCTAGACGCAAATTTCGGCAGCGCGATGCGGTGTAAGCTCACTGCATCAAAGTTGAATCGCATCGCTTCGACAGGAGGAAAGTCCGTTCCCGGTCCTTCCTCCTGCCTCGTTCAGCGGTCGTCATTTTTCCGCATCGACATATTCCGCATCGATGACGCCCTCATCCTTGGGCTGCTGCTGATGGTCGAAACCATCGGCAGCACCTGCCCCACTGCCGGCACCATCAGTGGGCGGCATACCTGCCCCGCCCACGTTGCTCTTGTACACCGCTTCGGCCAGCTTATGGCTTGCGGTCGTCAGCCGCTCACGCGCTGCATTGAGCTCGGTCGCGCTCGGGTCGCCGGTCAATGTGGTCTTGGCATCGGAAAGCGCCGATTCCACATCGTTCTTGTCCGCCGCCTGCACCTTTTCGCCCGACTCTTTGAGCATCTTCTCGACGTTGTACACCAGGGAATCAAGCCCATTGCGTGCCTCGATTTTGTCCTTGGCTTCCTTGTCTTCAGCCGCGTGCGCTTCGGCCTCCTTGGCCATCCGCTCGACCTCTTCCTTGCTCAAACCTGAAGAGCTCGTGATGGTGATCTTTGCGTCCTTGCCCGTGGCGTTGTCCTTTGCCGTGACGTTCAGAATGCCGTTCGCATCGATGTCGAAGGTCACCTCGATCTGCGGTACGCCCCGCGGCGCCGGCATGATGCCGCCCAGCTTGAACTTGCCCAGCGTACGATTCTGGCTTGCCATCGGGCGCTCGCCCTGCGTGACATGCACCTCAACCTCGCTCTGGTTGTCGGCCGCCGTCGAAAACGTCTCCGTCTTCTTGGTCGGGATGGTCGTGTTTCGCGGAATCATCGGTGTCGCCACCGATCCCATGGTCTCGATGGCCAGCGTAAGCGGGGTCACATCGAGCAGCATAAGGTCGTTGAGGGCGCCGGCCAGCACGCCTGCCTGCACCGCCGCTCCAATCGCTACCACCTCATCCGGGTTCACGCCCTTGTGCGGTTCCTTGCCGAAAAGGTTCTTCACCAAAGCCTGGATGGCCGGCATGCGCGTTTGTCCGCCGACCAGCACGACCTCATCGATCTTCGAAGCCTCGATACCGGCATCCTTCATCGCCTGTTTGCACGGGCCGACCGACTTTTGCAACAGATCGTCAACCAGCGACTCCAGCTTGCTGCGCGAAAGCGTGCGCACCAGGTGCTTGGGTCCGGAAGCGTCAGCGGTAATGAATGGCAGGTTGATCTCCGTTTCCTGCGCCGTTGAAAGCTCGATCTTGGCACGCTCGGCCGCATCCTTCAGCCGCTGCAACGCCATTTCGTTGCCCTTCGAGGTCAGGTCCAGACCTGTTTCGTTCTTAAACTCGGAGATCAGCCACTCCACGATGCGCTGGTCGAGGTTGTCTCCACCCAGGTGCGTATCGCCGTTTGTGGCTTTGACCTCGATCACGCCGTCACCCACTTCGAGGATCGACACATCGAAGGTGCCGCCACCGAAGTCATAGACCGCGATCGTCTCGTCCTTGCCCTTGTCCAGGCCGTACGCCAAAGCCGCTGCCGTGGGCTCATTGACGATGCGCTTCACGTCCAGGCCCGCAATCCGGCCAGCATCCTTGGTCGCCTGCCGCTGCGCGTCGTTGAAGTACGCCGGAACAGTGATGACCGCCTCGGTCACGCTCGTGCCCAGGTAGTCTTCCGCGGCCTTTTTCAGTTTCTGCAGGATCATCGCCGACACCTCGGGCGGGGTGTACTCCTTGCCCTGCGCCATTACGGCCACACCATCGCCCTTGGAAACGACCTTATAAGGCACCATCTTCATCTCGTCGTTGACTTCATTCGAGCGACGGCCCATGAAGCGCTTGATCGAGTAAATCGTGTTCTCAGGGTTTGTGATCGCCTGCCGTTTCGCGACCTGGCCGACCAGCCGGTCACCGTTCTTGGTAAACGCCACAATTGACGGCGTTGTGCGTCCGCCCTCTTCGTTCGGAATAACCTTGGGCTCGCCGCCTTCCATCACGGCTACGCAGCTGTTGGTCGTGCCGAGGTCGATACCGATAATCTTCGCCATTGTTCTTCGTCCTTGGGTGCGGCGGTGCGCCGCTGGATTAACTGCTGGTGATCTGCTGACTGTCCCAATCTCGCATATGAGTGGGTTACTGTCAATGAATATGATGCGCCGGCTCGCGCCCGGTCGCAGAATGTGTTCGGAACTGCGGCATTCTTCGCTTGAGCAACAGAATCGGAGTCCCGGAACGACGACCCGCACCCTTCCATGCTGGAAGTGCCCCTTTCGAGGGAGAGCCGGCTCGCCCTCGATCTGTCATGCTTGCTTCAGTTCTCGCCCAGGTACCACTCCCGGCACGCAGCCTGCCCGAGTTCTGCATCTGGTCCTTGTCTCATTTCATTCAAGCTTTCAGGCCCCCGGAGTTTCCCATGCAGTTGCCATCCAGCTCTCTTCGCGCACTCGCCGCCCCTGTTGTTCTGTCCCTTCTTCCCATGCTGCTGGCCGGTTGCTCGGCCTCATCCACCGTCGATTCAGCCTCGAAAGCGGCCTTTGTTTCCGGCAATTGGCAGTTCAGTTCAGTCGCCCCGGCGGCTGTTCACCTTTCCGGCCTTTCCGGCGAATTGTCCGGCAGCGCCGGGGCCGTCACCGGCATCCTGCACGCCCAGCTCGCCTCAGCCTGCGTTGCACCGACGACCGCGCTTACCGTAGCCGGGTCAGCCGACACCAAAGGTGTTCTCACCCTTTCCGGCGCGATCGCCGGCGGGACGCTCACCATCAGCGGCACCCTCGCCGCGGATGGCCGCTCCCTTTCGGGCGCTACCTACAGCGTCGCCGGCGGTTCCTGCGCCTTTGCCAAGCCTGCCGACGCCATTGCCCAGGCCTATATGCCTATTTCAGGCTCCTACGCCGGCAGCTTCCGCGACGGGGACGGCCAGATTGCGACCGTGCAGGCAACCCTGAACCAGTCCGCGGACACCAATGGGGACGGCAACTACACCCTGACCGGCACGGCAACTCCCAATAATCTCTGCTTCTCGACAACTGTTCCGATCTCGAGCACCTCGGTCAGCGGCGGCAACTTCACCTTTACTTACACCGACCCCAACACCACCAACAGCGTCACCGCCAACGGCACATTCTCAAGCGACGCTTCCACCCTCACCGTAACGAACTGGGTGCTTTCCGGCCCTTGCGGCTCCGATACCGGTGTTGGCAGCATGGTCCGGCAGTGATTCCTCTTTCCGAGGTCAGCCTGAGGTTCTCGGAACCTCAGGCTGGCTGTGAGATACACAAGCAGCGCCCTGCCGCTGCACTTTGGGCTGTAACAGCGATAGCCTAATCCGCAGTGCCGCATCCGATCCAGCCCACGTCCCAGCCCACATCCAAGCCCAAGCACCCGACTCCGCGTGACCCTGCCCTGGACGGTCTGCGCGGCGTGGCGATTGTGCTTGTCTACATCTTCCATTACGGTGGCGGCCTGCGCTCGGCCAACCCCATGGTGCGTCTCTTCGGGTACATCACCGAAGCCGGGTGGGTTGGGGTCGAGCTTTTTTTTGTGCTGTCCGGTTTCTTGATTACACGCCTGCTCTGGGCTTCGTTGGCCGAACCGCACGCTTTACGGCATTTCTACGCACGCCGCGCCTTGCGCATCCTGCCGCTGTACTACGCCGCATTGGTCGCCGCTGCGCTGTTTGCTCTCGGCAAGGGCGCGCATGCCGCGCAACTCCGCCCATTGCTGCTGTACGCGGGCTTTCTGCAGAACATCCCGCCGCTGGTGGCGCAGGCGCTCCGCTATCCCGCGCCTTTGCCGCTGCACCATCTATGGAGCCTTGCCGTCGAGGAGCAGTTTTATCTGCTGTGGCCATTTCTTCTCCTTGCCGCAGGAACGGCAGCGCGCGCGCGACGGCTTTCGCTCTGGACCTTCGGCACCTGCTGCGTCTTTCGGAGCCTCATCTTTTTGCTACCAACCCCTATGCATGCGATCCAAACGCATACGACCCAGGACTGGTCGGCGTTTCTGCTCATCCGGGGTGGCGGACTTGCGTTGGGCGCGGCGCTGGCCCTGCACGCATTCGGTCAAACGGCGCAAACGATGCGAAGACGACGTCTCCTGCTTACCTTTACCGTTTCCCTTGCTACTTTTCTCGCCGTCGATACCTGGTGCGGCACCCTCGTCCTCGTGCGCCCCGCGCAGTTCGTGGTTGGTCTACCCGCAGTGGAGTGTGCCTGCGCGGCCGTGCTGGCGCTTGCTTTACAGCCCGGCCCTTGGCGCGCCTTGCTCAGCACGGCCGCGCTCCGTTTCCTGGGCCGTATCAGCTACGGTTTTTATGTGCTGCACATCCTGCTTGAACCGATGTTCGATGCCCTGGGCCGCCACTTCGCGCACGCCGCCACCGGTTCCGCGTACCAACTGGTCCGCTTTGTCGCCGGTTTCCCAATCACCCTTGTCGCGGCGTCCCTTTCCCTCGTGCTGCTGGAAGGGCCCTTCCTCCGTTTAGGTCGACATTCCAGACCCGACGCAGCGCCGGGCCTGACGAACATCCGGTAGGAATCAGTGGCTCGGCGTTACACCAAGCTTGGCGAGCACCTCATCCACCACCTCATCCGGCGGACAGCCGTTTACCACACGCATTGCGTCGGCCGGCGGTTCGAGCGTGGCAATCTGGCTGTCCAGGAGCGCCGGATTCATGAACTCGTGCTGCCGAGCGGCCAATCGCGCCGCAAACAGCTCACGCGAACCGTCCAGCCAAACAAACGCAATTGCCCCCGGCACGGTGTCAGCGGAAAGCGTCTCGCGATACTCCGCTTTGAGCGCCGAACACGCCAGAACGCCCTCCTGCTTCTTCTCCAGCCAGCTGCTCAGCAGGCTATGCAGGGTCGCCAGCCATGGTTCCCGATCCTCGTCTGTCAGCGGGATGCCCGCATGCATTTTTTCCTTATTCGCAGCAGAATGGTAGTCATCCGCATCAGCAAAGATCGCGCCGAGCCGCTTGGCCAGCAACGTGCCGATCGTGGTCTTCCCCGAGCCCGTCACGCCCATCAATACGACTGCCGTACAAGTCGGCGATGCCGCGCCCGTTTGGTTTGCCTCAACCATGCAATCTCCCCTCGTATGCCCAAAGCCCTAATCCAGGATTTGAGATAAAGAATATCTCCTCACCATCGACGACGTTCCAGCCGTCGCGCAGCACCGCAGGGTCGTACCGCTGCCCATACGCCGAAAGATCGCCGTAGGCATAGTGCACCGCTTCGATGGCGCGCCGCGAAAGACGACCGGGGCAGTAGCGAATCGTAAACCGCCCTTCGCTCGAGCCGTGGATCAGGTGCGCGGCCGCGCTCAGATTCGCGGCCAGCGCCGGGTCGGCCTCCGTGGCGGCCAGCGCTGCCGGCGTGCCGCAGTAGCCATAACGCCGTATCAGGGCGTCAATGGCTGGATCTTCACCGAACTCACGCACGCCCGGCGCCAGCACTATCAGTTCCGCGCCATTTGCCAGCGCCATCCGGGTCCGGTACACGCTCTTGTTGCCAAGCCAGGTGGACCGAAACTCGCGAGGATCGAGATAAACCACCGCTTTGTTGATCTCCCGCGGCAGCCGCTCAAAGTTGCACTGCAAACTCAGCGCCGCTGCCTGCTCAAAGGCCTGTTCATCGTCGCTGACGAACAACCCCCGCACCACCAACTCACCCGCCTGGTCCTTCGCCACCACCGTTTGCACGTAAACCAACGGCAGATCGCGCGCATAGTGCTCGCTTGCATAGCGCAGCAGGCGGCGCACCGGCGTGTCCACGCGGCCCATCATGCGTTCCATGCCGTAGACCGCGCCCAGAAAATGCGAACGATGAATGCCCAGCGGGCCGCCCGTGCCGATCAGGATGTTCTTCACTCCATTGGCCATACCGACAACCTCGTGCGGCACTACCTGCCCCACGCTCAGGATCAGGTCATGGCCGCCGTCCCGCAGCAGCCGGTTCACCTGCGCCGGCCAGCTATACCGCAGCTTGCCTTCGGAAAGCTCCTCCATGATCCCGCCCGGCACCTCGCCCAGGGTCACGGCATCATCACGCCAGTTGTGCACGCGAAACAACGAGCCCGGCATGGGGCCGAACATGGTGGCGATCTCCTGATCCGACATCGGCCTGTGCGTCCCCAACGCCGGCATCACATCGTGCAGCCGGTCACCATAGAACTCCCATGCAAGCTCGGTCAGCAGCCCGGCCTGCGAGTGGAAGCGTGTGAAATCCGGCGGCACCGCAAGCACCTTGCGGCGTGGTCCCAGCGACGCCAGCGCCTGATGCAGCCCCGCACGAAGCTCCGCGCGCGACAACGCCGCCGTCGGCGACCCTTGACCAAACAACAAACCCATCGTGCACCCAACCCGATTGCCAGCATACCCGGTCGTCGCCGTGCGCGTGTTTACCCGCGCCGCGAGCCGGCTCCTGGAGATCATCCTGCTGCCGTTGCCTTGTTTGCAGGCGCGTTGATGGCATTCACGTTTTCGGGCCGGCCTGACGTTGAGCGCAGCGCCACAAAGCTGTTCTACTTAATCGAGCGACGCTTCCACAACAGCAGCACCAGGAGTTCCCTTGCCCATTGGCTCA
>CAXTRN010000163.1:0-8381 GCA_964246645.1 uncultured Acidobacteriaceae bacterium
GGATTTTGTGGAGATGTTTGTTGGCGTGGGCGCCAGCCGTGTGCGGGATCTATTCGAGCAGGGTAAGAAGAATGCCCCCTGCATCATCTTTATTGACGAGATCGATGCCGTGGGGCGGCACCGCGGCGCAGGGTTGGGCGGCGGACATGACGAGCGCGAACAGACCCTGAATCAGTTGCTGGTCGAAATGGACGGTTTTGAGGCCAATGACGGCGTGATCCTGATTGCCGCAACGAACCGGCCTGACGTGCTCGACCCGGCTTTGCTGCGTCCTGGACGGTTTGATCGCCGTGTTGTGGTGGACCGCCCGGACATTCGCGGACGTGAAGAAGTGTTGCGAGTTCACTCGAAAAAGGTGCCGATGGCGGAGGATGTCAATCTGAACATCCTGGCGCGCGGTACACCCGGGTTTTCCGGTGCGGACCTCGCGAACATGGTGAACGAAGCCGCGCTGACGGCAGCTCGATTCAACCGTAAAGCCGTGCACATGTTCGACTTCGAGGTGGCCAAGGACAAGGTACTGATGGGAGCGGAGCGCAAGAGCATGCTGCGCAGCCCGGAAGAGCTGAAGATTACGGCATACCATGAGGCCGGTCACACGCTGGTTTCGGCGTTGCGCGAGCATTCAGACCCATTGCATAAGGTGACCATCATTCCGCGCGGTATGGCTCTCGGCGTCACCGTGTATTTGCCGGAAGAGGATCAGCACACGGTCACCAAGGACTACCTGGAAACCAAGCTCGCCATGATGATGGGCGGACGGTGCGCCGAAGAAATCTTTCTCAAGAAGATGACCACGGGCGCGGGCAACGATATCGAACGAGCGACCGATCTGGCACGGCGCATGGTTTGCGAGTTCGGCATGAGTAACCTGGGCCCAATGACCTTTGGCAAGAAGGAGCAGGAGGTTTTCCTGGGTAGGGATATCGGCCAGTCACGCGATTTCTCGGACGACACCGCGAAGCAGATCGATGCCGAGGTTCGAGGGTTTGTCGATGCGGCGTACCGGTCCGCTTACAGCTTGCTTGAAGCGAACCAGGAGATCATGCACCGCATGTCGCAGGCCTTGTTGGAGCGGGAAACGCTGGATGCTGCGGAGATCGAGCTGATCATTGCCGGCAAGGCTTTGCCGCCGATGAAATCAGCTCTGGCTGCAGCCGACCCGGGTCCTGGATCTGGGGATACGCAGCAGATCCTGAAACCCGAGGGTGGGCGTAAGCCCGGATTTGGCGAGGGTGCCCCTAATCCCGCGTAGGTCTGTGATGCCTGGATGAACGAAAACGCATAAGAGCAGCCTTCGGGCTGCTCTTATGCGTTTTCGTTCCTTCCTGAAAAGTTCGTGCGTGGCGGCGTTTGTTCTTCCATTGGTGCGCCTGCCGGCGATGCGATACTACAGATCATGAGGCAAGGCGTCATTGGAGCTGCGCTGGGGCTGTTCGGCTTGTGGCTGAGCGGCTATACACAAGTCCAAGCCGCTACTGTTCTCCAGCAGGGAACTGCAACAGGGGTTCGGGAAATTGCGGCCTCATCCCAGCAAGCGGCGACTCACGCAAGTCAACCAATCCAGCAGATTTCCCCGGTGCACCCCGCTGAGGCAACGCAGCCAACGTCCCGGACCAGCAAGCCCGATCAAGTTCACGAGCCCGAGACGCCGAAGCCGCCCACGCGTGATGATTTGTTGCGTGGTGGTTATGGCCCCTATCGCGCCAACAACGATCTGCTGTCGTATGCCTTGACCGTCCGCGTGGACCCGGTGGCGCGGATCATTCAGGGAAGCAATGACATTCAATTTCGTATGTTGGCGGATGGCCGCCGCATTCAATTGGAACTCGCGCCCGATCTAACCATTGAGAACATCCGTCAGGCGGGACAGGTGCTGCACTACACGCGCGAGGAACGCACATTGTGGATCGATTTTCCGCAAAGTTTGCGCAAGGGGCAGCAGTATACGGTGACGGTGACCTATAACGGGCGTCCGGCCACGACGGGGCGTTTCGGCTGTTTTTCGTTCGACAAGGACAAAGAGGGGAAGCCGTGGATTACGACCGCGTGTGAAGGAGCGGAGCAGGGAGCCTCGATCTGGTGGCCAAACAAGGATCAATGGCGGGATGAGCCGCAGGAAGGTATGACGATTGCGGTTGCCGTACCGAACGGCTTAATGGATGTGTCGAATGGCCGCTTCGAGGGGTCACGCGACCTCGGCGACGGATACACCGAGTGGCGTTGGCGGGTGCATTACCCGATCAACAACTATGATGTGGCACTGAATATTGGCGACTATCAGCATTTTTCCGGACCCAAGCACGGGGCAACCACACTCGATTATTACGCGCTGCCGGCTGATATGGAAAAAGCCAAAGCACAGTTCGGGCAGGTGCCCGAGATGCTCGACGCGTATGAGCACTATTTTGGCGAGTACCCGTTTGATGAGGACGGGTACAAGCTCATCGAAGTGCCCTACGCCGGCATGGAGCACCAGTCTGCGGTGGCGTATGGGAACCATTTTGAAAATGGATATTACGGACGGGACTGGACCGGTGTCGGCATCAGCCCCAGGTTCGATTTCATCATCATTCATGAAAGCGGCCATGAATGGTTCGGCAACGCCGTTACAGCCGCCGACCGCGCCGACATGTGGATTCACGAGGGCTGGACGACGTATATGGAGGCGCTGTACGTGGAGTACCGCTGGGGGCGTGCCGACGCTCTGCGGTATCTGGGCGGTTTGCGGCCAAAGATCGACAATCAGCGCCCCATCATTCCGCCTCGCTATACGAACACGGAACCGCCGGAAGATCAGTACTTCAAAGGTGCGCTCATGTTGAACACACTACGAAGCGTGATCGATGACGACGCAAAGTGGTTTGCCGATATCCACGATTTTTATCAGCAATTCAAGTACAAGACCACAACCACTGAGGAGGTTGTGGCCTGGTGGAACGCACGTACCGGGATGGTGCTTAGCCCGTTTTTCGATCAATACCTGCGCCATGCGGCGCCGCCGGTGCTGCAGCTAACGTATGATCCGCAGCAAAAGTGCATGCGTTATCGCTGGAAGGCGGACGAAGCCGGGTTTTCCATGCCCATCCGGGTCGGCGACGCAAAGCATTGGACAACGGTGACCCCTTCCACGCAGAAGACGCAAGCATTGCCGTGGCCCGGGCTGGCTGAGGCGTTCCAGGTGGCCGACGCCTTGTATTACGTCGATGTCGAACGAACGGAAAGCCGGCCGTGAGGAAAACTTCAATGGTCCGGAAAGGTTTAGTAGGCGCCGCAGTGGGCATGTCACTCCTCAGCGTCGCCGGCTGCGGATATCACCAGGTGGGCGCGGCCACGCATGTCCCTGCGGGCTTCCACACCCTGGCTGTGCCGATTTTTGCGACGCGGGTCCAGGGGTTTCGTACGGAGGTGATGTTCACGCAGGCGGTGGTACGCGAGTTGAACCTGGGCACACGCTATCGGGTGCTGACGGCGGTGCCGGGCAATGCCGACACGAGCACGGTCGATGCGGATGCGGTTTTGCGCGGCACGATTGCTAGCGAAGCCGTAACCCCCTTGACCTATGACTCGTCGAGTGGGCAGACCTCAAGCTACCTGGTCACGATCTCCGCCGCGGTGCGTCTGGTGGCGCGGGATGGGACAGTCTTGTATCGCAATGATGCGTTTTCATGGCGGGAACAGTACCAGTCCACGCAGGATTTGTCGGGATTTGTGCAGGAAGACAGCGCTGCGGTGCGGCGGTTAGCGAAGGATTTCGCACAAGCGCTGGTGAGCGATATGCAGGAGAGCTTTCGCTAGTGGCTGCCACGGCCTCCTCACCCGGCACCGGGCTCCGCAGCTTCGCGGCAGCGGACCGCTTCCTAGCAGAGGTGCGTAGCGATGCGCGTCGCCCCGGTTATGTGTTGCTGGGCGATGAGGCGTTTTTATATGGACGGGCCCGTGCCGGGGTGCTCGCCGCGCTGGTGCCGGCGGATCTCCGCGAGTTCTGCCTGCATGACCTCGACTTGGCGGACACTTCAATTTTTGAAGCGCTCGACCGGGCACAAAGCCCATCGCTGATGGCGCCCTTTCAAGTGCTGTTCTTGCGCAATGTGAAGACGCTGTACGGCCGGGGGCAGAAAAAAGAGGAGTTTGCGGCGCTGGACGCATACTTCCGGCGGCCGAACCCGCAGGCGCTGCTGATTTTTGTGGCGGATCACATCGCTTTGCCTGCCGATCTGCGCCGCATGGATTTTGCGGACAAGGAAAAAGCGGAAAAGATCCGCGAAACGCTGGGGGAAAGCTGCGGAATCGTAGAGTTGCAGCGGGTTTCCGAGGCCGATGCCGTGTTCTGGAGCCAGGCCGAGGCGCAAGCGAACGGTGTGCGGCTCGCCGACGACGCGGCGCGCGAGCTGGTGGAGGCGCTCGGGGCGGACATGCTGAGTGTCGCGAGCGAGCTGGAAAAGCTGCTGCTGGAAGCCGGGGCGCGCGGGGCTGCGGAGATTGTGGTCGCCGATGTGGAGACGATGGTGCCTTCGGCCAAGCAGAACAGTGTGTATGAGCTGACGGACGCGATTACCGGCAAGGATGCGGCGCGGGCGTTGGCGCTGCTGGCGGGTTTGCTGAATGCTTCGGACGGTGAGGACGCCGCGATCGGGCATGTGTTTTCGCTGGCGAAGACCTTTCGGCAGATGCTGATTCTGAATGAGAAACAGGTGAAAGATCAGCGGGCAATGTGGCAGGTGCTGTGGCCGGGCTTTCGGGTGGCGCCGTTCGCGGCCGATGCGCTGATCGCGCAGGCACGGCGGTACCGCGATCGCGGAGAGATTGAAAGCGGCTTGCGGGCGATCGCGAAGGCGGATCTGGATCTCCGCTCAAGCCCGCCGGACAAACGGCTGGTATTGGAGCGGCTGGTGCTGCGGCTGGCAGGACGGGCGGCAACCGAGTCCGGAGCTGAATGAAGGGGAGACATATTGGACTAATGCTTGGACACCTGGACACGTATTTCTGACGTCGATGGAGATTAACCATGATAAAGGGTGCTGGGGACTGCCGCGTCAACATAGGGTAGTTAGAACTGATTCAGTAACATCTCTCTTATCAGTTCGGTTTACCGCCAGGGATAGGTGAGGACATACTGGCTGCGCAAAACGGGAGTTGCAAGGTTTCGTAAAAACTTGGCATCGAGATGCGCTCCGGCAAAAAAGGGACTTCCGTTACCTCTGGGTTGCATGAGGGCATTCAGGTCGCGTCTTCTTTGAGGTCGCGATGTATCCATTTTCCGCTTGCATTCGTTGTTCCATAACCACGCGATAATGTCGGCTGCTTGCAATGGAAGACTCTTTTTCTTGTCGGCGAACGTGTGCGCCACATACCTCTGCTTATCGCGTAGTGCCGGGATAGAAAATATCTTATTCATGATCCTGTCTGCTTCGGATTGGCTCTGGTGGCCACTCTCGAAGAAGTACGCGATGTCTCCCCTGTAAGCATTGGCGTCCGCCCACGCCTGTACTGCCCCCAAGCAGGCATGGATGCAAACTGAGTACGCACTCCCGATTAGAGGCGACGCGGGGATATATCTGTCGAAAACTTCAGGTATCAGCGAGACAACAAAACATTGGTCGATGTGGGTACACATGATGCGGATCGCCGATCTTGCGGCCTCGTCTTGCTCGTTCCTTGTGAGGTCGTCAAACGGAGGTCGACCATGGGCGCAATCAACCATGTGGAAGTATGGAAGGCAATATCGTTCCAACATGAGTGCCCAATCGTCGGTCAATCGTTTTCCGGCTTCACTTTCAATAACATAGCCAGCCAAGCAAAGTACCTTTGAGCCGTTATGGGTGCCACTCTCATCGAAATACGTTTCGACCAACGGCAAAGCGTACCCTCCAGAAGGGATCAAGATGTCGAGCAGGCCGGGTAAACATTCACCGCGCACCTCAATCATCTCGAGCTGAAACGTTTGAGTTAATTACATGATCGACCAAAGTAGCACTGATTGCAAACATACTCAGGGCTGCTGATTTCATTTGTGGAACATATTCCACAAGAGTAGAAAGATGAGGCCACGTCTGGCTTGTAAGCAGCTATGGATGATGTAAGAAATGCGGTTCAAAGGTTTTAGTGACGCTTCGAAGATAGCGGAATGATTGAGCTTGGCGGCGTCGGGGTCAAGGAAAGGCTACACCGGCTCGGACCATCGTAAAATCCATTTTAGTGGTGTTGCGAAAGATTATGAGATGCTTCGGTGTGCGGGTTCGTTCTTTGGGATTGGTGCTGCCGGTGTTTTTACTGGCAGCCGGCATGGTTTCTGCTCAGACCGCTTCGCCGGGGACGGGTCCGGCTCCCACACCACAAGCATCGACGCCGCAAGCTTCCGCAGCGCAAGCGGCAACGCAGTCGTCGCTGCAAACGCCGCAGCAGAGGCGAGAGTTCTTTGCGTCGCATTTCGCGAAGCATGAATATCAGGTAGCGATGCGCGATGGCGTGATGCTGTACACGGCGGTGTATACGCCCCTGCCGGGCAAGAGCCGCGATGCGGGGCCTTACCCTTTCCTGATGACGCGCACGCCGTACAGCTGTGGACCGTATGGGCCGGAAAAGGTGATGCCCCGTGTGACCTATAACCGGAAGCTGCTGGAAAGCGGATACATTCTGGTTTGCCAGGACGTGCGGGGGCGGTGGAACAGCCAAGGGTCGTGGGTGGAGATGACCCCGAGCCGCGACACCCACCCGGACGGCAAGGGGTTGGATGAGTCCACCGATACCGCGGACACCGTCGATTGGCTGTTGAAGCATGTTGCGGGAAATAACGGCAAGGTAGGCATTCTCGGCATCAGCTATCCCGGGTTTTATACTGCGGCGAGCATCGTGGACAGCCATCCGGCGATCAAGGCGGCGAGCCCGCAGGCGCCTATCATGGATCTTTGGATGGGAGACGATGCGTACCACGGCGGCGCGTTCATGCTGGATGCAAACCACTCGTTTTATGCGCCGTTCTTTGCGCCGCAAAAGAATCCGCTGACGGTGGAGCCGCCCACGGGCTTTGATTTTCCGATGCAGGATATGTATGCGTATTACCTCGGGATGGGAACGCTGGCGCACCTGGATTCGCCCGCCGGTGGCACCAATGCATACTTCCATGACCAGGTCATCCATCCGAGCTATAGCGAGTACTGGCAGAAGCGCAACTTGACGCCGCACATGCACGGGGTGCATGCGGCGGTGCTGGCGGTGGGCGGGTGGTTCGATGCGGAGGACCTGGCAGGCCCGGTGAAAGTCTTTCACGCGGTCGAAACACTGAGCCCGGGGGCGCCGGAAGACACACTGGTGGAAGGTCCGTGGGTGCACGGCGGCTGGGCGGTGGGAACGGGCGCGCGGCTGGGCGACATTAGCTTCGGGTCGGAAACGGCGGTCTTTTATCGAGAAAATATTGAAGCGCCGTTTTTTGAGCACTGGTTGAAGAACAAGGCGTGGACGGCGTTGCCGAAGGCTTACACCTTTGAAACGGGAACAGACGTGTGGAAGCAATACACCGCGTGGCCTCCGCCCGCTGCCAAGCCGCGCATGCTGTACCTGCAGAGCGGTGGCGGGCTGGCGTGGACGGAGCCAACCTCCGCCGCCGACACCCCGGCGAGCAAGGATGCCTATGTGAGCGACCCCGCGCATCCGGTGCCGTTTACGGCCTATGTGACCGGGCCGGATGTGCCGCAGCGATACATGGATGACGACCAGCGATTCGCGGTGACGCGCCCCGACGTCCTGGTGTACCGAACGGCGCCGCTGACGGAGGATGTGACGGTGGCGGGGCCGGTGAGGCCGAAGCTGAAGGTGGCGTCTACGGGCACGGATGCGGATTTCGATGTGAAGCTGATCGATGTGTACCCGGATGACTTTAAGGACCCGGACGAGGAGGCCTCCGAGGGAAAACACGTGACGGGCGCGGCGCCGGTGATCCTGCAGGGCTACCAGATGCTGGTGCGCGGCGAGCCGTTTCGTGCCAAGTTTCGCAATTCGTGGGAGCAGCCGGAGCCACTGGTGCCGGGGCAGGTGACGGCGGTGAACTTCACCATGCAGGATGTGAACCACACCTTTCGCAAGGGGCACCGCATCATGGTGCAGATCCAAAGCTCGTGGTTTCCGTTAACGGATCGGAACCCGCAGACATTTATGGATATCTTCAAGGCGAAGCCGGAGGATCTTCAGAAAGCAACGGAGACGGTCTTTCACGGGGTTGGCGCGGCGAGTGGGGTGGAGTTGATGGTGCTGGGGCTGCGGTGAGACTTGGTGCAGCTACAAGACGATGAGGTCTCTCGCTTCGTAGCAAATATTTCGACGCCGGAATGCATGAGGTGATTGTGCAATCCGTTGTTCTATGTCCGTTATTTGCAATCCAATAT
>CAXTRN010000164.1:0-8255 GCA_964246645.1 uncultured Acidobacteriaceae bacterium
AGGTCGGCCGAGCGACAGGAACCAGGGTAGATAACACCCCCTTCAACCCATACTTTAAAGGTTTCTGCTGGAGAGGCGCTTCCCTTGCCGATGAACATGGAGCAGACCGGCGACAACATCGGGCTCAACGAAATGACAACGAGTTTTCGTGCATGACCATTCGCGAAGCCATACACGCCGCTTCTGCCAGCATCGCGCGCCGGGATGCCGAAACCCTCGCGTTGCACGTTCTTGGTCGTTTGCGGCCGTGGCTGCTGGCCCATCCCGAGGCGGCGCTTTCGCCTGAAGACGCTGATCGCTTCGCCGCGCTCGTCGCTCGTCGCGCGCGGTTCGAGCCCCTGCAATACCTTACGGAGCAGCAGGAGTTCTTCGGCCTCGGCCTGGAGGTCACCCCGGATGTTCTCATCCCGCGCCCGGAAACGGAGTTGCTGGTCGAATCGGTCCTGAACTGGGCGCGGGAACGGGAGCGGGCGCGGGCGCGGGAGCAATATCGGCCACAAGGGAGTCGCGGCGGGCAGCCGTCCGGCGCTCTTCGCATCGTTGACGTCGGCACCGGTTCAGGAGCGATAGCCCTTGCGCTTGCGGCCAACCTGCCCGAAGCCGACATCACGGCGCTGGATCTTTCGCCCGCCGCTCTGGCGGTTGCCAAAGCCAACGCGCTGCGCCATCATCTGCAAACCCGCGTGGATTTCCGCCTTTCCGACCTGTTGCTGACCTCAGAAAGCGAACTACTCCGTGCCGCCGATTGGAATGTGGTCGTTTCCAACCCGCCCTATGTGCCCTACGCCGATGCGCCCGAGATGCAGCCCGAGGTTCGCGATTTTGAACCGCACCTGGCGCTGTTCGCCGACGAGGGCGGTCTGGCATTCTATCGTCGCCTGATTCCCCAAGCTGAAACGGCCCTACGCGCAGGTGGCCTTTTGGCACTGGAGATCGGCTTTGGGCAGCGTATCGCGCTCACGGCACTGCTCGACGGATGGAAACATCTGCGGTTCTACGACGATCTCGCCGGCATCCCCCGTGTGGTTCTGGCCGAGCGCCCTTCATGAGCTCCCTTCGCCCGGTCGTGTGGGCATCGCCATCCTGGGCGCAGCCGTCACGCTTTCCTAGACCGCACCCCGCTTCAGGTCGAAGAGAATACTGTTGTGCAGCTCCCAAACGGCCTTCGCCGCAAAAGCCAAGGCCACCGCAGACTCTGCAAGCGCCACAGGCAAATCGCGCCCCACCATTGCCGCGCCTTTTTTGCGAACCGCGGCGCCACCCCACGTGCCGATGAGCACGCCAAGAACGCCCGCCAACATGCCCCCGGCTATCGGTTCGGTGATGGCGTGGGCTCCCAGCGCCCCTACCAGCGCTCCGAAAACCAGCCGCGCGGCCACCGGGCCGGGCTCCTTTCGGCTCGGCGTCCTGGGCAGCGTGTCACCGATGTACTCTCCCAGGGCAAATCCTGTAAACACAAGTGCGGACACGAGATAGGTCGTCCACAGCGCCCATCCGTTTTCCGGCAGCCAATGCAGCCACGCCGCCCAGCAGACCGCCGCGATAGCTGTCATCGTCCGCATGCCGGTAGCCACGCCAAGCAAGAAAATCCAGTCCATCAACGGTCCCTCAATGGTTTTCAATGGCCTCTTTCAGCCGCCGCCGTCGCACCTTCATCGCATCTCTGCAGAAGAGTCAATGCGCCAGCAACGCTTCGGCATCTTCCTGTTCTGCTTTTTCGCGCAGCCAGCCATACAACGGAAACGCTTCGGCAAGTTCGCGTACGCGGCTCCGGATCGAACGCAACCGGCTACCGTCGCCACGCTCATTCAGCGCTTCGGCGATCCAACCGGCGATCGTGCGCATCTCGTTCTCGCCCATGCCGCGCGTGGTCAGCGCCGGCGTGCCCAGCCGAATGCCCGAGGGCCTGAGCGGAGGATTCGTGTCGTACGGAATGGCATTTTTATTTACCGTGATGCCGGCCGTTCCCAGCGCCGCTTCGGCCTCCGAACCCAGCATGCCCGCGCCTTTGGCAAACACATCGAGCAAGACCACATGTGTATCCGTTCCACCTGAGATCACGCGAAAACCATGCCCGGCAAGCGCTTCGGCCAGCACCTTGGCATTGGCGACAATCTGCCGGGCATACGCGCGAAACGCCGGTTGCAGAGCTTCACCGAAGGCCACCGCCTTCCCGGCGATCACATGCACCAGCGGCCCACCCTGTTGCCCGGGAAAGACGCTGCGGTCCATACCGGCGGCCAACTCCGCCGCGCACAGGATGAGCCCCGACCGTGGGCCACGCAGGGTTTTGTGCGTCGTCGTGGTGACCACATGCGCGTGCGGCACAGGCGATGGATGCACGCCGCCCGCCACCAAACCGGCAAAGTGGGCCATGTCGATCATCAGCTTGGCCCCGACCCGGTTGGCGATTTGCCGCATGCGGGCGAAGTCGAACTGACGCGGATACGCCGAGCCGCCCCCGATGAGCAGCGCGGGCTTTTCCGTGATGGCCTGCTGTTCCAGTTCGTCGTAATCGATGACTTCCGTGTCCGGCCGGACCTTGTAGCTGCTCACGCGGTAAAGTTTGCCGGAAAAACTGAGCTTGTGCCCATGGGTTAGATGGCCGCCATGCGCCAGATCCAGCCCCAAAATGCCGTCACCCGGTTGCAGCAGCGTCATATAGGCGGCGGCGTTCGCCTGCGAACCCGAGTGCGGTTGCACGTTGGCGTGCTCGGCACCGAACAGCTCTTTGGCACGGCCGCGCGCCAGCTCTTCTACGACATCAGCGTATTCGCAACCCCCGTAGTAGCGCTTTCCGGGGTAGCCTTCCGCATATTTGTTTGTGAACACTGAGCCTGTCGCTTCCAGCACCGCA
This sequence comes from uncultured Acidobacteriaceae bacterium, assembly GCA_964246645.1. Lineage (GTDB taxonomy): Bacteria > Acidobacteriota > Terriglobia > Terriglobales > Acidobacteriaceae > Granulicella. The sequence goes on from CAXTRN010000164.1 coordinate 2,858, forward strand.
CGGGAAACGAAGTTTTCGCTGGCGATCATCTCCAGCCCGTCATGCTGGCGCAGCGTTTCATCGGCGATCGCGCGGGCAATGGCCGGATCGCTCTGCGCAAGGCTGGCTTCGAGGTCGATGGACATAGGTCCAGTGTACTGCTCCGGTACACCGTGTCCCACAAAGGTTGCAGCCCGTGATGACACAACTGTGCCAGCAACGGCCTGCTTGTGGGATATCGAAACCCTTTCACCCGCCGCATGCTGAAAGGGAGTTCAAAAGAAGGTCGCGGGACTACCGCAAACGCCTTCTTAGAACTCGCGATGTCGGTTCTCCCGGCCTATCCTGCTTTGATCGGAGCCAGTGTTGGCAGCTCGAGTTCTTACCTTCCGTTCCGCATCCTTTGCGCAAGGCCGGGCAGTACCGCAGGTGCGTCTTTCCTTCCAGCCCGCTCCCCGCCGCTCATCCTCCCCCAAGGTGCTTTCCATGTCTCGATACACGCGCAGCCGCCAGACCAAAAACTCCATTTCCCTCGCACAACCCATGCTGGCCAAGGTGCAAAGCGAAATGGCAGAACAGTACGTTGAAGTAGAGATCGAGGGCATCTCTCTGGCACGTCTCGGTTGCATCTATCTCACCGGCGCTCGTGAACTTAAAGATCGTATGTTCGCCGGCGTAAGGTCGCTGTTTCGTTTGTCGCCGGCCCACTAAGGAACAGGCCGCTTTGGGCGGCAATCCGATGGCAAGCGGGATTTATTGCGAGGAAGCACTTACGAGGCGATCCGCTCACCTGCGGGTGCGCTCCTCGCGAGCCGGCAGTTGCTTTCCCTTGCCAACCGGCGAAATTCGCGCCAAACAAAGGAACCCAAGTACCAGCCGTCGATGAATTTATAAGGCGTTTCGCCAGTTGTGTAATGGCCGCAGGGCAAAACCCTCGACACATACGGGATGCCGTGTGCTTCCAAACCCCGCAGCACGGCCAATGAGCCTTGCAGCGGAAAGGTAAGATCGTAAGTCGCGTGTACCAGCAATGTTTGCCGACCGCTGAGTTGCGCTGTGGCCGCAAAGTGGCTCATGTAGCTGGCCGGGCTGATTGAGGCAAAGATAGCCTGCACCGTCGCTTGATCCAGGCCTGCATGCACAAACGCGGATTGGATGTGCCGTGTGCTCTGCCCTTCCCACACCACGTCGCCGAAGACCATCGACACATGATTGAACGCACAAACGCGTAGCCGCGGATCCATGGCCGCCGCCAAAAAACCGTAGCACGAGCCGAGGCTTGTGCCCAAAATGCCGATCTGCTCGTAGCCCTGCCCTTCGAGCCAGTCGCAGCAGGAACGAATGTCGGCCACGGCCTGCCGGGCGGCGGCGATGGTGCGGCCGATATTGGCGCTTACAGCATAATCGGAGCGCTCGAGCTCCGCCGGACGGCGAATGTCATGGTAGGGCTTGGAAAGCCGCAAACTGCTGATGCCCCAGCGAAGAAATATGTCGCACAGGGCGTTATGCGACACCGCATCCGCGTTCCACTGCGGCAGCACGATCATCGCCTGGCGCGGTCGTGAGCGGCCCTCTTTGGATCGTTTCGGTTCGGCCGGATACCAGCGGGCGTTCACCACATCGTTTTCAGGGTACCCGGTGCGTACCGGCGACGTGAACCGTAGATACGGCGCCCGGCGCAGTTCGCCGGCAGCGGCGCGGCGCTGCCATTCGCGCTCTTCGAGCAGTGTTTCAGGCCTCACATTGGTAGGAAACAGGGCCGGATGCCGCTGTTCCAACTCAAAATCTTTGGGTGTGGCGTAGCCGAAGAAACGCCCAGGTTCGGCAATCAGAGCCGCATTGAAAGCGGCCATGGCGGCGGCGGCGGAAAGCTCGCCGCGCGTGACGCGCGCAGCGGCTTCGGTCCCGCCGACCTCGGCAAGGTGCTCGAAACCCCAGTCTACGGGGCGTTCGACGCGGTTTTCATCGCGTGTGGTCAGCGCGGTTTCCCAAGCGTACATCCACTTGGCATAAAGCCCGGAAAGCATAGACCTGAGTGTAATTTACGGCCCCTTCCCGGCGATTCATACATACCTGGCTCGCTGGCGGCTTTTAGCGGACGGCAGACCCGTTTTGCTTACACCAGCCGGCGATGGCCGCGCATGCCGCACAGGATTTCGTACGGAATGGTGCCGGCCCAGCCCGCGTGATCCGCCGCCGTGACCCCCTCTCCCAGCAGCACGACCTCGTCCTCTTCTGCCAGCGGAGGATGGCCCGTGACATCGATCACGGTGAGATTCATGGAAACGCGACCGACGACCGGGGCGCGGCGGCCGCGAATCAACACCCAGCCGTCGCCGAGGCCGCTGGAGGCTTCGCGCCGGAAGCCGTCGGCATAACCGATCGGCAAAAGGGCGAGACGCATGGGTTGTTTCGCGACGAAGCTAGCACCATACCCGATCGTGTTGCCGGTCGTGATCTCGCGCAGACCGATGACGCGGGTTTTCCAGGTGGCTACCGGCTGCAGGACCGGCTGCAGGATCGGCGCAAGCTGAGCACGCGCAGCTTTTCCGATTTTTTGCGAACTGTGGGTTCTTTGCGACGCGTCCAGCGGCAAAACATAACCGTACAGGGCCAGGCCCGGTCGGATCAGAAGCTTGCGATCGACCTCGTTGCCTAGATCGGTTTCGGCTTGTCCCCAAACCCTTTGCCCCCAGGCGAGGCTGGAGCCTTCATCCACTGCGGAACTGTTTCCGAGGTGGAGGTATGCGGGAGCCTGGCCGTCCGCCGCCATCTGCAACAAGGCCTGGGAGAACAGCTGTTGCTGACGAACGGTTTCCACCGCATCCACCTTTTCCGAGGAACTCAGATGGCTGAAAACACCCTCCAGATAGACATGGGGCGAGCGCCGGAGTTCCATCAGGACTGCGGCGAGCGGCGCACCAGGCACGGCCCCCTGCCTGGCCATGCCCGTATCGACTTCCAGGTGCACCGGGACGCGTGTCTCCATTGCCGCTGCGGCTTGTTCGAGAGAAGCGATATGCGCGGGTGTCCACACAACGGGCGTGAGCCGGGCTTCAAGGAGGCCGTGTGCGTCGGCGGGCTCAAAACCGCACATCACGACGATGTGGGTGGTGCCGGAGTTGGACTCACGGCATATGGGGCTGGCCGCAAGCGCCGCACGGACGCAAATACCCTCTTCCAGGTCGGCGACCCCGAGCCAATCGACGCCGGCCGCGACGAGCACCGGCGCACACAGGGCCGCACCGTGGCCATAGGCATCGGCTTTGATTACCCCGAGCAGATGGTAGGCCGGACCGGCCGCCGCCCGAACGCTGGCCACATTGGCGCAAAGATGCGCGGCCGAAATGTCGATCCAGCTTTTCACAAAGGAGGGTGCATTGGTTCTACGAGGGATAAAAGCTGTGCAAAGAGTGCAACGAAGCTCAAGCCAAGGCGTTCAGGTTTTCTACAGCGCGGTCGAGCATGCGTTGGTAAAGACCACCTACGGCCCAACGGGCAAAATGCGGGGTGGCGCGGTGTGCTTCCACCGCGGCTTCATCGCGGTATTGCTCATAGATGAGGACCGTGTCCGGGTCGGACTCGACTGTGTGCGGGATGTAGGAGACGCAGCCGGGCTCGCGGCGGGAGGCCAGGGCGAGTTCGCGCAGAAAGCCGGCGATCTCGTCGCGGTCTTCAGCACGAAAGCGCAGGCGCACGGTGAAGGAGATCATGCCAAAGTCTCTGCGAAAGCGGGCATAATCATGGTTTCGGCGCGGTCGGGGCCGGTGGAGATCATGCCGATCTTGGCACTGGATTCCCGCTCGAGAAACTGCATGTACGCCTGCGCCGCCGGGGGCAGCTTACTGAATTCGGTAATACCGACGGTGGAAGAATTCCAGCCGGGCAGCGTGGTATACACCGGTTCGATGGACTTGAAGCCGCGCACATCGGCAGGGATGGTATCGGTCAGTTTGCCGTCGATCTTGTAATGTGTGCAGACCGGGATCTCCGGACAAACATCGAGCACATCGAGTTTGGTAACCACAAGCCATTCCGTGGCGTTGATCATGTTGGAATAACGCAGCAAGGGCAGATCGAGCCAGCCGCAGCGGCGGGGTCGGCCGGTGACCGCGCCGAACTCCTGCCCGCGGGCGCGCAGCAGATCACCCGAAGCATCGGAGATTTCCGTCGGAAACGGACCTTCGCCGACACGGGTGACATAGGCCTTGGTAACCGCGATCACGGTGCCGATGCGAGTGGGACCGACCCCCGTACCCGTGACCGCGCCGCCGGCGGTGGAAGACGAGCTGGTGACAAAGGGATAGGTGCCGTGGTCGATATCGAGCAGCGCCCCCTGCGCACCCTCGAACATGACGTTCTGGCCGGCATCGATGGCAGCATTGAGCAGCACGGCGGTGTCGGTGACATAAGGCGCGATCTGTTCGGCGAGTCGGGCGTAGTCTTCGTACATCTGCTTGGGATCAAGCGGTTCTGTGCCGAAAAGCGCACCGGCGATGGTGTTTTTTTCGTGACAAGCGTTGGTGATGTGGGTGCGCAAAAGCGACGAGTTGAGCAGATCGACCACGCGCAGGCCGTTGCGATGTATTTTGTCTTCGTAGGCGGGCCCGATGCCGCGACGGGTGGTGCCGATGGTTTGCCGCCCCGGGGCGGTTTCCGCGGCCAGTTCAATCATGCGGTGGTAGGGCAGGATCACCTGGGCGCGGTTGGAGATGTAGAGCTGGCCGGCATCGGGACTCCAGGCGGGCAGACCGGCTTCTTTGAGCTTTCGCACTTCTCCAAGGAAAGCGGCGGGATCGAGCACGACGCCGTTGCCGATCACGCCTTTGCAGCCGGCGCGCAGAACGCCGCAGGGAATGAGTTGCAGAACGAACTTCTGGCCGTCGATGATGACCGTGTGGCCGGCGTTGTGGCCACCGGCATAGCGGGCAACGATGTTGAACTTTTCGCTGAGAACGTCGACGATCTTGCCTTTGCCTTCATCGCCCCATTGGGCTCCCAGGATAACGGCGGAGGTTTTTGCCAAAGGGGAATCACGATCTGGTTGCGTCACAGAGTTCCTGCAAAAGGGGATGCGCACGAGCGAAATCGGCGCTGTGCCCATTCTATACGTTCCTTTTCAGCCAGCCCCGAAGCGCTAGGCCGACCCGCTACCTCAACCAAAAAGGAGCACAGGAAGCGGAGGTGTGCAGAAGACCGTGGGAGCTTTTCTACGCGTTCGCGCCATAGTCGGCTGCAACCCGCGTTTCGGGCGATGCAAAGACTCAGCTTCGTGCGAGGATGAGGGCGAGGGGACGGCCGATGGCGATAGATTCCACCGCTCTGCCCGGCGCGGGGTCGCCCGACGCGGCGGCAGGACATCCACTTGAACGGCAGTTGCGTTTGCGCGATCTGGTGCTGGCGCAGGTGCTTACGGTGG
>CAXTRN010000165.1:0-8247 GCA_964246645.1 uncultured Acidobacteriaceae bacterium
TTCCGCCAGCGATTGCTTGATCCCATCGAGGTCGGTGGGAATTTCCGTTTCAGTGAACGGCGTCCCTGGGACCATTCTGGTGGCGAACTCGAGCAGCGAGGTCAGCCGCTCAGACGAGACGCCGAAGATGTCGACCCGGCCGACATAATACCGAGGCACCCCGACAAAGATAAGCTGCAGCCCCTGCGGGGAGCGCACCGCACTCAAGCTGAGGTCCCGATAGCGACCGCTGCTGAACAGGCGATGCAGATCGGCACGCACCTTTTCCGGATCGAGCGGTTGGCCTGTCTTCTGGGTAAGCTGCGCCAGGATGGGGTCTGACTCGCTGAAATGCACACCGTCAAAGCGGATGGCGGCAACATTGGTGCCGGTTTCGCGCCAAACCGAGGTGGCGAGCGGCGGCAAAGGATTGCTGATGACTGGCGGTTGCTGGGGAACGCCGGGCGTGGCCGGGTTGGCCTGCTGGCTGGCTTGCGGCACCGCCTGCGCGGCGTTCGGATTGGTGGACGGCGTGGGGTTGGCAGACTGCCCGACCGATTGATTATTCAGCGTTCCAGGACTTTGAGCCGCTGAACGCAGCGGAGCAAGGGCGGGCAGCAAGAGAAACGGCGCAACCAGCGGCAGCGTTCGCCGCAGTTTTGGCGAACAACTCAACCATGGCAGCGTCCGGTGACGCGACTCTTCCTGTTCTGTCTTTTCCGCCCCTGCTCGCTGAACCGACACTGCCTATCCTTCCATCTGCTACAAACCATTGCCGCGGCACACAAACCGCCAATCGTCGGCAATACCCAAGACGCACAGGATAGTACATGGAACGACGCCGGTGCAGGGGCCGGGGTTGGCCGTCTTGAGTCTCGATGCCTCCTGCCTTGGCGATGGCACCTTTGTTCGGGCGACCTGTTCAGATATATCGCGCCGTTTTCGCCCGGGGATCCGTACGAGTCTGCGCGGCACGCATGTTCCTGGCTTGCCTCCTATACTAACGAAATGGAGCAAGGGACGGTTTTTGCCGGGACTGAACCATCTGGGGAGAGTTCCGAAACGGAACTGAGCCAGAAGGTGCGTTCCGGAACAGAACAGCCCGCATCCCGATCTGCTGCGCACGAACAGAGCGCTTACGCGATGCCGTTCACGCCGGCAGCCCCCGGCGGCGTGAACGGTGGTGATCTTGGTCGTGGTCCTGGTCGTGATCCCCATGGCGATCGCATCGATCCCAGGGAGCGCTACTCCAGGCAGGTGCTCTTCAACGGGATCGGCGCGATGGGACAGGACCGTCTTGCCGCCTCGCATGCCGTGATCGTCGGTGTTGGCGCGACGGGCGCGGCGGCCGCCGGGTTGTTGGTCCGCGCCGGGGTGGGGCAGTTGACCCTGATTGACCGCGATTTCGTGGAACCCTCCAATCTGCAGCGTCAGGTGCTGTTCGATGAGGCGGACGCACAACAATCGCTGCCCAAGGCGGAAGCCGCCCGGCTTCATCTCCAGCGCGTCAACGGTGATGTCGGGATCAGAAGCCACATCGCCGATCTGGTGCCGGGCAACATCGCCGATCTGCTCCGCGGCGCTCACCTAGTGCTCGACGGGACCGACAACTTTGAAACCCGCTATCTGCTGAACGACTTTTGCGTGCGCGAAGGCCTGCCCTGGATCTACACAGCCGCCGTGGGGGCCTACGCGGCGACGATGAACATCCTGCCCCGCCCCGTTGCGACCCAAGCACAGACGATGGAAGCACCCGCAGCGCAACAAAACTCCGCTTCCTGGTCTGGGGCCATGCCTACCGCCTGTCTGGCCTGCCTTTTTCCGGCCCCGCCCACTGGCGGCGGTGACACGTGCGAGACCTCCGGCATTCTGGGCACCGCGGTCAATCTGGCGGCCTCCCTGGCGGTGACCGAGGCGATGAAATTCCTTACCGGGCAGCCGGCGGCCATGCGCCGAACGCTGGTCTCGTACGATCTTTGGACCGGCGAGCGATCCGAGATTCACGCCGGTCGTCCTCGCCCGGACTGCCGCGTTTGCAGCGGGCGGGAGTTCCGTGCGCTCGCCGGTGCCGGCCGGCCGCACCTTACCCTTTGCGGACGGAATTCCGTGCAGATCCATGAGCACGATCGTCCCCTCGACCTCCTCGCTCTACAGCAACGGCTGGCAGCGCTGGGCGAGGTGCGGGCAAACGGGTCCCTGCTGCGGTTTTCTTATCCGCCCTACACGCTGACCGTCTTTCCTGACGGCCGTGCGCTCATCCAGGGCACCACCGAGCCGGCGATTGCGCGCTCTCTGTATGCTCGCTTTATCGGCAGCTGACCCTCGCCGTCCGCGCCGATCGGGCGATGGACAGGTGACCGAAGTTCTATCGCCAGCGTCTGGAAATCACCGAGAAGTTTCGCTCAAGTGCGTTAGGCTGGTAAGGAGGTCGACGCGCCGGCGAGGATCGGAGACAAGGGATCGGCGCGCGCCATGGAAGGTCAAGGCAACAACGTGATGCAAACAAAAACCACACCGGGTTTGTTTAAGCGCAACCCGCCCATCGCCGGCGAAGCCGAAGCGATCGAGCGGGCCAAGCTGGGCGATCCCGACGCTTTTTCCAAGCTGTATGCGCTGCATAAGCGCCGTGTTTACACTCTTTGTCTTCGCATGCTGGGCAATGTTTCGGAAGCCGAAGACATGACGCAGGAGGCATTTCTGCACCTGTTTCGCAAGCTGGGCAGTTTTCGTGGAGAAAGTGCGTTTTCCACCTGGCTGCATCGGTTGACGGTGAATCTGGTATTGATGCACCTGCGCAAAAAAGGCTTGCAGCTGGTGTCGCTGGAAGAAACCATCAATCCGTCCGAAGAAGACGCACCCAAGCGCGATTTCGGCTCCCGCGATCCGCAGCTTTCAGGCTCCGTGGACCGGGTGACCCTTGAGCGCGCCGTGGCGTCGCTGCCGCCGGGGTACCGCATGGTGTTTGTGCTGCACGATGTAGAAGGCTTTGAGCACAACGAGATCGCCACCATGCTCGAATGCTCCACCGGCAACAGCAAAAGTCAGCTACACAAAGCGCGATTGCGTTTGCGTGAGCTGCTGCGCCACCCAGAACAGCTGCCGGCCCTGGTTGCCGCCACGCGGGAGCTCGTGCAATGAGCGATCTAGCCAACATCAACTTCGACTCCATGACACCGGCAGAGTTTGAGCAGCACCTGCCCGACCTGTTTCTTGCCGGCGGCAAGGTCAGCGAAGATCCGCGGCTGGCGCGCTTTTTGGCCGCCAATCCGGACTGCGCGGCCCTGGTGCGCGACCTTGAAACCATCGCCGAAACCGCAAGAAGCCTTTTTGAGCCGACGCATGAGCCAAGCGACGCCGTGTGGTCCAACATCGCCAGCAAGCTCAAGGAAGAGTCGGCCGATGGCGGCGTTACGGACCTCGCGGGTTAGCTCCGCCTCGGGTGCTGGGCAAAACGGGCCGTGCCAGCGCGTCGTGCTCACCGGCTTTATGGGCTCCGGAAAAACGACCGTCGGCCGGCTTCTCGCCCATCGGCTCGGTTGGCCGTTTGCCGATCTGGATGCCGCTGTGGAAATCCTTGCCGGCTGTACGGTACCGCAACTCTTCGCAGCAGAAGGCGAAGCAGCCTTTCGCGCCTGGGAGGTGGAGGCATTAGGGACGTTGCTGCAGCGGTCGCCGATCGTGATCGCATTGGGCGGCGGTGCGCCGGGCAGCGCCGGCATCCGCACTTTGCTGCAGCAAGCGCCGGCAACGCGGGTGATCTATCTCTATGCGCCATTTGCAGAGCTCTACCGCCGTTGCACGAAGCAGGCGCAGAACCCCGCCGAAACAGCCCGGCCGCTCCTGGGTTCGCGCCACCAGGCGGAACAACGATGGCTTGACCGGCAAAGCCTCTATCTCGGTGTCGCCCACCGCACGGTCGAGGTGAGCGAAAAATCTGCCGAAGCGATCGCTGCGGAGATTCAACGTATTGTGTTCGAAGGAAACCTGCAGCACCACAGCGCGCCTCACCAGCCTGGGTCGTGAGGCCCAGGCTGGTATGCGATGCACCTCTTGGCGCTTCGACTTCAACGCTTCCGGGTGGAGTGGCGGCGCTGCATCTGTGCGCCAGGGGTGCGCATATGCTCAACAGGTGCGTAGCGGTCGTTCTCGCCTCGTTCCGTTTGTTGCTAGCTCAATTCGTACCCGGCAAAGAAATAGCCGATCTCAAAGGCAGCCGTGTCTTCCGCATCGGAGCCGTGGATCGCGTTCTCTTCAATGGAATCCGCAAACAGCTTGCGAATGGTGCCGTCTTCCGCGTTAGCCGGGTTCGTGGCACCCATCAGCTGCCGCAGGTCGGCGATGGCATGTTCTTTTTCCAGCACCATCGCAAAGATCGGCCCTGAAGACATGAACTGCACAAGGGAGCCGAAGAAGGGCCGTGCCGCGTGCACATGGTAAAAACCCTTGGCCTGCGCTTCGGAAAGCGACATTTTCTTGATGGCGATGAGCTTGAAACCGGCTTTTTCAATATGCGCGAGAACGGCGCCGGTCAGTCCCTTACGGACCGCGTCGGGTTTGATGATGCTGAAGGTACGTTGTGACACAAACTCTCCTTTGTTGGTTCCTTCACGAGTGTAACTGGGTCTGTTGGAAGTCACCCAAAACCCAAGGATCGCAGCGCGATACGGTTATGGCTGATGCCGCACAGCACGGGAATCCGGCTAGGCGCGTCTAACCTGGTATGGCTGGGACGCCTAACATGCGCAGAACCGCTGTGATCTGGCTGGCCGGCTGCATCGCCTGGAGCGTCGATGCCGTGGTGAATCTTCGCCTGCACCACCTACAGCACGCCCAGCTGGCGCTCCTGATGGCCGTGCTTTTCGGCATCGCGTATGGCTTTTACCGCAGGGAAACGCGTTAACATTCGCCGGTGGCGGTGCCGCGAGGCCGCTTTTACTTCTGCGCGGCTTCGATCTCAAAGGTCATCTTCACGTCGTCGCCGAGCATGGAATCGCCCGACTTCAGCGTTCCATTCCAGTTGAGTCCAAAATCCTGGCGATGAATCAGCGTGGTGGCGGTGAAGCCGCGGTGGGGCTTTTTGTCCATGCCGATCTGTTCCTTGCTGGGCGGCTCCATGCGCAAGGTCACCGGCTTGGTGACGCCATGCAAGGTCAGATCGCCGAAAACATCGTAATTTTCCCCTGCGGGCACAATTTTGGTGCTCTTAAAGGTCGCGGTTGGGTACCTGGCCGTGTCGAAAAAATCGGGGCTCTTCAGATGCGTGTCTCGGCCCGCTTCCCCGGTATCGACGGACGCCACATCGAGGGTCGCCATGACGACGGAGTCGGCGACGTTTTTATCATTGAAGTCGATCGCGCCGCCGGTGATCTTGAACCGCCCGTGCACGGTGGCGATGGCCATGTGCTTGATGCCGAAATCCACCTCGGAGTGCGCTGGGTCAATAGCGTAAGTAACCCGTTGCGCGTACGCGGCGAGGCTGGTAATAAGCGCGGTTGCGAAAATCGTTGCTCTTAGAAAAGCGGGTTGCCGAAAGTGCATAGGGATCGTTCCTGAATTTGAATCACCAAGCCAGTCCCAAGCTACGCAGCTCGCGGAAATGACTTTTGTTCTGCGGAAGCGAGCATTTTCATGCGCTGCCGTCGTTTCCGGAAAACTGAAAGTGTGGTGAGCCGTCCGTCAAGCTGGAAATGAAATCCGATTCCCGCATCATAGGAAAGCCAGCGGTCTACATATTGCCCATCGGAAAGGTAAAACCCACCGCCGCTGAGCTGTGGTGCACCCATCTCTGACAACACGCTTTGTTCGTTCCAAGTGCGTGAATTTTCACGAAGCGCCCCGGGACGCAAGAAGAAACTCAATACGGTGTTTGATTTGCGTGAAATGAGACAGTCGAACTGAGCATACATCCAGTACTCGCGAAAACTGCCTTTCGGCCGACATTCCGGCGCGGGGCCGTGCTCGTTTTCCAGCGCCGCTGTCGCCATCCCCAGATGCAAAGTTCGCATCCCGTAGCCGGGCTTCAGATTCAAATCTGCAATCATCATGAGTACCCCTTTCCGGTGCGCGAATGTGTTTCAGATTTGCGCCTGACATCTATAGCCCGCTTCAGAATACCTTCTTGCGCGGTCAACAGCTGATCATAATTAGGCGGCCGCGCATTCACCGGTAAGCGCTTGAGCTCTGTTAAATGCTGCCGAGCATCGATTTCCTGTTGCCGTGCCTTACCGTCTCTTCTCGCATTTATTTTTTGCTCGTTTCGTTGGCTACCCGCGCGGCCCATGTCACTCTCCCGCGAGTTAATACCCGTGCACGCCGCAGAGTCTGGATTATGCTTTGCCCAACACTTGCGCCATCATCGCGCCGATCTCTGCGGGTGACTTCACCACGTGAATGCCGGCCTCGGCCATGGCCTGCATCTTGCTTTCGGCGGTGCCTTCGCCGCCGGAGATGATGGCACCGGCATGGCCCATGCGACGGCCCGGCGGTGCGGTTTGTCCGGCAATAAAGCCCACCACGGGCTTCCTGACGTTGGCTTTGATGTAGGCCGCGGCGGCCTCTTCGTTGGTTCCACCGATTTCGCCAATCATGATGATGGCTTCGGTTTCGGGGTCTTCGTTGAGCAGCTTGAGCGCGTCGATATGCGTGGTGCCGACGATAGGATCGCCGCCGATGCCGATGGCGGTCGACTGGCCGATGCCGCGTGTGGTGAGCTGGTAGACGGCCTCATAGGTCAGCGTGCCCGAACGCGACACAATGCCGACCGAGCCTTCCTTGTGAATGCGGCCGGGCATTATGCCGATCTTTGCCTTGCCAGGCGAAATCACGCCTGGGCAGTTCGGCCCGATCAGCGTCGCGTGGGTGTGCTTCACCACATCCCAGGTCTTCACCATGTCGAGCACAGGGATGCCTTCGGTAATGCACACGATCAACGGGATGCCGGCGTCAGCGGCTTCGAGGATGCCATCGGCGGCAGCCGGCGGAGGAACGAAGATGACGGTAGCATTGGCGCCGGTCGCCTTCACGGCTTCCTCGACAGTATTGAAGACCGGCCAGCCCTCGTGGGTGGTGCCGCCCTTGCCGGGAGTGACGCCACCGACGACCGTTGTGCCGTATTCCGCACAGCCCTTGGCATGGAAGGTGCCCTCGCGGCCTGTGATGCCCTGCACGATGAGGCGGGTGTTTTTGTCTACCAGCACTGCCATACCAACTCCTTAAGTTTTCTCAAGATCAGGTGCTGCCTCTTCATATTCCTCCAGAACGGAGTCGCTCATGTGAGCAAGATGTTCTTGTTTACGCAACTCATCTACGGCGTCGTATGAAAGAAACGTACAACTATTCGCAAGTGGTCCCTTGTCCAGTAATGCGAAAACGGGACGTTGTATCTCGTCTAATACCTTATCTCTGCGATGTTCAGGTGCAACTATGTGCAACTTGATGTCGATGTTGGGTTGAAGTGCGAGCAGATCGGCCATCCTAAGTAGCCCAGAGTAGATTGCCGTGGTGTGCTCGACTTCAAATGCGCGCACCAGAGTCCGCTTTTTCAACCACAAAACGTCAATGTTCTCAATAGTCTTAAAGGTGACACGGTCGAAGTTAAGGGGAAGCTCTCTTAATAGCGAGTCCCGGGCTTCAGACGGTAGTTCTCGCTCTATCCTGACAAGGTCAGAGCGTGGAACCCAGACATCAAATCCCATTTTGGCTCCAATTTCTGCGAGAAGAGCTTGTTTCTTGATCGAGTCTCGAGCTTCGTCAAGCACATGGGGCGGTGCTTCTTGCTCAGGTTCTGTCTCTTGCGATTCCGGCACAACAACGGTTACAACCCTTCCTGGGGACTTTACCGTCTCGCTTGAGCGACCTAGCAGCTTCCGATCTCTCTCAGAGAGAGGGTACTGAAGCTGTTCCTCTGCCTGGCGCTTGAGAGCAGCGGCGAGAAACTCACCATCCGCAGCGGGCAGCTTAACTAGAGAGGACTGCAGGACGGCCTTTACAGGCCAAGAATGTGAGTTCTGCTCTAAATTTCGAGTCCTACTGAAACCGTGCCAGATCTCCGGGGACTTGATTGGGATCGCCTTGTCTGCGTCCAAAATAACTAGCGGTCGCACCCTGAAACGCGTGGTCCATGGATCATTTCCAGCTCTAAAAATTGGCGAATCGTCTTCGAAAAGATCCGAGGTTGCTTCCAACAAACCGCACCACCTGGAAAGCCGCACCATGTAACACACGAAGAGGTCTCCAGGCCTCACAAGGTTTTTAGCTGTCGACCAATGA
>CAXTRN010000166.1:0-8233 GCA_964246645.1 uncultured Acidobacteriaceae bacterium
ACGGTACCTGGGTTCGGAGCAGGAGATCGCCGTCGCCGTCAACGACCATCTGGGACTCTGAGAGACGCTGCCGATGAACCTACAATACTAAATCAACATGAACTCACCATGCGTAAAACACTTTTAGAAGGCTCCTCTCGCGGAACCCAAACAGGATGAGATCGGTTCTGCCGCAACGCCAGAATGCTGGGCCGAGAGCTGGGTTAGGAGCTGGAACCGCTTTGTGCAGGCTAAATAGCATCGAACAGAATGCACAACATGTTTGCAACGGCAATCTCGAAGGGGCGGTTAAGTCTATGGCAGAGTGGCAAACTCAGGTTAAGGAACGCAAGGCCCGGCTCGAAGCAGGCAGTGCCCATGCAAAGGGTAAGCTCGTTGCCCCTGTCGATTTCAAGGCGCTGCTTGAAGCAGTGATTCACTCCGGAGACCGAGTTTGCCTGGAAGGGGACAATCAAAAGCAGGCTGACTTCCTCGCAAAAGCTCTTGTATCGGTCGATAAGAGCAAAATTCACGATTTACACATCGTGCAGTCGGGCATTGTTCTGCCGGAACACCTTGAACTATTCGCGAAAGGTATTGCGAAGAAACTGGATTTTTCGTACTCCGGTCCGCAGAGTGAAGCGGTTGCGAAGGCGTTGGACCAAGGCAACATCGAGCTTGGCGCGATTCATACCTACATTGAGTTGTTTGCTCGCTACTTCATGGATCTCACGCCTCAGATCGTTCTGGTCGCCGCACTGGAAGGTGACTCTGACGGGAATCTCTACACTGGACCGAACACGGAAGATACGCCGACCATTGTCGAGGCGGCCGCGTTCAAGTCGGGCATCGTCATAGCGCAGGTCAATAAGCTGGTCGACAAGGTCCAGCGCGTTGATGTTCAAGGGGATCAGGTTGACTTCGTCGTGGAAGCGGACAAGCCCTTTTACGTGGAGCCCCTTTTCACGAGAGACCCGGCGAAAGTTACAGAAATACAAATTCTGATGGCCATGATGTGCATCAAGGGCATCTATGGCGAATATGGGGTAAAGCTGCTAAACCACGGCATCGGTTTTGGAACCGTAGCAATCGAGCTGCTTCTTCCTACCTATGCTGACAAGCTGGGCTTGAAGGGCAAGATCGGGACCCATTGGGCGCTCAATCCTAACCCGACGATGATCCCCGCGATCGAGAGTGGATGGGTGAAACAGATCCACACGTTCGGCAGCGAGGTTGGCATGAACGAGTACATGTCAGCTCGCCCCGACATCTATTTCACCGGTCATGATGGCAGCCTGCGTTCGAACCGGATGCTCTGTCAGAATGCAGGGCTCTACGCGTGCGACATGTTCATCGGTGGAACGTTGCAGATCGACCTTGAGGGCAACAGCTCCACAGTCGTTCCGGGCCGCATCGCCGGCTTCGGCGGGGCTCCGAACATGGGTGCGAATGCAAGTGGGCGTCGGCATGCCTCGGATCCATGGCTCAAAGCCGGGCGTGAAGCGTCGGACGCCGACCCAACCCTCATACGCGGGCGCAAGCTGGTCGTGCAGCTAGTCGAGACCTTTGGTGAAAAGATGGTCCCTTCCTTTGTCGAGAAACTTTCCAGTATCGACTTTGCGAAGAAGCTGAAGCTTGAACTCGCGCCGGTCATGATTTACGGCGACGATGTGACGCATATCGTCACGGAAGAAGGCATCGCCAACCTGCTCCTGTGCCGCTCCAAGGAAGAAAGAGAGCAGGCCATTCGAGGGGTTGCCGGATTCACCGATGTCGGGCGGGCCCGGGACAAAAAGGCCGTGGCTGCGTTGCGCGAGCGGGGCATCATTCGCCGCCCGGAGGACCTGGGCATTAACCCTCTCGATGCACAGAGAAGTTTGCTAGCCGCGCGCTCAATCAAGGATCTAGTCACCTGGTCCGGTGGTCTCTACCAGCCGCCCGTGAAATTCCGGAACTGGTAAAGGAGAGTTTATGGAAGAGTTCACGATCAAAGGCAAGGCGCAACGGCGTCTTGGGGGAAGCAAACAGAACGACCTAGTCGGGGTCGTGGCATCCGGCAACTTGGAGGTTCTGCTTGAAAGAACCGAGACCGATGCAGACTATAGCGTCGAGGTAAGCACAGCCTCGGACGGCTTTCGTGAGATTTGGGATGCTGTGATCCAGGAGTTCGTGGATCGATCCTCACCAGGCGGCTTACGCATTTCGATCAATGATGGCGGAGCCATGCCGGATGTGGTCACGCTCCGGCTGTTACAGGGTGTGCAGATGATGGAGGCTGAACAGTGAAGTTAGAGCAGATCACCAACCCTCTTCGCAGCAGCTGGTTCGAAGCCTCGGCGCGAGCGCGCATTGCGGGCCTGCTCGATGAGAACAGCTTTCGGGAACTGATCGGGCCTGAGCAACGGATCATGAGTCCGCATCTCAAGCTCTTCAACCTGACCGCCGAGTTCGATGACGGCCTGGTCATCGGCAGGGGCAAGCTGGACGGCACGGACGTGTACATCGCCGCGCAGGAAGGCCGCTTCATGGGTGGCTCCTTCGGCGAGGTGCATGGCGCCAAGCTTGTCGGTCTGCTTCGCGCTGCGTGCGACCAGGCAGGCAAAGGCGGCCCGAAGGTTGTTCTGCTCGCGCTCGATACTGGCGGTGTGCGGCTTCAGGAAGCAAACCTGGGAGAGTTGGCGATTTCAGAGCTCATTAACGCGATTCTGGAAGCCCGGATTGCCGGTGTGACTGTGATTGCCCTCATCGGTGGCAGTTCCGGCGCGTTCGGCGGCGGAGGGATCACCACGGCCAGTTGCTCGCGTGTAGCAATTTCGGAACAGGGCCGCGTCAGCGTGAGCGGTCCGGAGGTTATCGAAAACAACAAGGGCGTCGAGGAGTTTGATTCCAAGGACCGTGCTTTGGTGTGGAGGGTGACGGGCGGCCGGACACGCACGCTGCTGGGCGGAGCGGACGAGTACGTGGATGATGAAAGCGCAAGCTTCCGAGAGGGCGCGATCGCCCTGCTGAAGCAAGCTTCACCCTTCGATCTACAAGCAATGCAAGCCGAACAGAAGCGTTTAGAGGATCGGCTGCAGAAATTTGGGGCTTGCAAGGACGCTCCCGATATCTGGCGGGACATGGGTATTGCCGAAGCGGATCAGATCGCGGATATGCCCTTCGATCAATTTAAAGCCATCGCCGCAAAAAGGAGTCAGCATGACGCTCGATGAATTGTTGCCGAAGCTGTTCCCCGAAGGGAACGATGTCGAGCGCGGTCCCGAGGGGACTATCTCCGGTACGGGTACGGTGGGGAACCAGACGGTCGCGGTGCTAGGGATCGTAGACCAGACGCCTCCCGGCGTCGACGGCGCGATTCTTCTCAGTGACCATGTGCTTAAGCTAATTGAAGGCGGAAAGAAACTGCCTATCGTCATGCTTGTCGATACGGCGAGCCAGAAGATGGCGCGGCGAGACGAGATGCTCGGCCTGAATGAGTATTTGTCTCACCTTTACAAATCGCTCTATCTGGCCCGTAAGCAAGGAATCCTTACTGTCAGCATCCTTTATGGTGCCGCGGCTGCAGGGGCGTTTATTGCTACCTGCCTGTCTTCGCAGATCCTAGTCACGGTCGAGGGCGCCTATCCAAGTGTGATGGATCTGAAGTCGATGGCCAGCGTCACGAAAATTCCCATCGAGACGCTTCAAGACATGGCGAAGTCTACTCCTGTCTTTGCGCCAGGTGCCGATCATCTCGTCGTTACAGGAGCTATTCACGAGATGTGGGACAGCAGCCAGCCCTACGCGGATCGACTCAAGTCTGTGCTTCAAACTGCACCGGGTGAGCCGGATCGCCGGGATCAACTCGGTTTGGAGCGGAAGGGACGTTTGATGGCGGCTCCTGTAGCTGAAAGGGTCGGCAAGGAAGTGCAGGCAGATGGATAGTGCCGACCGACCGCCCCAGCATGTTTGGCGAAGACACGATCTTCTCCGTATCCGACCCGATGCGTGGAGAGCCATCTTTGCCGCGCTGCCGGAACATGCAAGGGTTGGCGTCTTAAGTGGCTGGGCTGTAAACGAGTACCCATTCATCGTCCGTCGCTACCTTTCAGGGGAGTCCCACGACAGTGTTCCAGTGGGAGCACCCCTACCGCCATATCTAGGCAAGCAGCGCATCGCTATCTCGTGCGCTCCCGAAGACGTTGAAGGTCGAGTAGCCCCGGTGTCGTTACGTGTAGCAGGCGACCATGCACCGCCGACTTGGGCAGCCACGATCCACGCGCTGCTTGATTTGGCGGACCGGTATGGAGCCGAGCCTCATGTCATCGGCAGCCTTCTGTGGCAGCAACTGACTAGCTTGTCGTACCTGACAGAGACCTCCGATCTTGACTTGCTCTGGCCTTCCTCCACGGCATGCCGTCCCTTTCTCCAGGAGCTCGCCGTCATTGACCGTTGCTCACCGATCCGGGTCGACGGAGAAGTCGCTCTCGCGCATGGAAGCGCGGTGAACTGGCGAGAGTTGCATGGTTGCCTTGGAGGAACGGAGGAAAGAACAGTGCTCGTGAAATCTATGACGGGTGTTCAGGTACAGCCCGTGGCCACGATTATGACTGGCGGTCAACTACTATGAGCGATCGCCAACTTTCACCCGGTGCGATGTTCGCAAGCGTAAACGCAGTGCCGTTAGATTGTGTCTCTCTAGGCTTCCACTACCAGGCATTCGAGCGCCTGGCTGCCGAGGCTCAGCACGCGTTACGACTGGAAGTTGAGACCTTTCCTAAACCCGGCCTGGTAAGTCATCGAGACAGTGGCAGCCACACCGACATGGACGCCTCTACCTTCCACGCCAGCTCCGCTGCGCTCGGACCTTTTTTCGCGGAGCTAGCGTCTGCAGGTTTTGCTGGCTGCCCCATGTCTACGCTTCGGGAGATCGGGCTAAGAGCTGAGTCCGCAATGCTGCTGGCCACCAGGGGCATCAATACGCACCGTGGCGCTATCTTCGGCTTGGGGCTGCTTTGCGCCGCCGCGGGAGCGGTCTTGAGACTGCAGCCTGTGACAAACCAGCCATCGCCGAAAAAGCAGCTTCATCTAGGCTCGTTCGTC
The DNA here is from genome assembly GCA_964246645.1 of uncultured Acidobacteriaceae bacterium. Taxonomy (GTDB): domain Bacteria; phylum Acidobacteriota; class Terriglobia; order Terriglobales; family Acidobacteriaceae; genus Granulicella. The sequence continues at coordinate 5,062 of CAXTRN010000166.1, forward strand.
AACCAGCTTTGGGGTTCGGCCATCTGGGGCGGCCCGTACCTTGAAACCAGCAACGGCACACAAGCGTTGCGACGCTACGGTGCGGGTGGCGCTCGTGCGGAAGCAGCCTCGGGCTTTCCGAGCGTCTATCAGGTCGGCCTCCCCGCTTTGCGTCTCGGACGTATCCTCTCTGGCGGAAAGGAAGAAGCTGCGCGGGTTCAAGCCTGCTTCGCGCTCATCGCTACAGTGGAAGATACGAACCTCCTGCATCGCGGGGGAACAAACGGAGCTCATTTCGCGCGGCTCGCTGCCGAAAGATTCCTTGCCATGGGCGGGGTGCGCTCGCCGCAATGGAAAAGTGACGCCATCCTGATCCATCGCGAGTTCGTGAGCAGACGGCTTAGCCCGGGTGGATGCGCTGACCTGCTGAGCATGACCTTATTCGTGGATGCTGTTACAGGCTTGCTAAACAAGACCTGCTGGATCAAGGGATCTTGAATGATCAGGACTCTCGCAAACTCGCTTGTTCCCATCTTTGTTGTGATGGCCCTGGGGTACTTCGCTGGATGGATCCGCGATCTGGACAACAAGCACGTAGCGGAGTTGAATGCCCTGGTGATGGATTTCGCTTTGCCCGCGTCTCTGCTGGTTGCGACAGCCACCACGCCAAGCGCACTGCTTTGGACACAGGGACCATTCCTGCTGGTACTAAGCGTTTCCATGTTGTTGTTGTTTGGATTTTCGTATTGGATGGAACGACGTTTCTTCGGAGGGGACTCGGGCGAGGCCGGCATACAGGCCCTTACCATCGCTTTGCCTAATTACGCCGCCATCGGGTTGACTCTGGTCCATGCGGTATTTGGCGCGACAAAGACCATTTATGTGGCTCTTTCCATTGCGGCCGGCTCGATTGAGCTGTCGCCGCCTACCCTTGTTCTTCTGGAGCTGGAAAAGACCGCTCGTCCCGAGGCGTCCAGCCACGCGAAGCCGACTTCAAGCATGCGATCAGGCTCGTGTGCAGGCGAATTCCTTGGCGCAATAGGGCATTCCCTTCTAAAGCCGATCGTAATCTGCCCCATCATCGGCATTGCTCTCTCCCTGAGTAGGATTCCACTACCCGGCTTGATCGCCACCTCGTTGCAAGTCATTGGCGTAAGCGCCGGTGGGGTTGCGTTGTTTCTTACGGGCCTGATCCTTTCCTCGCAGAAACTCCTTCTGACACCAAATGTTTTGATCTCGGTCGCACTAAGAAACATCGTCCATCCGCTGTTTACGTATGGTTTAGTGCTCCTCCTAAAGGTGTCGGAGCCTTCGGCGCGTGCGGCAATTCTGCTTACCGCACTGCCGTCCGGTTTCTTTGGCATCCTGTTCGGCCTTCGATACGGGAAAGAGCCCAGCATCGCCGGCTCCACCCTCATCGTCAGTACTCTCCTAAGCGTCGTCACTCTCACCGTCGCAATCATCGTCACAGGAAAACACTGATGCCAACCTCCATCGCCATCCTCTGTTCAGGTCAGGGTATGCAGCATCGGGAGATGTTTGCACTGGCCGCCGACGTTCCGGAAGCGGCAAAGATCTTTGACAGCGCTGCGGAACTGCTTCGGGAAGACCCAAGGACCTTTGTCCAGCAAGCACCGGAGTCGAAACTATTCGAGAACCACGCTGGACAGATCCTCTGCTGCACACAAGCGCTGGCCTTATGGACCTGTTTAGGCGAGATCTCTGCAGCACAGTTGGTATTTGCCGGCTACAGCATAGGCGAACTCTCAGCTTGGGGATGTTCGTCCATGCTGGCCCCAGCGGCACTGCTCAAGCTGGTCAGCCAACGCGCTCAAATCATGGATCAGGCCGCACCCGCGAACACAGGGCTAAGTGCGATTACGGGGCTTCCCCTCGGCGCACTCCAGCCGCTTTTAGACAAGTATCAGGCCAACGTCGCGATCCGCAATGGCGCGGACAGTTTCGTTGTAGGGGGTCACTTGGGATCATTACGCGAGCTGTGCAAGCAGGCAAAGTGTAACGGTGCAAGCAAAGCCATAATCCTCCATGTCTCCGTTCCATCTCATACCCCGCTGTTGGCAGCAGTAAGTCAACCGTTTCTAAAAGATTGTCTGGACTCCAGGCCGACTCTGCCCCGCGAGGGCTGGCGCGTGTTGAGTGGGATTGATGGGGATTCGATCCAGAGCGTGCAGCAGGGTATTGACAAGTTGGCACAGCAGATTTCGCAGACCATCGATTGGTCGGCGTGTATGCAAGCTTGCCATGAGCTGGGAGCGACAACCATGCTGGAGTTAGGTCCCGGCAACGCACTTGCCCACATGGCTGCAAAACGGTTTCCCGATTCCCGGGTTCGCTCCGTGGAGGACTTCCGGACCATCCAGGGCATACGGGACTGGCTTGCCAAGGCAGAGTGATCTGTTTGCTCAACCTGCGTGCTAAAGGAGAGTAGAAGAGCTTTTCGCTTAGCCCGTGCCGGGTATTTATTCGCAAGTCCCGACAAACGCCGTTGTGGGAAGTTGGGTCCGCTTCCGAACACCCCAGGGAAGCCCGAGGCAGGGTTATTGACGATAATGCGACCTTCCCGTTACTGATCCAGAGTCGTTAAGCTTTTGGCGATTTAGCGGGGGCCGGAAGTCGGTTCAGACTCTGAGCGTCAAAATCAGCGCCTTCAGTGCGGAAGTTTGGTTTCGCCGGCTTGGATAGTAGAGGAAATAACCAGGGAAGGCGGGGCACCAGTCGGTCAGGACTCGCACGAGGCTGCCATCGGCGATCTTGGACGCGACGGTCGGCTCCAGCGTCATTATCAGGCCTAAACCTTGGGCTGCTGCTTCAATCGCCAGATCGGGATCAGAACACGTCAGCGGCCCGTGTGGGGTCACAGTGATGGAACGCTCGCCTTTCGAGAACTCCCATCGGTAGACGGCCCTTTTTCGCAAACGCAGGGCAATGCATTGGTGATTCTCCAGCTCGGACGGAACACGAGGCTTCTTGTGCATTTGGAAGTATGCTGGCGATCCCACAACCGCCAACTGCATGTTGGGACTTACCCGCACCGCGATCATGTCGCGCTCAATAAATTCACCGAGATGGATGCCGGCGTCGTACCCTTCTGCAACGATGTCGATGGCCTCCGGCGAGGAGGTCACATCTAGTTCGATTTCCGGATATGCCTTCGCGAAGCTCTCGAGCTTCG
>CAXTRN010000167.1:0-7939 GCA_964246645.1 uncultured Acidobacteriaceae bacterium
GCTTTCCAGGGTACGCCCGAGGCTACGTCGGCGGAGTACGCTCGTTCGGTGCCGGCGGTTTCCGAGGCGGGCGCCGGTAGGCCGTATCGCTTCCACTCCGCCCGGACACAAGGACATGCACGGCCAGATTGCGATAGCACAGACAAGGGATCGGCTCCCAACGGTTTGCGAACCCGCGAAAGCCGATCCTTTGCTTTCCTTCCAGCTGTTGCCACTGGCTCACGGTCCCGGCTTTCTGCGATTTCTTGCTCCCGACTTGCCGCACAAGAACGATTCGCCTCAAGACCTAGAGCACCGCAGCGTCAGCGCTCCTCAGCCCGCGCGCGTTCGTCGCTCCAATCGGTGAAGCTGACCACGGCGGTTTCAACAAAGGCGTTTACCTGAAAGACTTTCGCGGCCCTGGTCTCCTCAAAGCCGAAAAGCTTGGGGATGGCGAGCGAAACGGCGGCAAACCCGCCGTCGAGCTGCCCGTGCACGCTGAAGGGGATCACGCGCTTCACGCCGAGTTTGTAGTCCGTGAGCAGGCTTTCCCCGAGCACCAGCGCTGAGGTAGCTGCGGCGGCCAGGGCGGCAGGCTTGTTGCGCTTCCAGCACACAACCGCCATTCCGGCGAAAAACGCTGCATGGCAATAGTCGATGATGCCATGGGCGGTGGGGCTGATCACTTTCGGAAGCTTGGCCTCAATCTGGTGCAAGGCAAGGGTGGCGAGGGGCATGGGAGTCTCCGGGGCGGCAGAAGGTTATCGAAAGCCGCCCTCCCTTACTCAGATGCCAAGCGCACCGCAAGAGCGGCTGACTTCGTTTCCCGAACCACCGCAACATTTTGCTTCGACATGGATCTAACCATACAGAGGTTTTACGATGCCAAGGATTACCACAAGCGCTCTTCTGCTTACCCTGGCGACTCTGTCCGTACCTGCTTTTGCGCAAGGCACGAACCCAGCCGTTCGGGATTCTTCCGCTGCACTGAACTACACCCAGGGCCAGGTCACACTCAATGGCCAGCCCATGTCGACAGACCTCACCCGGTCGCCGCGTCCTCTGCACACGGGCGACACCCTTGCCACAACCGCCGGCTCCGCCGATGTTGTCCTCGCACCCGGCACGCTACTGCGTTTGGCCGGCAATACCGCGGCTGAGGTCGTTGCCGCCGATGGCGATCGCCTCGAGGTTCGGCTCGACAGCGGCCGCGCCAACGTAGACGTAAACGCCATGCGCTCGAAAAGCCTGCTACTGGTGGACCTGCCGGAGGGGCAAACCCAGCTGCTCAAGCCCGGCCTGTACACCTTCAACACGGAAACTCGCACCATGCGCGTGTACAACGGCGAGGCGGATGCCTTTCCGGGCTCCGATACCAGCGCGGCTGTGAAGCCGGTGAAGGTGAAAGAGAACCACGAAATCATGCTCACCGGTGAGCGGCTCCACCCGGCCGGCTTCGACCGCACCCTGAACGAAGACCTGCTGCCCTGGAGCGGCGCGCAGGAGGCCCAGGCCGCTATGGCCGACGGCGCCGTGCTCGATGGCCCTCGGAGTCATTTCTCCACCGTCGGCTATGGCGACGGTTACGGCTACGGGCCTTATGCCTTTGGAGGTTATCCCTACGCCGGCTTCGGACCGGGCTTTGGATACCCGTACGGGCTGTACGGCTACCCATACGGCTTTTATGGTGCGCCCTTCGGCTTGGGCCTTGGTTTCGGCTTCGGCGGCGGCTACTATGGCCGCGGCTATGGACTTGGCCGGGGCTATGGACTTGGCCGGGGCTACGGCTATGGCGGTGGCATAGGTGTTCGCGGCGGCATTGCCGGACCGGCGCACAGCTTTGGCGGGGGCGTCGGCTTCCATGGCGGCGGCGGACGACGATAGGATGCACGCTCGCTCGCTTCTTTCAACAAAGGGCACCGGATCTCCGGTGCCCTTTGTTTGTTGCCCTTTCTTTGTATTGTCAAAAAGACTTGCACAGAACCTAAAAGGCGAGCGGCGGATCGAACGCTTCCTTCATCCAAACTGATGTGAAAACTGCGATCGCCGAACTCAATGAAGTGCAGCGCAAAGACCAGAGCTACGCCGCGCAAGCACAACTGCTGGAACAGGACGCAGCCGTTCCGGACGCCGTAAAGGCACTGGCGCGGGACAAGCGCGTAGCGGTTCGTCGCGCCGGCCCACCCGACCCCCACGGCAAGTGCATCGTGTACTGGATGCAGCGTGCCGAGCGCGGTCTCGATAACGCCGCCCTCGACATCGCTGTCGCCGTCGGCAATGCCCTTGACCTCCCGGTAGTCGTGTACTTCGCCGGAATCAGCAATTTTCCTCATGCCAATTTGCGGCATTATGTATTTCTCAACCAGGGCTTGGTCGATGTCGCGGACGACTGCGCCGAACGCAATATCGGTTTTGTGATGCGACGTGCGCCGCACGAAGACCACGAGCGCTTCTTTGCCGATGTAGACGCCGCCATGGTCGTCGGCGATGAAAACCCGATGCGCAAGCCGGAACAATGGCGGGTGCGCCTCGCCGAGCGCCTTTCTATCCCATTCTGGACCGTGGACGCAGACGTTATCGTGCCCTCATCGCTCCTTGAGAAGGCACAATATTCAGGGGCAGTGGCCCGGCCGCGCCTCAAGCGCCTGATGCCCGACTTCATCAAGCCCTACACAAATCCCAAGGCCAACAACGCGTGGCAGGCTCCTCCCAACCTGCTGGCCGATGACGTCCGGCAGGATATGACGCGCGATTGGCAGCCCTTCGACCGCAGCGTCAAGCCCGTTGACGCATGGCACGGCGGCCGCAAGGAAGCTTGGCGGCGGTTGCAGCTGTTTATCGACAGCAAGCTCACCAAATACGCCGACGACCGTAGCCATCCGGAGCGCGACGCCACCAGTCGGCTTTCGCCGTATCTGCACTTCGGTCACATCGGCCCGCTCACCATTGTGTTGGCGCTCAATGCCGCCGTCGAGCAAAGGCCGGAACTGGCCGCCGCCCGCGATAGCTACTTCGATGAGGTCATTACCTGGCGCGAACTGAGCGTGAACTTCTGCCGCTACCAGCCCGATTACGATAACGTCGGGTGCGTCGATAACTGGGCGCGCGAAACCATCGAAAAGCACGACAAAGATCCCCGCGACACCCTGTACACCCTCGATCAACTGGAAAACGCCGCAACCTACGACGAGCTTTGGAACGCCGCGCAAACGCAGATGGTGCGCCACGGCTGGATGCCCAATTACCTGCGCATGTATTGGGGCAAAAAGATCGTTGAATGGACCCCCGACGCCCCTTCCGCCATGGAGCAAATGATCTATCTGAACGACAAATACTTCCTGGATGGCCGCGACCCGAACGGTTACGCGTCGATCGCCTGGGCGGTGTTGGGCAAATTCGACCGCCCCTGGCCGGAACGGAAGATCTTCGGTAAACGCCGCTACATGAGCGGTGCCAGCGCGATGAAAAAGTTCGACGCGAAATCCTATATTGCCGATGCGGGCGCGCTGCCCAAGTAAGTCCGCCAGAAAACGCGCACAAGCGCGTTTCCCGCAAGCTGCGCATATGAGGAAGCTGCCGCGAACTGAAAGATTGTCCCGTTCGCTAAACAGGTGGCTACAAGAGATCGCGCAGGTCCACCACTATGGAAGGACTTTGCTGCTACGCAACAGGGATCGGCGCACTGGGGCCCCCGTCGTCATCTAATCACTATGGCAACGGCTTCCCACCCTCAAATTCCCACGTTGGAGCTCCCGCCTGAGCAGAAGGATGCGCTGCTCCGCGAGGCCGACCCGGAACCACCGCAACCTTTTCCTTCGGGCACCAACATAGCCGCGGCGCCGGGCTCCTTCGCGATGCCCAACCAAGCCCCTGCCACGAATGAAAGCCGCCTTTGGCGTCCCAAGCGCGTCCTGATCACGCCCGAAGCCTTCAACCTGCCGCATGGGCGTGACATGCTCTCGCGCGCCGAATCCTTCGGTGCGGAGGTCATCCGGCTCAAAAGCAATCAATTGCGCGGCCTCACCGATCCCATCCCCAAGAACGCACCGCCGGACGACAAGGCCGCGCAGCGCGCCTACGCACAGGCGAAAACCAGCCTCGCCATCGTGGTCGCGCCGCCGTCGCAGCGTAAGCTGCAGCCCATTCCGCCCTCGGCCGACTGGCAGTTCCACGTGGCACAGGGCTGCCCGGCACACTGTCAGTACTGTTACCTTGCGGGCTCACTTTCCGGGCCGCCGGTGACGCGCGTCTACGCAAATCTGCCGGAAATCCTCGAAGGGCTGCGCGGTTACGTCGGCACGGGCAAGATCACCTCGAAGTCGCTCGATCGCGCACACGAGGGCACCACCTTCGAAGCCTCCTGTTATACCGACCCGCTCGGCATCGAGCACCTCACCGGCGCTTTAGCCGAAAGCATCCGCTTCTTCGGCCAATGGGACGCCCCCGTGCAACTGCGCTGGACCACCAAATTCGACGGCGTCGGTCCGCTTGTGCCCATCGAACACAACGGCCGCACGCGCGTGCGCTTTTCCGTGAACGCCGCCGGGGTGTCCCGTGGCTTTGAAGGGGGAACGGCCAATGTCACGCAACGGCTTGCGGGGCTGCGGCGTATGGCTCTCGCGGGCTACCCCGTCGGCCTCACTATCGCGCCGATCATGCCGGTGAACAACTGGCAGGAAGAGTACCGCGCCTTACTCACCGCTGCGGCGGAAGCCATTCGCGGCATCGACGACGTCGACCTCACCGCCGAACTCATCACCCACCGTTTCACGCCCGGCTCCAAAGACGTTCTCCTCAGCTGGTACCCCAAAACGACACTCGATCTACGCGAAGAAGCGCGCACCCAAAAGCGCAACAAGTTCGGCGGCTTCAAATACGTCTACCCGAAAGACCCCATGCGCGAAATGCGCTCCTGGTTCGAAGAGAACATCGCAGAAATCCTTCCAGCGGCGCGCATTCTGTACTGGACTTAGACTCATTGACCTGGAGATATGGAACCCAAGACTACGGGACCTACATCGTATCTCGTGCCATCGCAATGTCCTCTTGACCGTAGCGGACGGTTGCATCGCCCAGGCAGTGAAAAGACCTGCAATATTGCTTGTAGCGTGAAGTACACTTTCGGGTACGGCTCTGAAAGCCCAGGCGCAATCAGCTGCACGTTTGACACGCCCCTCCAGAGTCACCCCCGCGCATGATGAAATACACGTTCTCCTTTACGCTCGCCCTTGTGGCGTTTACCTTGCTCCACACAGCACGAGCGACCCCACCCCGACAGACGCCACCCGAATCTGGCGGAGGAAAAGTTGGCGTCGTTATGCGCGAGTTCACCCCCGCGAAGCCTCGGAACTGGCGCGGCGCTGCCGACCACGTCCTGCACGCCGTCATCTGGTACCCCGCCGCGAACACCGCTGTGGAAGCGCCGCAATGTATCGGACCGCCCAACCAGCCGCTCTTTGACGCCGGCTCCGCGATGCCGCACGCCGCCTTTGCCCCTGCCCTGCATAAGTTGCCGGTCGTTCTGCTTTCGCACGGTACCGGCGGCTCGGCCGAGCAAATGGCGTGGCTGGGAACGGCATTGGCCCGCAAAGGATTCATCGCCGCCGCCGTCGATCACCCCGGCAACAACGCCGTCACGGGCTACACCCCGGAGGGCTTCGCCCTGTGGTGGGAGCGCGCAACGGACCTCACCGAGGTGCTCGACGGCTTGCTCGCCGACCCGGAACTCGGCCCACACCTCGACCATGAACGCATTGCCGCTGCCGGTTTTTCACTGGGCGGCTACACCGTGCTTCAGCTCGGTGGCGCGCGCACCGACATCAGCTCCTTCTTCGATCTGTGCCGTCGCGAGCCGCAAAATCCCACATGCCACGTTCCTGAAATGCGCGCCCTGGGGACGCCCGAACAGATCCTCGCCACTGTGCGCAAAACGAGCGGCGAAAGCCTGGCCTTGTCAGGGGAAAGCTACCGCGATCCGCGCATCCGGGCCGTCTTCGCCATCGCCCCCGCGCTCGGCTTTACGCTTACGCCGGAAAGCCTGCACGCCATGCGCCTGCCGGTAGCCCTTACTGTCGGCAGCGCCGATGAAATCGCCCCCGCCGCGCAAAATGCCGATCTGCTTCATGCCGGCATCCACGGCGCTCGGGAAACCCTTCTTCCCGGCGTAGCGCACTACACCTTTCTGGACACCTGTACGGCTGCTGCAAAACAGCAGATTCCGCAGTTTTGCAGCGACCCCGCCGGGATCGACCGTTCCGCCGTGCATGCGGCCGTTGCCGATGCCGCCGTGCAGTTCTTTGATCATGCCCTGCGCGTACCGTAAAGCAAAAGCAACGGCATTGTGCCCACTTCCGCGCTGATGCTTGGCGGTAAATCTTGAAGGCTCCGCGACATATCTAAACTCGCGGCAAACAAACTTAATGATGCTGTTCCAGCCGAGCAATCTGCTCTGTATCCATTTCCGCACGGATCTGCAGCAGGTAATGCGTGTTCGCCTTTTCCAACTCCGCATGCGCAACCGCCATGCGGTCGATCTCGGCTAACAGGGCCGGCTCATCCAGAACCCGCGTGTGCGTAAGCGCCCCCATGCGGTTCTGCTCCTGTTCCAGATCCTGCAGACGCCGTTGCAAACCTGCCCGGTTGGCCTCGAAGATGGCGTCCATGCGGTGTTGCTGATCGGGACGCAGCCGTAAATCTTTGGCGAAACGCTTGTCATCCCACCATCGGCCCGGAGGTCCAAACTGCAGCCCCCCACGCACCGCGCCCACAGTTCCTGCAGATTCCGGTGCCGCACCCGGCAAAGAGTCGCTACGGCTGTGGGAAAAAGCGCCACCGGCTCCGGGCAGTCCACCTGCGGCACCGGAGCCCATCGTGTGCCCGCCCGGCATTCCGCCGCCCACCGCGCCGCCACCCGGCGGTCCCCCATGCTGCGCACCGGCGGCTGATGCCAGAAGAGCCCCAGCCAGCAGCACGCAAAGCCGGAGGCGACCGTACGCGCCCATCAATTATTGACCGCAACCGGGAATCGGTGCTCTGAGCGTGGTTCTGACACGCGCAGTGCAGAACCGGCGGCAGCCGACGGAGAATTCGCCACCGCGCTGCCGTCGTCATAACGCAACTCCTGGTTGATGGAGGCCATCAACCGATTGTCGTCAGCGAGCTCGGCGCTGGTCGGCCCGGTGAGCGCCGCCGCAGAAACCATCGGCTGTTGTGGCACATGGTCGGTGGGCAGGCCGAGGTCGAACAACAACAGACCGGCCGCCGCCGTTGCCGCCAGGCCCCCCCCCCCCGCCGCCCCTCCGCGCATATGGAGCGTCCACCAGGAGGGGACCGGAATTCGTAGCGCCGCCTGTTTCTCCGACCAGGTCGCCGCACACGCATTAAAGCCATTTAACGATCCACGCACCGCGGCGATCTCCCCGCGGCAATGGCTGCAAGCCGCAAGGTGGGTCGCTGTTGCGGCATCGGGAGCCTCGCCGGCAAGCAGATCCCCAAACTGCGCGTCCGTCAAATGGGCTTCACGGTGCCTGGGCGTCATTACCGTTCCCTCACCCGCTCTCGCACCGCACGAACAGCACGATGCAGATGCGTTTTCACCGTGTTGACCGGCATGCCCATGACTTTGGCGATCTCGGACAGTTCCATCTCCTCGGAAAACCGCATAAGAAACACAGTGCGCTGGTTCAAGGACAACGTTTGGATCACTCCGGCCACGGCAGCCGTTTTTTCTCGCGCCAGCAACTGGATCTCCGGCGAACTTTCCTTGCATGGAAGAATCGATGCAACCTCCATGACATCTGTTGCCGTCTTTGCCGCTTTGCGCCAGAACTGCAACTTCCGTGTACGTTGGTGGTCTCTGACCAGATTGAGCGCGATCGAAGTCAGCCACGTGTGTACATTGCAGTCGCCGCGAAAGTTCTGCCGTCCGGTGTAGGCCTTCATAAAGCAGTCCTGCACAATG
>CAXTRN010000167.1:7949-8176 GCA_964246645.1 uncultured Acidobacteriaceae bacterium
GCACAATGGAGGCGGCCACATCGTCATCGCCCACCGAAAAAACGACGAACCGCAGCAGCCGCGCCCGGTGGGTGCGCACCAGCACGTCAATGTCGTCCAATTCGGAGATCGCATGCTCTCGCTTGGCCAGGCGGAGCACGTCTGCGGTGAGAGCGGTATGCATATGCCGGTAGACGCGAAGCGCCCATGGAAAGATTACAGAATCTTCCTCGAGCAATTCAACCAGG
>CAXTRN010000168.1:0-8158 GCA_964246645.1 uncultured Acidobacteriaceae bacterium
TAATCGAGGAGGGTGGGGGGCGCTTCGCCGGGGAGCCGGCCGGAGAAGTGGCGGGAGTAGTTCTCGATGCCGTGGCAGAAACCGACGGACTTGATCATTTCGAGGTCGAAGCGGGTGCGTTGGTGGATGCGTTGCGACTCGACGATGCGGCCTTCCTTTTCGAGCTGGGCTTCCCAGTCGGCGAGCTCGGCGAGGATGTTGTTGACGGCGGCGTTTTTGCGGTCGGGCGGGACCACGTAGTGGGACTTGGGGTAGATGGGGAGGCGGGCGTACTTCTGCTTGACGGTGCCGAAGAGCGGGTCGATTTGAGAGAGGGACTCGATCTCGTCTCCGAAGAGCTCGATGCGGAAGGCGTTTTCGTCGTAGGTGGGGTAGACCTCGATGATGTCGCCGCGGACGCGGAAAGTCCCACGGCGGAAATCGACATCGTTGCGCTCGTAAAGGATCTCGACCAGGCGGCGTGTGATGTCTTCGCGACGGATTTTCTGGCCTTTCTCGAGCAAGAGAAGCATGCCGTAGTAGGCTTCGGGCGAACCGAGGCCGTAGATGCAGCTGACGGAGGAGACGATGATGCTGTCGCGGCGTTCGAAGAGGGAGCGGGTGGCGGAAAGGCGCAGCTTGTCGAGCTCGTCGTTGATCGTGGATTCCTTCTCGATGTACAGGTCGCCGGCGGGGATGTAGGCCTCGGGCTGGTAGTAGTCGTAGTAGGAAACGAAGTATTCAACGGCGTTGGAAGGAAAAAACTGTTTGAACTCGTGATAAAGCTGCGCCGCGAGGGTTTTGTTATGGGCGAGGATGAGGGCGGGGCGGTTGACCTCGCTGATCACCTTGGCCATGGTGAAGGTTTTGCCGGAACCGGTGACACCGAGGAGCACCTGATCTTTGTCGCCGGATTGGAGGCCGGAGACAAGTTCGCCGATGGCGCGGGGCTGATCGCCCTGGGGGGTGTACTCGGTGCGGAGCTGGAAGTCCATCCCCACAGGATACAACGGCGAAGGTTAGGCGAAGAAGGTGGTCGATAGGACGCACGGTTGCTGCGCCGTGGGTCTGACAGAGCGTTTCAAGGCTGGCCTTGAGAGTGAGTATTCCCGATGTTGCTGAGCCTTTGAACCCTGGGGGTGTCGGCGAGAGCTCCTCGCCAATACTCTGCAAATGTTTCTAGTTCCTGCGCATATCGTTCCTAGCGTTCATGCTGTTGCTCGTACGCCCCTGCGGATCAGCCATATTCCCAGTGGGATCTCGTACAGCAGGATCGGAAACCAGAGCCAGCTCACCACTCTTCCCGGCAGAAGCGTGGCAATGTACAGAGGCACACAAACGAGTTGCAGCCCTATGGTGATGACACCGGTCCATGCCATCCAGCGAGGAATGAGACGTCCCGCGAGCAGCAGGTAGGCGAATAGGAAGCCACCTACAACGAAACAGAATTGACCGAAAAGGTCGTCCGGTCGGTTGAAGATCTCACCCGCGACCGCTAGGCATCCGGCGTTGCTTGCGCAAGACGGGTTCGAGGTTGTCGCAAGCTTCATCAACTCCAGCTTGCCCAGGAGCGGCACAAAGACAGCGATTCCTTCGCCGAAGCGAAAAGCCATCGCAAGCAAGGCAAGGGTGGCGTCGACCTTCCGGGAAAGCCGGTACAAGGTCACGGCCAACACGACGGCGCAGACAATCTGCAGCAGGTCGAGAAGAACGGTGACCTGGGCGATGGCGATTGTGCTGCGTAGGGTGGACAGCATCTGCGAAGTGTCCGCTCCCGCAGTGGTCTTTCCGGAAAGAACCGCTGCCGACATAGCGAAAACGATGTAAGCGAGGTAGGCATAGCCTGCCAATTTACCTTCCGCACGTTGCGTCATCGCCGCTCCTCACTCAATAACCCTGGATTCCGTATGCGCCATCCCCACCCGAGTAGCCAAACCATAAAGATCAGTTCAGCCGCGAAGACTGCGTTGAGGAATCCCAGATTTGCATCCGGAAAAAATAGATAGAGACGCTGTTGACGACCCACGCCCAGCCGTCAACGAAAAGCAGCCAACCAAGCCATCGCGGAAGGTAAGACGAGCGAGCGATCAGCCACCCAGTCACCACGAGATGCAAGCCGAAGAGGATTAACGACAGACCCCATCCGGAGTGGTAGGCTCCGAGAAGTTCGGCAATTTGCGAAGGAAGCCCTGCCGCAGAGGTGTGCCGCGAGTAGTCGGGAACGGCTACGAACCGGTAGATCAGTCCGAGATTTGAAATCGCAGCCAGCCACGCCGCCGCATACACGAGCTGCAGCAAAGACCCAAGCATAGCTAAGGCAGCGTTGATCGGTCGAAGCAATGCGAATAGCGCCCAGGCCATGACCACGTCGCCAATCGCGCTGATGACATACGACAGCACCGCTGCAGAAATAGATGCGGGTGAGCCGTCAGGTTCGCAACGGTCTGGGCCGGGTCTGCGGACATCAACCGAGGCATAACATAGCCCTCGGCGAAGGTTACCGGGTTCAGCACATAGGCGAACCCCGCGACAAGTGCAGCTTGTTTCAGGTTAAGTCCATGCGTCGGGATTGCGTCTTGGGTAGACTGCATCGTTGCCTCTGAGGAGAGTCTCACGGAGCGAATATCAGTTAATTACTGAGAAGGGTATACGGAGTTGTAAACACAAAGTTCCCCCGAAGTTTTTGCTCGGGACAACTGATGCACATGGATCCGATCATTGCCGTTCCCGTCATCTTCACTGCGGCTAGCCGTTCACTCAGTGAGGAGGAGGCAAGCATCGGTAATGATTTTGGAAGGCGTGAGAGGGTCGCGTTGCCTTCTGTATGCGGGAAGGGAAACATGGAACAATCACAAACGAGAAGATAGGGAGGTTTATGGCTACGGAGCTTTGGCTGATGCGGCATGGGGAGACGGCGTGGAGTTTGAGTGGAGCGCACACCAGCTTCACGGAAATTCCACTGACGGAGCATGGACGGGACCGTGCTCTGGAGTTGAAGGATTTTTTGAAGGACAAGACCTTTGCGGCGGTGTTGGTAAGTCCCCGGCAACGCGCGCAGGAAACGGCCCGGCTGGCCGGGTTTGAGGATGCCATGGAGACCGTGGACGACCTGCAGGAGTGGAACTATGGGGAATCCGAGGGGAAAACGACGGCGGAGATGCGGAAAGTGCATGGGCCGCAGTGGAGCGTGTGGACCGACCCTATCGTGGGCGGGGAACCGGTCGAGGCGGTTGGGGTGCGGGCAGACCATGTGATCGACCGAGCGTTGGCAGCTGCTGAAGGGTATACGGCCTCCTCTTCAAACGACAAGCAAACAGGTGCCAAGGAGGAGACGCGGCGTGTCGCGTTGTTCGCGCACGCGCATATTTTGCGAATCTTAGCAGCGCGATGGATCGGTCGGCCGGCAGTGGATGGTCGGTTATTTGCGCTGGGCACGGGGAGCGTGAGTGTGCTGGGATTTGAGCGAGAAACGCGAGTGATCGCGCATTGGAATCGCGGCTTTGAAGCAGAGTGAGGCCACGTCAAAGTACAACTTTGGGGACTTACCTTCGTGATCTGTTCGCCTGAACAGAAGCGGATATGATGGACCAAAAGCCGAAGTTACCGGTTTGCCACCGGATGTCAGGTGGCGGGGAGATGTGTTTGTCGAGTGGGACGTACCTTGTGCTGGACCCTGCGACTGCGCCGAAAGCGGAGCGCAAAGATCTGTGTGCGCTGGCGGTGATGTCGAAGGCGCCGCGGCCTGGCAAGGTGAAGACACGATTGCAGCCCCCGTTGACCGCTGAAGAAGCGGCAGCGCTGAATATCTGCTTTCTTCGCGATACCACGGAGAACATCGCTCAGGTGGTCAGCGAGGGTGGGGCGGCGGGATTGGTTTGTTACACGCCGGTAGGCGATGAGGAGGCCTTTGATGGCCTGCTGCCTGTAGATTTTGCACTCATTGCTCAGCGCGGGGATGGTTTTGGAGAGCGGTTGCATCTGGCGGCTACCGATATTCTGGCCTGTGGATTTGGCTCTGTCTGTTTAATCGATTCGGATTCACCGACCTTGCCGACCGACGTGTTGCAAAGGGCGGTAACGGCGCTGGGAAGGCCAGGGGATCGGGTGGTGCTCGCAGGCTCCGACGACGGTGGCTATACCTTGATTGGGTTGAAGCAGGCCCATGCAGCGCCCTTTGAACGCATCACGTGGAGCACGGCTACGGTATATACGGAGACGGTGGAACGGGTGCTCGCGGCAGGCCTCGAACTGGTGGAACTGCCGATCTGGTATGACGTGGATGATGCAGCGACGCTGCAAGTGTTGGAAGAGGAGTTGCTAGAAGGGCAGCGACCCGGGTTTTCAAGAGCAGGCGGGGTAGACGGCTATGACGCGCGGCACACGCGAGCGTATCTGCGGAATCGGCGGGAGCTTCGGCAGGCACAGGCAGTGGAGCCTGGGAGCGTGGCAAAGTGAATGCGATGGGCGCTCGTCCGACGCGCGTGCAGGCCCGGGTGCAAGAGCGAGTGCGCGTTTGGGAAGAAGGCGATGCCCGGCTGACCAATGGTGTGCTTTGTGTATTGGGGCTGTTGCTTGTGGTGCTGGCGCATCAGTTTGTCGCTGAGATTGCGCACTACAACATCGGCCACGCCAATGTTTCGATGCTTTCGGTCCTGGTGTACCTCGGTGCGGTGATCATGGTGCGCACGCAGCCGATCAATCGGGCGA
Source organism: uncultured Acidobacteriaceae bacterium (assembly GCA_964246645.1). GTDB lineage: Bacteria > Acidobacteriota > Terriglobia > Terriglobales > Acidobacteriaceae > Granulicella. The sequence continues at coordinate 4,687 of CAXTRN010000168.1, forward strand.
CCTTGGGCATTGTTGTTGGATTTGCCGTGCCGATGTACGCGATGACGTATTTGACCGATCCGTATCTGTCGTCCGACATTTACCGCTATGTGTGGGACGGCATTGTGCAGCATGCGCACGTTAACCCTTACCGGTATGTACCGGGCAACGCGGCGCTGACGTTTTTGCGCGAACCCAACCAGGAAATCTTCGACAATATCAACCGCCGTGATTACGCGCCCACGATTTACCCACCGGCGGCGCAGATGATTTTCTGGTTTGCCACGTACTTTGCACCGACGGTGGAGGCGATGAAGCTGCTGATGCTGGCCTTTGTGGGGCTCACCGGAGCGGCGCTTGCAGGTCTGCTGCAGCGGCTTGAGCGACCGAAAGCGGAGGTGCTGTTGCTATTGTGGTGTCCTCTGGTCGTTTGGGAGGTGGGCAACGCCGGGCATGTGGATGCAGCGATTTGTGGGTTTCTCGCGCTGGCGTTGCTGTTTCGCTGGCGGAACCAGCCGGTATGGACGGGGCTCTTTCTTGGCTGCGCGGTGATGACGAAATTTTACCCGTTGGTTCTTGTGCCGGCGCTGTATCAACGCCGTGATTGGAAGATGCCGGCCACGCTGGCAACTGTGTGCATCGCCGGGTACGCGGTGTATGCGTCAGTGGGTTGGAGGGTCTTCGGCTTTTTGACGGGGTACACGAAGGAAGAAGGCATCGACAGCGGATCGCGATTTTTCCTGTTGGACTACGTGCACACGCTGCCGGGATTGGCGCGTGTGCCAACGGGTGCGTTCCTGGTTTTATGCGTGCTGATCCTGGGTGGGCTGGCGTTTTGGGCATGGCGCGACGCCACCGTCGAAACGATGCCGACTTGGGATCAAAAAGGGGGTAAGGGAGAGCGTGTTCCAGCATTTATGCGTACAGCGGCGATGCTGGCATTTGCCATGATGCTGCTGTTTTCTCCGCATTATGCCTGGTATAACCTTTGGCTGGTCCCATTACTGGTGTTGGTACCGCGGTTGCCGCTGATTACCTATGTACTTGTTTTTTTTTTCGGCTACACAACAAAGTATGCCGCTCCGGGACCGCAGATGTTTTTTTTGAACAAGTGCTTATATGCCGCTGTCCTGGGAGCGTTCGCGCTGGAATGGGCGTTTGACCGCTGGGGCGTGTGGAAACGGATATGCTCCCGGACGCGTTTCGGGGCAAGGATGGGAGCAAACACCTTTGCAGAGATTGAAGAAGGGGTGGCTACCCTCTGAAGCATGGGATAGATGAATGATGCAGGAAATGAGTGAGGCAATAGATCAGTGATGGCTAGATCGATGATGGTTGATGAGCGATGGAATAGATGAGTGATGCAACCAAGGTAAAGCGTTTCGCTGTGTCGGTTATTATTCCGGCGCTGAACGAAGCAGAGTCGATCAGACAGGTAGTAATGTCGATGCCTTGGGCACGGATTGCTGAGTGCATCGTCGTCGACAACGGAAGCACAGATGCAACGGGAACCCTCGCAGCGCAGGCCGGCGCACGTGTTATTCAAGCACCGCGAGGGTATGGCTCCGCGATGCACGCCGGCGTCATGGCGGCCTTGCCCTCAAGCGAAATTCTGGTTTTTCTGGATGGCGATGGGGCGGATGCGGTGGAGTACATGGAGCGTCTGATCGCTCCCATTGCGGCTGGCGAGGCGGACTTTGTTCTGTCGTCACGTATCGCAGGGCGGAAACAGGGATCGATGTTGCCGAGTCAGGTCTTTGCGGCGCATCTGATCAGCACGCTGGTGAGGGTGCTGTACCGCTTTCGCTACACGGATATGTCGGCCTTCCGGGCGATCCGGCGGACGTCGCTGCAAGCACTGAATATGCGCGAAATGACCTTTGGGTGGAACCTGGAGATGCAGATCAAAGCTGTGCGCCAGGGTCTGCGCATTCAGGAAATCCCGCTACCGTATCGATGCAGGATAGCTGGAGAGTCGAAGGTTTCGGGCAATATGAAGGCATCACTTCAGGCGGGTATCCGGATTCTCGGCGTATTTCTCCGGGCAGGGCGCGGAAGACGTGCGCTGAAGGAGAACTGAAGAGAGATGGAGCCGGGCAATGCAGCCGAGCCGAGCGAAAAAAGTCGACCGCCGGACGAGGCCGTGCCGATTGTGGCGATCGAGCATCTGTATGCCGCCCGCGGGGACGAGGTGGTACTACACGATGTGTCCTTACGGATGGAGCAAGGGGAGCAGATCGCGCTTTTGGGACCGAATGGGTGTGGCAAATCAACTTTGTTGAAGGTACTAACGTGTGAGCTGTATCCGCTTCCACGGCCGGAGACGCGGGTTCGGATCTTTGGGCGCGAGCGGTGGGAAGTGTCGGAACTACGCCGGCGTATGGGGGTGGTGAGCGCGGAATTACCAGGCAAGCCGATATTAATGATGACTGGTTTCGATGCGGTACTGACGGGTTTCTTCTCAAGTTCGATGCTGTGGCCGAACCTAAGGGTAACGGCAGCCATGCGCGAGCGGGCGGAAGAGATTGTCGCGATGGTGGGCGCGGAACGATTGCGCAACAAGCCTGTAGGGGCGATGAGTGCGGGGCAGCAACGGCGGGTGATGATTGGGCGGGCGCTGGCCGGAACAACGGGTGCGGTACAGATGTTGCTGCTGGACGAGCCTTCGAATGCGCTGGACCTGGGGGCTCAGCAGGATCTGCGGGAGATGCTCCGCGGACTGGCGCGAGCCGGTGTGAGCATGTTACTGGTGACCCATCAGGTAAGCGACATCTTTCCGGAGATCGGACGGGTGTTGATGATGCGCGAAGGGCGCAAGATAGCGGATGGACCCAAAGCGGAGTTGCTGACAAGCGAGCGAATGAGCGACTTGTTTGCCCGGCAGGTGATTGTGGAAGCATTTGGGGGCGTATACCACGCGCGTTGAAGGTTGGCTCACCGACGATCGCGGTTGTTGCAACAACCAACTCACGCAAAGCCCCTTACGACGCGGCGGGCAACGAGATCAACGACGGCTTCCACAACTACCGGTACGATGCGGACGGCAACGTCATTCAGGTCGACAGCGGCTCTTCGGCCTCGACCGACAACTACGACGCGTTGAACCAAAGGGTGGCCATGCAGCGGTCTTCCGGGGCCAACGAGTTCGTTTTCGACCAGTACGGCAAGCGGGTCTCGGTCTGGTTCGCTCCCAGCCAAACGCTGCAAAGTACGCTGGTGTACTGGAACGGCAAGCCATTGCTGGTCCGGGCAAACGGCGCTACCCACTTCGAACATGCGGACTGGCTGGGCACGGTACGGATGCGCACCGGGCCGACCGGCGCGGTCGGCTCCGGGTTCTCGTCGCTCGCCTTCGGCGACGGCTACGCCGCCACCGGGGACCAGGAATACGCCTGGGAACACTTCGCCGGCACGGAATACGACTACGAATCCGGCACCTCGCACGCCCAGTTCCGCCAGTACAACTCCACCCAGGGCCGCTGGATGAGCCCCG